>JAFUQN010000074.1 GCA_017472365.1 Bacillota bacterium
ATCTACCAGATCGTCAGCAGTGATCAGGCCCTGGGCCAGCAGACGGGTCTGGAGACGCTTTGCGCGTTCAATCTTTTCTTCCTTCACAGCCAGTGCGTCAGCTCTTTCCTTAGCGGCAGCTGCAACGGTTGCTGCGTCAGCTTCGATTTCATCCGGGTCGGGTACACGGTTACTTGCGATGAATTCGTGGTCTACGATGTAGGACATCTGCAGATCGCGGAGTGCATCGTTCAGAGTGTTGTAGTACTTAGCCAGGTCTTCTTTCCAGATTTCGTAGTTTACAGAATAGTAGCTGCTGGTGCGCTGTTCTTCCTTCAGACGGTTGGTATTCTGATAGGACAGCGTGAAATACAGGTATGCGCCGTTTTCGATGGAACGGAGGATGGATTCGTTGATATCACCTTCCATGTTGGTGGTGGTACCGGTGAATACCTTGGAACCGTGAAGTACAACGCCGGTGAAAGGAATGGTTTCACTTGCCTTGATGTACTGGCTGGAGGTCAGGGAAGCGTTGGTGATAACATCCGCATACTTCATAGCATACGCGTTGCCGCCGGCTACCATTACGGAGTTATAATCCGCATCCAGCTGTGTCAGGAAGTCAATGGTGTTTTCTTTGTTGTCTTCGCGGTGGTACGGTTCATCTTCGTCAAAGTCAGAGTTCAGATCTGTACCGAGAGTTCCAACGGAAATGCTGGTGTTGTTGTACTTCTTATATTCGGGACCGAACTTTTCATAGAAGTTGTCATATACGCTGGGGGAGATACACAGAGCAAAGCTGGTAGCAAAGCTCTGGGTGGAAGCATCATAAACCCTTCTTGCGGAGTAACGGTTATCGATGGTCTTGACAGCGTCTCTCTTCATGGACAAACCGTCGAAGGCATCGGTGAAGGATACGTATGCAAAATCGAAATCGGGATACAGACCGATATCGTTTTCGGCTGCATAGGTTACCAGATCACTGAAGCCATCTCCTCCGCCCACTGCCTTGTTCCAGGTCAGCTTTGCGGGGTAGGTGGTGTAGTTTATGGTACCGTTTGCATAACCGGTAAGCTTGAAGTTCAAGTTGCTGATGCCCAGTTCCTTAAGTTCGCTGTGCATAGTCTTGATGTCTTCAAAAGTAGTCAGGGGAACGTCTACGTCTACCGGGAAGGAAGCAATCTTTTCCAGTGTACGGAGAGAACCGAAGGTCTCAATGAACAGCGGGATGTCTTCCTTGGCATCGGTGATCTTGGACAGAACACCAGTGTCATTGTAGTAGTCACGGGTTGCCTGTGCCATACCAACCCAGTCGGTATCGTAGGTGTCTTTCAGGTTCTTTTCCTCTGCGATTTCCGGGTCGGTCAGCATGATGTAACGTACTTCATATTTACCGGTGTACTTTCTGTCGGAAGATACGGTCCAGATAGAAGCTTCACTGCTGGCGGATACGGAGTTGTTCAGTTCATAGGAGTCGCTCGGACGAGGTGTAAATTTGGGATATACGGAGTTGTAAGGATGCTGTCTGCCGCCATGTTCACTCATGATGGTGGCGAGAGAGTCACCTTCCGTGATAATGGCAACGAAACCGTTGGAATAATCAATACGTTCTGCAGCAGGTTCTTCCACTACTTCTTCGGAAACTTCCGCTTCGGTGGTAGCAGCTGCAGTGGTATCGGTTGCTGCACCTGCCGG
Organism: Bacillota bacterium; assembly: GCA_017472365.1. Lineage (GTDB taxonomy): Bacteria > Bacillota > Clostridia > Peptostreptococcales > Anaerovoracaceae > RGIG446. Next base: position 1,675 of record JAFUQN010000074.1, read on the forward strand.
AGGTGTTGCAGGACCGTATACGGATTCATAGGTAGTGCCGTAGTCGGTCATAACGCCCCATACAGGCCAACGGATGGTTTCTGCGTGCTGACCGGAAATGGTATGGTACGCATAGTCCATGCCATAAACCTGGCCGGCAATGTTGTAGAAGGTATCCTTAACGTCTTCGAAACGAACCAGAGTACCGGAACCGTCCATGATCATGGTGTAGCCCAGGTAGGTGTTGCTGCCTGTTCCGAAGTAGGGGAGCATGGTTACGGTATCGAAGGAATACAGAGATTCGTCAAATTCGATACTGTTGGCGGGAAGAGTAACGGTCAGACCGTCGTCTTCGATGATGTATTCCAGAGCCATACGGAAACGCGGCGGTGCTACGTCGGTATTTACATAACCGGTGTCAGCGTGGTCGTTTTCCATTTGTTCCATGGTATAAGCGGGTGCGTACTGCTTGATGATGGCTTCGCATTCAATCAGCTGCTTAC
>JAFUQN010000075.1 GCA_017472365.1 Bacillota bacterium
AATGTGTACCATTGAAACTCCGGAAGGTCCCAACATCGGTCTGATCGGTTCTCTGACCACCTATGGTATCGTCAATGAATACGGTTTCATTGAAACTCCGTACAGAAAGGTCGATAAAGAAACCGGTATCGTCAGCCCGACCATCCAGTATCTGACCGCGGATGAAGAAGAAAACATCATCATCGCTCAGGCGAACGAACCCCTGGATGAAGAAGGTCGCTTCGTAAACCAGAAGGTCGTTGCCAGAGGTGCCGGTGGTGAAATCGGTCTGTATGACAAATCCAAGGCTGACTATATGGACGTATCCCCCCGCCAGGTAGTATCCGTTGCGACCGCAATGATCCCCTTCCTGGAAAACGACGACGCAAACCGTGCTCTGATGGGTGCGAACATGCAGCGTCAGGCGGTTCCTCTGTTAGTCTCCGACGCACCGCGTGTAGGTACCGGTATGGAATACCAGGCTGCCTGCGACTCCGGTGTTGTTATCCTGTGTAAAAATGCCGGCGTTGTTGAATTCGTCGATGCGGAAAAGATCAAGATCCGCAGAGATGACGGAAACGGCGTTGACGAGTACAAGATGCTTAAGTACAAGAGATCCAACCAGGGTACTTGTATCAATCAGAAGCCCATCGTAAGCCACGGTGAGCACATCGAAAAGGGCGAAGTTATCGCCGACGGTCCTTCCACCGATATGGGTGAAATCGCTTTGGGTAAGAACCTGCTGATCGGTTTCATGACCTGGGAAGGTTACAACTACGAAGACGCTATCATTCTGAATGAACGTCTGCTGATGGATGACGTACTGACATCCATCCATATCGAAGAATACGAATCCGAAGCCCGCGACACCAAGCTGGGACCGGAAGAAATCACCAGAGATATCCCCAACGTGGGTGAAGAAGCGCTGAAGAACCTGGACGAAGATGGTATTATCCATATCGGTGCAGAAGTTGATGCCGGCGACATTCTGGTTGGTAAGGTAACCACGAAGGCTGAAACCGAACTGACGGCGGAATAACGTCTGCTGAGAGCGATCTTCGGTGAAAAGGCAAGAGAAGTTCGTGATACTTCCCTGCGTGTACCCCACGGTGAAACCGGTATCATCGTTGATGTTCGTATCTTCACACGTGAAAACGGCGACGAACTGCCGCCGGGCGTAAATAAGCTGGTTCGCTGCTACATTGCCACCAAGAGAAAGATCAACGTTGGTGACAAGATGGCGGGCCGTCACGGTAACAAGGGTGTTATCTCCCGTATCCTGCCGCAGGAAGACATGCCGTTCTTACAGGATGGTACTCCGCTGCAGGTCATGCTGAACCCTCTGGGCGTACCTTCCCGTATGAACATCGGTCAGGTACTTGAAGTTCACCTGGGTTTGGCAGCAGTGAAGAAAGACTGGTATATTGCTACCCCCGTATTCGACGGTGCTAAGGAAGGCGATATCCGTGAACTGCTGAAGGAAACTGGCTATCCCGAAACCGGTAAGCTGGTTCTGAGAGACGGCCGTACCGGTGAAGAATTCGATAACCCCGTAACCGTAGGTTACATGTACATGCTGAAGCTGCATCACCTGGTTGATGATAAGCTGCACGCAAGATCCACAGGCCCGTACTCCCTGGTAACACAGCAGCCGCTGGGTGGTAAAGCTCAGTTCGGTGGTCAGCGTTTCGGGGAAATGGAAGTTTGGGCGCTGGAAGCTTACGGCGCTGCTTACACTCTGCAGGAAATCCTGACCGTGAAGTCTGACGACGTTGTGGGCCGTGTAAAGACCTACGAAGCGATCGTTAAGAACGAAAACATTCCGGAACCGGGTATTCCTGAATCCTTCAAGGTTTTGATCAAGGAAATGCAGAGCTTGGGCCTGGATGTCAAGGTTCTGTCCGATGACAACCAGGAAATCGAAATTCTGGATTCCAGCGACTATGATACCGTCGGCGGAATCGACCACATCATGAGCAGAGATTCTGTTGGTGACGATCTGTATGACGAACCCGCAGACGACGCTGAAGACATGGATAAGGAACCGGAAGATCTCGAAGATTTCGATGAAACTCTGGACTTAGATGACGAATTCAACGATGAATTCTAATCCGTGCTTAACCATCCGTTAATGCATTTAAATGAAGTTTATAAAGAAGGGAGAGTTGCTCCTTGTACGAGTTAAATAATTTTGAATCGCTGCAGATCAGCCTGGCTTCGCCTGAGAAGATCAGAGCATGGTCTCACGGAGAAGTAAAAAAGCCGGAAACCATCAACTATAGAACGCTGAAGCCGGAAAAAGACGGTCTGTTCTGTGAACGTATCTTCGGACCTACCAAGGACTGGGAATGCCACTGCGGTAAGTACAAGAGAATCCGTTATAAGGGAATCGTCTGCGACCGCTGCGGCGTTGAAGTTACCAAGTCCAAGGTAAGAAGAGAAAGAATGGGCCACATCGAACTGGCGGCTCCTGTTTCTCACATCTGGTACTTCAAGGGTATCCCCAGCAGAATGGGTCTGGTTCTGGATATTTCTCCGAGAAATCTGGAAAAAGTATTATACTTTGCAACTTATATCGTAACCGAGCCGGGAGATTCCGACCTGGGTTACAAAGAAATTCTGACCGAACAGCAGTACAGAGAAGCCAGAGACAAGTTTGGCAATGGCTTCAAGGCTGCTATGGGTGCAGAAGCGATCCGCGATCTGCTGGCTCAGATCGATCTGGAACAGCTGTCTGCTGACCTGCGTGCGAAGCTGAAGGATGCTTCCGGCCAGAAGAAGGTTAGAATCGTAAGACGTCTGGAAGTGATCGAAGCACTGAGATCCTCCGGAAACCGTCCTGAATGGATGGTTATGGAAGTGATTCCTGTAATTCCGCCTGACCTGCGCCCCATGGTACAGCTGGACGGCGGACGTTTCGCGACCTCTGACTTAAACGACCTGTATCGTCGTGTGATCAACAGAAACAACCGTCTGAAGAGACTGTTGGAACTGGGCGCACCCGATATCATCGTAAGAAATGAAAAGCGTATGCTGCAGGAAGCAGTTGACGCTCTGATCGACAACGGCAGACGTGGCCGCCCCGTAACCGGTCCCGGTTCCCGTCCGCTGAAGTCTCTGTCCGACATGCTGAAGGGTAAGCAGGGACGTTTCCGTCAGAACCTGCTGGGTAAGCGTGTTGACTACTCCGGACGTTCCGTAATCGTTGTAGGTCCGGAACTGAAGTTCTATCAGTGCGGTCTGCCTAAGAAGATGGCTCTGGAACTGTTCAAGCCCTTCATCATGAAGAAGCTGGTACAGGACAAGAAGGCTCACAACATCAAGCAGGCAAAGCGCAAGGTAGAAAAGGTGAGCCCGGAAGTTTGGGACGTACTGGATGAAGTTATTAAGGATCATCCCGTACTGCTGAACCGTGCTCCTACACTGCACCGTCTGGGTATCCAGGCATTCGAACCGGTACTGGTAGAAGGTAAGGCAATCAAGCTGCACCCGCTGGTATGTACCGCATACAACGCTGACTTCGACGGCGACCAGATGGCTGTTCACGTTCCACTGTCTGTAGAAGCACAGGCGGAAGCACGCTTCCTGATGCTGTCTGTCAATAACATTCTGGCGCCCAAGGATGGTTCTCCCATCACGACGCCGACTCAGGACATGATCCTGGGTTCCTATTACCTGACCCATCCGGGTCTGGAAACCCGCGACACCAAGGCCGAAAAGGGCGATGGTAAGATCTTCACCGATTTCGCTGAAATGATGATGGCTTATCAGACCGGTGCTGTAGGTATCCACGCCAAGGTCAAGGTAAGAAAGCATGCTTATCCCGGGGATCACGGAAAACTGGTAGAATCCACCGTTGGCCGTTTCATCTTCAATGAAAAGATTCCTCAGGACTTAGGCTATGTTGATCGTACCGTGGATCCTTATTCCCTGGAAGTTGATTTCCTGTGCGATAAGAAGAAGCTGGGACAGATCATCGATAAGTGCTTCCGTGTACACGGAAACACAGAAACTGCCGAAATGCTGGATAATATCAAGAGCATGGGCTACAAGTTCTCCACCAGAGCTGCAATCACCATCAGTGTTGCGGACATGGAAATCCCGAAGGAAAAGCCGGAAATCATCGCCAAGGCTCAGGAAACCGTCAACAAGTACGAAATGGCTTACAGACGCGGTCTGATGTCCGATATGGAACGTTATGAAAAGGTTATCCAGACCTGGCACAAGGCAACCGACGACGTTGCTGATGCGCTGATGGCTTCTCTGGGATCTCTGAACAACCTGTTCATCATGGCTCACTCCGGTGCTCGAGGCAGTAAGAACCAGATCAAACAGGTCGGCGGTATGCGTGGTCTGATGGCTAACGCTTCCGGTAAGACCATTGAAATTCCTATTACAGCGAACTTCCGTGAAGGTCTGTCCATCATGGACTACTTCCTGTCCTCCAACGGTGCCCGTAAGGGTCTGGCCGATACCGCTCTGCGTACCGCTGACTCCGGTTACCTGACACGTCGTCTGGTTGACGTATCTCACAACGTGATCGTCCACGAAGAAGACTGCGGATCCACCGAAGGTATCGAAATCAGAGCCTTCACCGATGGTAAGGAAGTCATTGAATCCCTGCGTCTGAGACTGATCGGCCGCGTTCCCGTGGAAGATGTTGTCGATGCCAAGGGTAACGTCCTGGCCAAGGCCAACGAAGAAATCAAGGAAGCAACCGCAGAAGCCATCGAAAAGGCCGGTATTGAATCTGTCAAGATCCGTACCATTATGACCTGTAAGGCTGAACACGGCGTATGCGCGAAGTGCTACGGCCGTAACCTGGCAACCGGTGAACCGGTCAATATCGGTGAAGCTGTCGGTATCATTGCTGCACAGTCCATCGGTGAACCCGGTACCCAGTTGACCATGCGTACCTTCCATACCGGTGGTGTATCCGTTGCCGGTAACGACATCACCCAGGGTCTTCCCAGAGTCGAAGAAGTCTTCGAAGCTCGTAAGCCGAAGGGTCTTGCTGAAGTCTGTGAATCCGACGGTAAGGTGGTATCCATCGAAGGCCGCAAGGACAACAAGACAGAAGTACGCATCGTAGGTGAAGAAGACCGTACCTACATCATTCCTTACGGAGCTCGTCTGAAGGTTGCTGAAGGCGATTTCGTCAAGGCTGGTGAAGGCATCACTCAGGGTCCTCTGAATCCCCACGACATTCTGCGCCTGAAGGGCGTGATCGGCGTATACGAGTACCTCGTAAAGGAAGTACAGCGTGTATACAAACAGCAGGGTGTAGATATTAATGACAAGCACATCGAAGTTATCGTTAGCCAGATGCTGTCCAAGTGCAAGATCGAAGATGCCGGTGACACTGACCTGCTGCCGGGCGGTCTGTACGGACGCGATGAACTGGAAGCAGCAAACGCTGCTCTGGAAGAAGGCCAGGCACCTGCAGTGGGCAAGAGCGTACTGCTGGGTATCACCAAGGCTTCTCTGGCTACCAATTCCTTCTTATCCGCAGCTTCCTTCCAGGAAACCACTCGTGTCCTGACCGATGCTGCCATCAAGGGTAAGAACGATAAGCTGATGGGTATGAAGGAAAACGTAATTATCGGTAAGCTGATCCCGGCTGGTACCGTTATGAAGCGTTACAAGAACATCAAGCTGGACTACGGTGAAAATACAGAGTACATGGAATCCTTCAAGGTAACTGCAGAGGATGAAATGGACGAAGCAATGGAAGGCAGCGAATTCGAAGAAATCGCAGGAATGACTGCGGAATACGAAGAAACTGAATTCCATAGCGTACGCAGCGAAGCTGACCTGGATTACGACTTGTAATCCGACAATGAAAATAAAATACACACAAAGCGAAAGAAGACCTGACGCCGCCCGGCGACAGGTCTTCTTTTGTCGCGTGAGACTGTTCTGAAAACGGGCTTTTGCAGCTTCGAAAAACCGATGAAACGGGTGGAAATGCGAAGCGGTTGCCGCAGAGGAAAGAAAGCCCGGAAACCGCTGAAAATACACAAAAAATACCTTAAAAAATATTGAAAATACGCATGAAAAACGTTGACAAGTAAAGAATACCAGTGCTATACTATATTTTGGCTCGCCGTGTCGAAAACGTAAAAAAACACTGAAATGACGAGCTGAAAAAC
>JAFUQN010000076.1 GCA_017472365.1 Bacillota bacterium
CCTGAGCAACTTCCTTGGCATCGTCCTTGAATCTCTTCAGAGAAGAAATCTTACCTTCGTGAACTACGATACCGTCACGCACCAGACGGATCTGTGCGTTTCTCTGTACCTTACCTTCCAGAACGTAAGCCCCACCGATGGTACCGACACCGGGAACACGGAAGGTGGTTCTGATTTCGATCTTACCCAGAACAACTTCCTTGAATACGGGGTCTAACATACCCTTCATTGCAGCTTCGATGTCATCCAGTACTTCGTAGATGATTCTGTAGGTACGGATTTCAACGCCTTCTCTGTCAGCCATGGTGGTAACAGAAGTGGAAGGACGTACGTTGAAGCCGATGATGATGGCGTTGGAAGTGCTTGCTAAGGTAACGTCGGATTCGTTGACGGTACCTACGCCGGAGTGAATGATCTTTACGCGAACGTTTTCGTTCTGCAGCTTTTCCAGAGACTGGATCAGAGCACCTACGGAACCCTGTACGTCAGCCTTGATGATCAGGTTCAGATCCTTGACTTCGCCTTCTGCCATCTGGCTGAACAGTGCTTCCAAAGTGGTCGCGGAGTTCTTAGCCAGAACTTCTTCACGCAGCTTTGCACGACGCTTTTCAGCGATTTCACGAGCCAGCTTATCGTTCTTCATAGCGTGGAATTCGTCGCCTGCTTCGGGAACTTCGGTCAGACCCAGGATTTCCACAGCGGTAGCCGGTCCAGCCTTGCGGATGGTGTCACCCTTGAAGTCGGTCATCAGACGGATCTTACCGCTGCAAGTACCTGCAACAACGGACATACCGGTCTGCATGGTACCGTTGGTCACCAGCAGAGTTGCCACGGGGCCCTTGGTCTTATCCAGACGAGCTTCGATTACGGTACCCATAGCCATACGGTTGGGGTTCGCCTTCAGTTCCAGCATTTCTGCCTGTAACAGGATCATTTCCAGCAGGTTTACGATACCTTCGCCGCTCTTTGCGGATACGGGTACGCAGATGGTGTCACCACCCCAGTCTTCTACCAGAATACCGTGTTCGGTCAGGTCCTGCTTAACGCGTTCCGGATTAGCCGCAGGTTTATCGATCTTGTTGATCGCTACGATGATGGGAACGCCTGCAGCCTTCGCATGGCTGATGGATTCGATGGTCTGCGGCTTAACGGAGTCGTCAGCAGCCACGACCAGAACAGCGATGTCGGTGATCAGAGCACCACGGGCACGCATTGCGGTGAACGCTTCGTGACCCGGAGTATCCAGGAATACGATCTTCTGACCGTTCAGGGTTACTTCGGATGCACCGATGTGCTGGGTGATACCGCCGGCTTCGCGAGCGGTCACGTTAGTGCTTCTGATGGCATCCAGCAGAGAGGTCTTACCGTGGTCTACGTGACCCATTACAGTGATAATGGGCGGACGCGGCTTCAGGTCTTCTTCCTTGTCTTCGAAGATTTCCAGACCTTCTTCTTCCTCTTCTTCGAATACTTTGTTGATCACGATGTTGACGCCCAGTTCAGCGCCCACCAGGATTGCGGTATCTTCATCCAGGTTCTGGTTGATGTTAGCCATGATACCCATTTTCATCAGAGTCATGATGATCTGAGAGGTGGACATTTCGATCTGTTCTGCCAGACCTGCAACAGTGATAGGAACGGAAATCACCTTGGTGCCTACCGGCAGTGCTTCCACTTCGATCACATCTTCTTCGATGACCTCAACCTTTTCCTTTGCCTTCTTATGCTTCTTCGGAGCGGACTTAGACAGGTCCATAACCTTTCCGCCGCGCTTCTTTTCTTCCTTTTCCTTATCCTTATCCTTGTTTCCCTTCTTGTTGGAACCGGACTTGGTCAGGCCCATGGGTGCATCGTACACCAGCACGGACTTCTTCTTTTCACCGCCGCTGCGGCGTTCATTTCTGCGATCGTTGCTATCGTCATCCTTATCCTTGGGTGCGAATCTGTCACCGCCGCGATTTCCCTTATCGAAGGGCTTTCTGTCGCCGCGATCGTTTCTGTCGCCTCTTTCCGGACGGTCACCGCGGCCTTCGCCCGGTCTTCCACCCTGAGGACGATCGCCCTTCTGCCAGGGCTTTCTGTCGCCTTCGCGTCTTTCACCGCGTTCACCTCTGTCACCGCGGCCTTCACCACGACCTTCGCCGCGAGCCGGACGTTCACCTCTTTCCGGACGGTCACCGCGTCTTTCGCCACGGCCTTCACCGCGAGCCGGACGTTCGCCTCTTTCCGGACGATCTGCTTTTTCTGCAGCCTTTGCAGCTTTTTCTGCAGCAGCCTTTTCTTTCGCTTCCTTTTCTTCGCGTTCAATGTCCACTGCACGCTTTACGATCTTCAGGGTCGGACCGCTGGAAACGTAGTCGGTAACCGGCTTTTCCGGTTCTTTCTTCGGTTCGGGCTTTGCTTCTGCCTTCACTTCAGGCTTTACTTCCTTCACTTCAGCAACCGCTTCGCTCTTCACCGGAGCAGTTTCTTTCACTTCTGCAGGAGCAGCCTGAACAGCTTCTTCCTTCAGTTTATCCTGGGCAACTTCGCTCTTCTTCAGCGGCTTACCCTGAGGAATCATCTTACCGTTGGGAGCCTGCACCATGTGCTTGGGCAGAGGCTTACCTGCCGGCGGAGTCATGAACGGACGCGCCGGTGCTTCCTTCTTGGTGTTCTTTACTTCTTTTTTATCTTCATTGAGGTTTTTCACCTTATCCATATAAGAATTACCTCCTTTTCTACTTCATTAAATCAATCTCTTTACATATGACATCGGCAAATCCCTGGTCCGTGATTCCAAAGATCCCTTTGCCTTCTTCTCCGGCGTACAGGGACAGCTGTTCGGCTGTGAGACAGATCCGGTACTGGATTTTTTCTCTCTCACACAATCTCCGGAACTTATCCAGAGTATTTTCCGACAGGTCGGAAGCCAGGATCATCAGCTTCACTTTGCGCTTTTGGATGCCATACAGACAGGTATTGTAACCGGATATCAGGTTTCTCGATTTCTTTGCGAAACCGAAATAGCTATGAATCCGTTCTCTCATATTGTTTCAGCTCCTCGAATATGCGGTCCAGCACCTGAGAAGAGATTTCCATTTCCAGACTTCTGGAAATTGCCCGCTTCTTTCTCGCCTGGGCAAAACATTCGCTGTTGGGACACAGATACACACCGCGGCCGTTTGCCTTACCGGTGATATCGACCTTCAGATCGTGTTCGCCTTCTCCAACAATGCGGATCAGTTCCTTCTTCGGTTTGGATTCCATGCAGCCCACGCAGCGGCGCATGGGGATTTTCTTTGTTTTCATAACCGCACTCCTCCTCGCATTCTCTCGATTATTCTTCGATTTCTACGAAACCGCCGGTCAGTTCTTCCTGTTCCAGTGCAGCTTCTTCTTCTTCGATGCGGGCGAACTGAGTGTGGCTCTTGATATCGATCTTCCAGCCGCACAGCTTTGCAGCCAGACGAACGTTCTGACCTTCCTTACCAATGGCCAGGGACAGCTGGTAGTCGGGAACGACTACGGTTGCAGCCTTTTCATCTTCATCGATCAGAACCTTTTCCACCTTTGCAGGGGACAGAGCGCTGCTGATCAGCTTACCGGGATCTTCGCTCCAGTTGATGATGTCGATCTTTTCACCGTTCAGTTCGTCAACGACGGTCTGTACGCGGCTTCCTCTGGTACCAACGCATGCGCCTACCGGATCTACACTGTCATCGTGAGTGCATACAGCCATCTTGGTTCTGGAACCAGCTTCTCTGGATACGCTCTTGATTTCAACGATGCCTTCCTGGATTTCAGGAACTTCCAGTTCAAACAGTCTCTTCACCAGACCCGGATGAGATCTGGACAGATATACCTGAGGACCTTTGTTGGTGCGCTTTACATCCATGATGAACACCTTGATGCGGTCATTGATATCGTACTTTTCGCCTTTTACCTGTTCGTTGGGAGCCAGGATCCCTTCTGCCTTACCGATGCTGATGAACAGAGTATCGTTGGAAATTCTCTGAACGACACCGTTCACAACTTCGCTCTGGCGGTTGATGTAATCGTCATAGATCATTCCGCGTTCTGCTTCACGAATTCTCTGAACAACGACCTGCTTAGCGGTCTGTGCAGCGATTCTTCCGAAGTCTCTCGGAGTTACCTGATATTCCACGATATCGCCAACTTCATAAGCGGGGTCGATTTCCTGTGCTTCTTCAATGGAAACTTCGGTAAATTCGTCCCAAACTTCTTCCACAACGTCACGTCTCATGAATACGTCGATGTCGCCGGTTTCGCGGTCAACATTGACACGTACGTTCTGGGAAGTGCCATAGTTCTTCTTATATGCAGATACCAGTGCGGACTCAATAGCATCTACCAGCAAATCCTTGGATACGTACTTTTCTTTTTCCAGTTCTTCCAGAGCCAGGATAAATTCCTTATTCATCTCTTTACTTTCTCCTTCTAACCTTAGTTAAAAAATAACTGCTAAATTTACTTTGGAAATCATGTCGCGGGGGATCTGCAATTCCTGATCCTTTTCATCGCGGATCACCAGGAATTCTTCGTTTCTTTCCACCAGAACTCCTTCGTAGAACTTCTTACCTTCAAATCCTTTGTACAGCTTGATTTCCACCACTTCTCCGGCAAATCTCACAAAATCCTTGTCTCTCAGTAAGGGACGATCCATACCGGGAGAGGAGACTTCCAGATAGTAGTTCTGCTCGATGGGATCTTCTTCATCCAGCTTATCGCTGAGATAACGGCTGACCGCTTCGCAGTCTTCTACGCCAACATTGACGTATTCCCCATCGACCATTTTATCGATGTATACCCGAAGAAACCAATCCTTACCTTCCTTCACGAATTCTGTGCGGAACAGTTCATACCCGTTCGCATCAAAGAATTCCTGAAGCATGTCGCGGATCAGATCTTCGATCTTTTTCTTAGCCATCTCGCTTCCTTTCTTTCTTCCGCGGCTGATCCGATCATCCTTTTGTGATCGCCCACTGCGGAAGCTTACCATATTAAGTTGTAACGTATTTAGTTGTGTGTTCAAGCCCCGGTAACCGGCGAAGCCGGATTGCCTCATTATGGGGTATTTCATGATAAAACGAAAGAGTGGGCTTTACCCACTCTTTTGCAATAACGTATAGTTTGTCTTGAACATTGATATATTACCACATTTCACTGCCCGACGCAAGGGGAAGTTTGTGTAGAAATCATGAATTTCTTGACGGATCCAAGCTATGTCTCTCGTAACTCATTCCTGAGAAAAACAGAGCATGTACGACAATTCTAAGGATTTTTTGCAAATTCCTGAGATTATGAAATATTACATGCTATTTCTTAGGGATTTTTCACATTCTCTAAGAAATGTATAATATCAACATCTATTCTCAGGGGTTTTAGGCCTCCAATAACCGTCAATGCAGTGGTAAACTAAAAGTAGACACCTCCCTAAATTTGTAGACACACAAATTATAAAAGACTACACTAGAAGTGGTTAGTCGACATAGCTCTACAAATTATCATCAGGAGGTATCGTATGAAATACACCAAGTCAGAGC
>JAFUQN010000077.1 GCA_017472365.1 Bacillota bacterium
AGTAACGCTGCGGTTTCGAACAGCCAAAGATGACGCAGACTACGTGTGTGCAGTAATCTGCGGGTTAAACGTTAAAATTGGATTAAAAAAGGTAGAGAGCAGAGGAAAGTTCGACTACTATGAGTGCAAGATTCCGGTGGGAGAAGATGTGCTCTACTTCTATTTTGAAATAACAAGAGGAAATGAAGTCTGCAGATACAACAGACTTGGTGTGTCCGAGGATATGAGACTGCGCCGAATGTTCCGGATCACTCCGGGGTTTCATGTTCCGGACTGGATCAAGGGTGCAGTTATGTACCAGATTTTCGTGGATCGTTTCTGCAACGGCGATCCGAAGAATGATGTTGTGTCGGATGAATATGTATATATCGGATTCCCGGTAGAGAAAGTGGATAAGTGGGATGCCGGGCTTTCTGTTCTTGATGTGGACCGCTTTTACGGCGGTGATATCAAAGGTATTTGGGACAAACTGGATTACCTTCAGAGCTTGAGAGTGGAGGTTCTTTATCTGAGCCCGTTGTTTGTTTCGCCGTCCAACCACAAATACGACTGTCAGGACTATGAGCATATCGATCCGCACTACGGTGTGATCGTGAAAGACGCCGATGGTCTGGTGGCCCCGAATGCTCAGAATAACGATAAAGCAGAAAAATATTCCGTCCGCACTGCGGATCCGGAAAACTTACGTGCAAGTGATGAATTCTTCGCCAAATTTGTGGAGGAAGTTCACAAGCGTGGTATGAAGATCATCCTGGATGGCGTGTTCAATCACTGCGGATCCTTCAATAAGTGGCTGGACCGCGAGAAGATTTATGAAAAAAACGGAGGCTATGTGCCGGGTGCATATGCATCGGCTGACAGCCCGTATAAAGATTTCTTTAAGTTCAAAGATACAGAGCCGGAAGCGTGGCCGGACAACCAGTCTTATGAGAGCTGGTGGAATCACAATACACTTCCGAAACTGAATTACGAAGGCTCCGACGAACTGTATCAGCATATTTTAGATATAGGAAGAAAGTGGGTCTCTCCGCCGTTCAACATTGACGGATGGCGTCTTGATGTGGCCGCGGATCTGGGTCATTCTCCGGAACTGAACCACAGATTCTGGCGTGATTTCAGAAATGTAGTGAAAGAGGCGAATCCAAATGCTGTGATCTTAGCGGAGCATTATGGCGATGTCTCCCCATGGCTTCAGGGCGACCAGTGGGATACGGTTATGAACTATGACGCGTTTATGGAGCCGCTCACCTGGTTCTTAACGGGACTGGAAAAACACAGTGACCGTTACGATGCCCATTTATACCAGAACAGTCAGGCATTTATGTCATCGATGCTCGACAATATGACGGCGTTCCAGACACCGTCTCTGATGGCTGCAATGAACGAACTGTCGAACCATGATCATTCCCGATTCCTCACAAGAACCAACCGGAAAGTTGGCCGTCTAGACTCGAAGGGAGCCGCAGCTGCGGACGAGAATCTGAATTTCGGAACATTCCGTTCGGCTGCAATTGTGCAGATGACATGGCCGGGTGCGCCTACGATCTATTATGGTGACGAGGCCGGAGTCTGCGGATGGACAGATCCAGATAACCGCCGTACATATCCGTGGGGACATGAAAATCAGGAGCTGATCGAATTCCACCGGTATCTGGTTGGAATCAGAAGGCGGAACAGTGCATTGAAAAACGGCTCTTTTAAGCCGCTCCTTGCAGAAAACGGCGTTATTGCATATGGCCGTTTTGATGCGAAAGACCGCGGTATCGTTGTTGTAAACAGCACCGGTATGACAAAGCATGTGCGGATTCCGGTATGGCAGGCAGAAGTAACTGGTGACCATATGCGCCGCATTATGAAATCGAACGATATCCGCTATAATGTGGGTCAGATCAAGTATCCGGTAGAGGACGGAATGATGCTGGTGGAGCTCTCTCCACATTGTTCTATGATTTTTGAAGAAAAAACACTTGATTTTTAAAAAGTTTTGTGGTATCATTTTGACTTGTCAAGATGATATGGGTGGATTCCCGAGTGGCCAAAGGGGACAGACTGTAAATCTGCTGCAACTTGCTTCGGTGGTTCGAATCCACCTCCGCCCATTTAAATTTGATGCGTGAGTGAGTCCGCGTCAGCCCAAACGAGGAACTAGGTTCCTCGTTTGTACGTTGATTTGCAAATGCAAATCAACTTCGAAATTTTCGAATAAAAACTCTTATGTGAGCGAGCTCCCAACGAGTTTTTATCCAAAA
>JAFUQN010000078.1 GCA_017472365.1 Bacillota bacterium
ATCTGTCACCACCAGGGACTGCCGGTCATCGATGTATAAAGTATGTCGTTTTTCCTCCACGCTTCGTTCCTCCTTCCAACAGTACAGTATATGCTGTGACGAAGAAACACTTTCCGACAAAAGAAAAACGCGCCCGCCTGAGCGCGTTTTACATCACTTTTCTATTCCGCCACATCCACGAAATGCACGATGTCATCGATGGGTGCATCGGTCAGTTCTTTTGCCACGGCGGCCCAGAATGCATAGCCGTTGTCGCTGTTAGTAAAGATGGAAAGAGCATCACCGAACTTCGGATCCACCAGCGTCAGCGACTTGAAGCCGCTGTTGTCGCCCCAGTGCCACATCAAGTTGGGATCTTTCTTTGTCAGGCCCCAGCCGAGACCCCAGGGAATCTGATCGGTAGCCCAGTTCTGCGGTTTCGTCATTTCCCCGAACTGGCTTTCTCCGAGGCCGCCGTGCTTCTGGATAATGTACTGTAAGAAGCGGGCCATTTCGAAAGCATTGCAATATAACGACCAGGCCGAATTCGGTTCCGGACCTTCGCCTTCCAGGTCGATTTCATCGCGGATCTTGCGGATACCGCCCTGTTTATCGAATCCGTAGGAGAACTTTGCCCCGATCTCCGGTGTCCAAAGCGCCGCAGAATGTTTCATCCCCAGAGGATTCAGGAACGTTTCTTTCAGAAGCTCGTCCAGGTTCTTTCCAGTCATCTGTTCCACCATGTGCTGAACCAGATAATATCCTTCACCGGAATAGCTGTACGATGTCAGCGCATCAAACTTCACTTCCATGGGCTTCGGTGCCCAGTTGGGAAGTCCCGCACCGTGACAGAAGCAATGGCGCGGCGTGATTTTCAGAAAACGCGGATCATCAGACCAGGGAGCACCCTGATAAACGTCCATGACCGGCTTGTCCATGTCCACTTCGCCCCGTTCTGCCATTCCGTTGACCATGGTGGCGAACAGCGTCTTTGTCAGAGATGCCGCCTCAAACAACGTATCTTCCGTCACCGGATCGCCCTGGGTATTCTTCACACCCAAAGCCTTTGTATAAATGATTTCTCCTTTGTTGATCGCCGCAACGGTGATCCCGGGAACGCCGCAACGTTCCATTTCTTTGTTCAGCAGGTCTGTGATCTTCGTTGTGTCAGCCAGGTAGGTACGATTCAGCCGCATGATAACCCCTCCTTGTCGGTCGTTGTGTTTGTTGCGTTCTCATTGTATCATATCCCACGGAAAAATAAAATCAAAATTTTTAGAAAAATCAAACAAATATTTTCAGTACATCCAGACCTGTCATTCCCTCCTGTGCGCCCAGCGCCTTCGCCTGGCTGGTAACACTTCTGACCGGACTTTCCAACAGCATCGCCAAACTGGTACCATTCCCCACTGCGGCCACATCCCCCAGTTCTTCGCAAACTGTAATATCCGCAATTCCGCAGATCAAATACGCCGTTGCTGTTCTGATTACCACCGCATTGAGTCCGCAGCCCGGCATCGGAATTTCCATCCCCGCGGCAATCCCTCCGGGGATCACGACAGAAGCGTGTTTTACGCCGTGGACCTCTTCTTCCCAGCGGATCTCATATCCGCCGCCCATGAGATTTGTACGTTCCATAGGCTACACCAGAAGGATCCCGCCGTTGACCGCCAGATCCGATCCGTTGATGTGATCGGCTTCGTCGGACAACAGGAAAGCGATGGCATTGGCCACATCCTGAGTATACCCCACGCGTCCTCTGGGATTCTGCTTTGCATAAGCTTCCAGCGGACCGTTCAATTCCCTGTCCGGTTCGATGGTTCGTCCCGGACTGACCGTATTGGCGCGGATCCCATACTTGGCCAACTCCACTGCGGTGGATTTCGTAAACATCACAGTAGCCGCTTCTGCCGCACAGTAAGCACTGGCTGTAGGCGCAGGCTTGATCGCCATGCGGGAAGCGATATTTACAATGGCCGGATGAGCCGATTCTTTCAAAAGCGGTACCGCATATCGTGTCATAAGGACGCGGCTGAAGAAATTGATATCGAAAATACTTTTAAAGTCTTCCATTTCGATGGCCTCGATGGGTGCGAACCCGTTTCTCCCGGCAATGTTCGCCAGGCAGTCCAGTCGTCCAAACCGTGCTCCAATCTGTTCAAACATAGCCTTTACCTGTTCTTCATCCGTCACATCAGCCATCATGAACAGAGCCCGTTCTCCGTATCCATCAACCAGTTCTCTCATTTCCTCCAGGGCCTTGTTCGAATCCTCCCGATCCTGCGGATCGCGGTAGTTGATGATTACGGTGGCATTATGCTCCAATAATTTCAGTGCAGTAGCACGGGCAATCCCGGAGGTTGCCCCGGTAATCAGCGCAATTCTATTTGTAAAATCCATGATGTATTCTCCTTATGTATTTCTCTGTTATTTCCGGATGGAATGTCCGCTGCGGACATGGGTAAAGGCCGTTCCTTCCTTGGCAATCCGGCCGTTGACAATGACGTAATCCAGGCCGTCAGGCATCGTCCGTGGTTCTACCAAATTATAATTACTGCGCAGCTGCTTCCGGTCCAGTATCAGAATATCCGCCGCCTGACCCTCCTTCAGAAAACCGCGGTCAGTAATCCCATAAGAACGCGCCGCATTTCCCGTCAGCCGCTTCACAAGCTGCTCAAAGGAGAACCCAAAGTCCTCCGTTACATATTCGATCATCTGGCAGAACGCCGACGGGCAGCCGTGGCTCTGTAGTCCCACTCCGTCATTATGAACATAATCGTAGTTGTAAGCGCCGTTATCCGTCCCCATGCAGACATCGGGATCCTGAATAAATGTCCACCCCTGGGGCAGTGACATCAGCGATTTATGTTCGCACATAATATAGGGATCGTCCATCAGAAGCTGAAGTGCCATTTCCAGAGTATCCAGTCCGCATTCATCCGCCAGTTCTTTCAGTGTCCTTCCCAGCAGCGTCTCGTCTTTCGCTTTGATCACATAGCTGTTATCCTGACGATCCGGCTGAAAGTACAGGAAGGAACGCTTTCCGCGGTGGTTTCCGGCGCGGATCTCATCCACCAGCGCGTGGTAGAACCAGGGATTTTTCAGCGTTTTGGAGAATCCCTCCGGCCCGCCGCAGTCTTCCACATACGGGCGGAATTTATAACAGAGCTGCGGATAATAGAACACCGGAATGTCCGTTCCGTGAAGCAGATCCCAGCCGACCTTCACACCCTGAGCCCGGTATCTATCGATGATCTCCAGAGTTTCCATTGATGCCTTCCGGTTTTCCTCATCGGCCTCCGGTGTCGTTCCCGGCGTATCGTAAGTAGCCCGTAAGTGACTGATATGCAGTTCCACGCCGGTCATCTTCGCCAGTTCCAAAACTTCAATCAGACCTTCACGATATAAAAAAGCGGGATCAACTTCGCCGCGTCTGCGGATCCGGGACTGGGCATGTGTAGTGACGATTCTTCCATATTCCGCCACGATTTTCATCAAATAGACCAACTCTTCATCGTCGGCGTCCATGCTGGAGTAGTAATCCAGTCCGAGGCTCATCCCCCAGGCTCCTTCATCGAGACACTTCCGCAGAAGTTCTCCCATAGCAATCCGCTCCGCTTCCGTGGCCGGGCGGTTTGCCTTTGCGCCAAGTACCTGTTGGCGCAGCTGGCTGTGGCCAACGAAGCAGACGAGATTTGCCCCGGTCCCCCGATCCAACCGGTCCAGATATTCCCCGAATGTCCGCCAGTCCAGCGGCTGACCGTACAGTTCTTCAAACACCGGCTTCAATGTTTCCGTTTCTAACACGCGGCCAAACCCGGGAACAGGCCCTCCGGTCTTCCAGGGGATCAGCTTTGAAAACGCTTCTTCTTCAAAGCACTGTTCCAACCAGTAATTGTGGACCGGGGCGATCCCCATTCCGCAGTGTCCCGCCACGCAGGTGGTGATTCCCTGTCCCAGGGAACTTTCCATATCCGGCCACATGGGTGCGGAACAGTCCGCATGGGAGTGGGCGTCGATAAATCCGGGAGTTACGGTTTTTCCCGCAGCATCGATGATTTTATCTGCTTCAACGCCGCTCAGATCCCCGATCTCAGCGATGATCCCGTCCTTGATCCCGAGATCGGCCATATAGCCGTCCGTTCCCGTTCCATCCACGATGCATCCATTTCGAATCAGTATATCAAACATCATTTCACCTTCTATGGTTGAGTTGTTGTGATTTTATCATACCACTCTCATAAAAAAAGTGCACAGAGAATCTCTCTGTGCACATATTTTTTAATCAATTCCCCGCTGACCGCGACGGATTGCCAGAGGCAGGGTGATGGTTACATTGGTTCCCTTTCCTTCCTGGCTTTCGATGGTAATGGTCCCGTGGTGTTCTTCCACGATCTGTTTCGCGATGGCCAGTCCCAAACCGGTACCGCCCATGGCGCGGGAACGCGCCTTATCCACGCGATAGAATCGTTCAAACACGCGGGGGATATCGGCCTCGGAAATCCCGATCCCGTTATCCGATACGATAATTCGTACGTTGCCGCCGCCTTCCAGAACATCGATATCGATACGCCCGCCGTCGTTGGTGTATTTGATGGCATTGCTGAGAATGTTCAGAATCACCTGTTCGATGCGGTCCTTATCGATGTTCACGGGAATGACGGCATCTTCCTCAAACAGCACATTCAAATGCTGTTGTTTCTGACGCGCCGTCAGTTCCACCTTCGGGATCACCGATTTCAGAAGAGCGATCAGGTTGATTTCCTTCATGCTCCAGCGCTCACGCTGATGATCGATACGCGACAACTGTAACAGATCCTTGACCAGACGGTTCATGCGGTCCGCTTCCGTATCGATGATACTTAAGAAGCTGGTCGCAAATTCCGGCTCGTTCATGGCCCCGTCCAGCAGTGTTTCGGTATAGCTCTTGATCGTTGTCAGCGGCGTCTTCAATTCGTGGGATACATTGGCAACGAAGTCTGTCTGCATGTTTTCCAGCTTCTGTCGTTCCGTAATATCCTGGATTACAATGATAACACCCTTATCCTGACCATTTTCATCTTTGAAGCGGTCATACCGCATGGCAAAGACATTTCCCCGGAAATCGAACGTATCCTGAGCACCGCCGGATTTGGATCCTTCCAAAAGACCCTCTAAGGTCAGATGCTTTCCACACTTGGACATGATCTGATCGTAATTGAATTCCTGGATATCCTCCGGAAGCAGGTCTAACATTTGAGTTGCCGCCGGATTGATATGTATGATTCCACCGGAGAGGTCCACGGCCAAAAGACCGTCCGCCATGTATTTCAGAATGGTTTCGAGCTTGGACTTTTCGTTGGACATTTCAGACAACGTCAGATCCAGCTTTTCACGCAGTAAGTTGAACATCTCCGCCAACCGGCCAATTTCGTCTCCCGAACGGACCACAACCTCACGGCTGAAGTCCCCGTAGGACATTCGTTCCGCCTGGGCCGTCACATTGTTGATGGGATCGGTGATACTCTTGGACGTCAGCACCCCCAGGATCGCTGTGATAAGCAACGCCAGCAACATGGCATAGATGAAGATGAACTTCGATTCGGACGAGAAATCGTAGATATCCGACAGGTCTGCACGGATATAAACGGCGCCCTTGCTCTGTCCTTCACCGTCGCCGCCGAAGGGATAGACGAGATGCTTTACCGGAATGTTTCCCGATAATATGCCGTCAGCCTCCGCCATCTGGCCCTGCATGATTGCCGTGGTCAGAACGTTGGTATTCAACACCTCTGCAGCGTTTTCACCAGTGATGTTCTCGTTGGTGGACGCCACGATGGTGAAGTTGTTGTCTACAATGGACAGTTCTTCCGAGAAACCGAATTCCCAGGTGTCGATGATGGTCTCCTGGATTTCTTCCTGATGATTCAGAAGGTTATCGTATTCCGACAGTGTCTTGAGAAAGCTCCCTTTCTCCACCGTGGATGTCAGCTTGTTTCGAAGCGAATCCATCTGATACGATTCGAGGCTGTTGGTGATGAACACCGATACGACCACCATGACGATGAACACCAGAAGGAAATAGATCAGGACGATGCGCCATCGCATAGAACCGGACCAACTGTGTTTTCCCTTCATCTGTTACGGCCTCCTGAAGTAATAGCCAATTCCTCGCTTGGTCATAATGTACTTGGGTTCGCTGGAATCATCCTCCAGCTTTTCTCTCAGACGACGCACCGTTACGTCAACGGTACGGATATCGCCGTAGTACTCATAACCCCAGACTTCTTCCAACAGCTGTTCTCTGGAAAAGACCTTGTTTTCACGTTCCGCAAGATACTTCAGAAGTTCGAATTCGCGAAGCGTCAGTTCCAGCGCTTCTCCGTTCTTTCTGACTTCGTAGCGGTTCATGTCGATGGCCAGGTTTCCGAATTCCTTCACGTTTTCCGGAGCATCTGCCTGGGCCGTCATAAATTCGGAACGGCGGATGTTTGCCTTGATTCTGGCAATCAGCTCTCTCATTCCGAAGGGCTTGGTGATATAGTCGTCAGCTCCCAGCTCCAGACCTAACACCTTATCCACTTCTTCTTCTTTTGCAGTCAGCATCAGAATGGGAACAGTGCTGGTCTCTCTGACCTTTTTACAAACCTGAAAACCGTCCATGATAGGCAGCATCACGTCCAGAAGGATCAGGTCCGGCGACGCTCCAATGGCCTTTACCAGACCATCCTGACCGTCATAGGCAGTCTCCACCGCGAAGCCTTCTTTTACTAAATTGAATTTTATGATATCAGAAATCGATTTCTCGTCTTCGATGATCAATACTTTCTTCTGATCCATAAGTCCTCCTTATCTCCCCTTTTGTTTTCTAACATATAAGTATAACAGAATATCTGCCCGCCGTCAAAATGTTCCCCTATTTTACACGGTTGACGATGGGTTCGCCCTTCAGATAACGTTCCAAATTAGCCACACCCAGTTCCACCAGCTTTTCCACGGTGGTATGGAAGCTGTGACCGCCGGCCACGTGAGGAGTAATATAAGCGTTTTCAATCTTCCACAGACGATGATCTTCCGGCAGAGGTTCGGGATCGGTCACATCCAGAACAGCTGCAGCCAGCTTTCCGCTTTCCAGGGCATCGCACAGTGCTTCCGTTTCGATGATCGGTCCACGGCCGCCGTTGACGATGATAGCCCCATCCTTCAGCATGTTGATGGTATCTTTATTGATCAGATGCTTTGTACCTTCGTTCAGAGGTGCAGAAATTACCACGATATCCGTCTTTCCCAAGACTTCTTCCCAGGGCATTGCATCATATGCATACACCTGATCGAAGCCTTCCATTTCACCCTTTACGGTTCTCTTCAGACCGGTCACGTGTGCACCGAACGCCTTCAGTCTCTTAGCAGTTTCGGTACCGATATCTCCGGCGCCGATAATCAGAACATTGGAACCATACAGGCCGGTCACGGTTCCCAGTTTCGCCCATACGCAGTCCTTCTGCTGTGCGCGATAACCGTACAGACGCTTCTGTACTGCCAAAATTCCAGCGATCATATGCTCAGCCAGCGCGATTCCGTATGCACCGGAAGCGTTAGAAACCACGGTCTGATCTGCCAGAACACCGGGAACGATGTAATTATCATAACCTGCAGATTCCAGCTGGATGAACTTCAGATCCTTGCATACAGCCAGTCTTGCCGGTGCGATGTTGCCGAATAAGATTTCGGTTTCTGCCAGAATTTCATCGCTGACTTCCGCACCGCTCTTGAAGCACAAGATGTCACGGCCGCCGGCCAGTGCGCTGATCTTTGCAATTTCCTGTTCTCCTAAAGGAACCACAGATAAAATATGTCCGCTCATAATATAATCCTCCACGCTTTATAGTTTCATGTTGATAACTTCTGATTTTCATTGGAAATCGTCAGTTATAGTTATTATATCATAACTTCTCTCTATGGTCGAGATTCCCTGTAATTGTGTATGGTTTTCACAAATCATATTTTTTAGAAGCATTTGGATCAACTTTTTCATCTTATTCGACGATAGGTTTTCACAAACAACACAATTTGATAATGTTTGATCCAACTTTTGATGCTTTTTCGTTTCTTTTCAGCGATTTCGAATCAATTTTCGCTCCTGTCGATCATTTTGCATCCCATATATATAAATAATTTCCTGTTTCTGCCCATTTTGTTTTCTCAATCGCCACTGAAATATTCATTTTGTACTAACCATGATGTGTACCCCAAAAAGTAGAGTCTATAAAAACGTGATATAATGTTTGTAGACAGGAGGAATGTACATGTCATCTATGCACTATTCAAAAGAATTAAAAATCCGTGTCGCCAAGGAAGCCATGCTGAAAGAAAACCATGGTTTAGAGCATATCATTGCTGAAAAATACGGAATACAACCATTTACAGTAAAGCGTTGGCGAGACCAATATTGCGAGTTTGGAGAAGTTGCTTTTAAAAAAGGAGTTAAGCCCCAAAAATCTGAAAGAGAACGCCAGCTAGAAAAGGAAAACGAAGAACTTAGATTAGAGGTAGAAATATTAAAAAAAGCAGCGGCCTTCCTGGCCAATGTAAAGCGGGATTAAAATTTTCTTTCATGCTGCAGCATGAAGGGATTTTTCCAATTGCCAGGATGGCTAAAGTTCTTGAAGTTTCTGAAAGCGGATATCATAAATGGAAAAAGAAACTCCATGCTGAGCCCACAGAAAAAGAGAAAGAGGATATGGAATTAGCAAAAGAAATCCATAGAATCTTTATGCGTTCCCGCGGAAGTTTTGGATCCAGAAAAATCGTCAGGATATTAAACAAGCATCGTTTCAATCCTGTAAATCACAAACGTGTCGAGCGATTGATGCAGGAATATGGACTGTTTTCTAAAACACACAAGCGATATGCAGCAACAACCGACTCTTCTCACAAGAATGAAATCGCAGACAACCTGTTGAATCGGGATTTCAATGCAGTACAGCCAGCAGAAAGAATGGTTAGTGATACAACCGTAGTGAAAACAAAGCAGGGAGATTTGTATGTTGCTGGCATTTTAGATTTATTCGGAAGGATGCCGGTAGGACTGGCTATGAGCCGGAAAAATGATACCAATTTAGTACTCGATGCACTGGAGGATATGATGATTCGTGGAAAAGGTCATGCTGGCTGCTTCATGCACTCGGATCGTGGATCCACCTATACAGCGAAAGAATATCGCCTCAAACTAAGCCAATATGAACTTCTGTGCAGTATGAGTGGCAAAGGTAATTGTTGGGACAACTCTCCCATGGAAAGTTTTTGGGGCAAGATGAAAAACGAGTGGTTAAAAGACAAGTATGATACTCAGGAAGAAGCCAAAAGAGATATTTATGAATATGTGTGGCACTTCTACCCGAAAGAACGTCCTCATGCATCGAATGGTTATCTGACACCAGCTGAGTATTATGCAACTGTCAAATTATGAACTTTTGTACTCTACTTTTATGGGTACACATCA
>JAFUQN010000079.1 GCA_017472365.1 Bacillota bacterium
ATACCAGGGCAAACAGTTCCGGCGGGAAGGTGGGAAGCGGTTCGAAGAACAGCTTTTCCTTCTTTGTGGTCAGCGTATCGCCAATCTGGTAAGTACCGGTATCGTAGATACCGATAACGTCTCCGGCGTAAGCCTTGTCAACGGTTTCACGTTCGTTAGCCATCAACATCGTGGACTGAGCCAGCTTGATGGGTTTACCGGTTCTGGACAGGGTAGCAGTCATTCCGCGTTCGAAAGTACCGGAACAGATACGGAAGAAGGCCAAACGGTCGCGGTGAGCCGGGTTCATGTTTGCCTGGATCTTGAAAATGAATCCGCTGAACTCTTCGTCAGTGGGTTCTACCTGACCGTTGATGGTCTTTCTGGGACCGGGAGCAGGGGTCATGTCCAGGAAGTGGTTCAGGAACGGGGTAACACCGAAGTCCGCCAGCGCAGAACCGAAGAATACGGGGGATAACTTACCGGCATCGATCAGTTCGCGGTCAAAGTCGTTTCCAGCACCTTCCAGAAGTTCGATTTCATCGCGCAGGTTCTGGAGGTTAAAGGAAGTCAGTTCTTCTTCCAACTCGGGACCGAAGACACCATCTTCACCCAGAACGATTTCCTTATTGACTTTATATAAATATACCTTGTTTTCCAGTCTGTCGTAGATTCCCTGGAAATTCATACCGCTGCCGATGGGCCAGGTTGCCGCTACGGAAGGCAGACCGAGAACATCTTCCAGTTCCTGCATCAGATCCAGAGGATCGCGGGCTTCACGGTCCAGCTTGTTGACGAAGGTGAAGATGGGGATTCCGCGCATTGCACAAACCTTGAACAGCTTCTTGGTCTGGGTTTCGATCCCCTTGGCACCGTCAATAACCATGACAGCACTATCTACGGAGGTCAGGATACGGTAGGTGTCTTCACCGAAGTCATTGTGACCCGGAGTGTCCATGATGGAGATCA
Organism: Bacillota bacterium; assembly: GCA_017472365.1. Lineage (GTDB taxonomy): Bacteria > Bacillota > Clostridia > Peptostreptococcales > Anaerovoracaceae > RGIG446. The sequence goes on from JAFUQN010000079.1 coordinate 949, forward strand.
CCTTATCACGATAATTGAACTGCATGACGGAAGAGGTAACAGAGATCCCTCTCTGCTTTTCGATTTCCATCCAGTCGGAGGTGGCAAACTTCGCGTTTCTGCGAGCTTTTACGGTACCGGCTTCGCGGATCGCTCCGCCGTGGAGCAGAAGTTTTTCGGTCAGAGTGGTCTTACCTGCGTCAGGGTGAGAAATGATACCGAAGATTCGGCGCTTCTTTATTTCTTCTGCTAAAATCGGGTTGGCCATGTTTTTTATATTCCTTTTCTCAAATAGATCATTGGGAGCCGATGACTCCGGATGGTTTGGGAAATAACGTCTGATTTTCAACCTTATTATAATATCATATTTTTTCCGGGTTGTACATAAATATTATTAACGGGAAGGGGAGAATCGCAGATGTTAAGTACACAGGATTTGAAACAAAAGGAAGTTATCAATATTTATAATGGAAAGAGTTTGGGTTATATTGAGGATATTTCTTTGGATTTGGAAAAAGGGACCGTGGAGGGACTGGTAATTCCACAGCAAAGCAATGGATTATTTTCGTTTTTTAATAAGGGATCGGAGCTGGTGATTCCATGGAACTGTGTCCGACGCGTTGGCGACGAAGTTGTTTTAGTGGAAATCGGAGGGGAAGAGAAATTGACTTGATTTACTTCTGAAAGACGGGTAAAATTATAATGTATGATTACACAGATAGTACAGCTTTGCTGCAAGGGGGAAATTGTTTATGAGATGCCCGTTTTGTGAACACGAAGATACCAGAGTCATCGATTCGAGACCCACGGAAGAAGGACATGCCATTCGCAGACGTCGTGAATGCGACAGTTGCGGAAAACGTTTCACCACATACGAAAAGGTGGAAGAAGTGTTCTTTATGGTTGTAAAGAAGGACGGGAGCCGCGAGGCCTTCGACCGCAACAAAGTGATGAACGGGATCATCAAGGCTTGTGAAAAACGTCCCGTGTCCATCGCTTCCATTGAAAATATTGTGGCGGATATCGAACGTGGTCTGAACAATATGATGGAAAAAGAAATCGAAAGCAAGGTCATCGGAGAGGTTATCATGGAACATCTGAAAGACCTGGACGAAGTAGCCTATGTTCGTTTTGCATCGGTTTACCGCCAGTTCAAGGATGTGAATACATTTATTGCAGAAATCGAAAAGCTGTTGGGAAAGGAACGATAGAGAATGACAGAACAGATTTACCAGATCGCCATCGACGGTCCTTCCGGTGCGGGTAAGAGCACCATCGCGAAGGCGGTTGCTGCGATCCTGAAGATCGATTATATTGATACCGGCGCCATGTACCGCGCCATTGGTTATAAGATCAGCAGAGACGGCGTGGACATGCACGACGAAGCTGCGCTGGCAGCGATGCTGAAAACCACCGACGTGGATCTGAGCGAAGGGAAAGTTCTCCTGGATGGCGAAGATGTCAGCTCCAAGATCCGTACACCGGAAATGTCCAAGATGGCAAGCGCCTGTTCCGCCATCGGTGCAGTTCGTGTGAAGCTGGTGGAACTGCAGCGCGGAATGGCCAAGTCCAAGAGCGTGATCATGGACGGCCGCGACATCGGAACCAACGTCCTGACCGACGCGAAGTACAAGATCTACTTGACCGCCACCGTGGAAGAACGCGCTAACCGCCGCTACAAGGAACTGATCGAAAAGGGCGAGGAAGTTACCTACGAAGAAGTTCTGGAAGATATGAAGCAGCGCGATCACAACGACTCCACCCGTAAGCTGAATCCGCTGAGAAAGGCTGAGGATGCTGTTGAGATCGACTCCACGGAGATGAAGTTCCAGGAAGTGATTGATCGTATTTTGGGGATTGTGGGAAAATAAGATCCCTCGGCAATCCGCCTCCGACGAAGAATCAACTGAATAAGATGAAGACCCTCCCGACGGGAGGGTTTTTGTATTTTTGGAGATTGTGTTATATTTGGGGGACGAAGTAATGGAGTGATTTCACTTGCGCCGTCTCCTTTGAATGAATATTTAAAGAAAGGATGTTGTTGCAAATGTTTAAGAACCTCAATCACTTATCTGAAGTCGAAATTGAAACGCTGATGCAGCGATACTATGAGGGTGAAAACGTAATTAACCTTTTAAAAGAATATAATCTGTCTGTTCATGCTAACGAATTATACAAATTATTTCCGCCCGAAGTATGTAAAGAAGAAATTTGCGAATACTGTAAAGAGTATTTAATTCGGGATTGCTTGTCGAAAACTGCTAGAGCTTGGAGACATAACGAATCTGATATGTACTGTCCAGTCTGTAACCATCGGCCTTATTCGCATAAATGTATGTGTAATAATTGTGTGGAAAAGGAACGACTTTTAGCAGAATATCAACGAGAACAAATCAAGAAGTTATGTTCACAGAAACGGACTCCTGTTGACTTTTCTAGAATATCTTTTGAACAAAAAGTGTTTTTAGGCACGCTATGTCGAGCACTCTGTGAAGAAAATTTATTTGAAATAAAGCCGTATATTGAATCTGGCGAAAAATTAGCCCCCACGGATGAACTTCTAAGCCAAATATACAAATCATTGGCTTGTAATGAAATAATTGCAGTTAGCCCGACTTCATCCACAGAGGCCTTCATAATCGATGACGATGATTTTCCGAACAGGTATTATGTCTACAAAGTAACCTATTACATAAATTTGGTATTCCCTCTAGATAAAAAGAATCTCTTTGATGAAATTCTCAACCCTTCATACTATTCTACAGAGCATGAAAAGGAAGCTTTCGGTTTGTGGAGAAAAATCGCCATAGGCGAATGTCTTGAGTATTTGGATTATCAATTCCAAAAGGTGGGATTTGATTTTACTCCTGGTGATAAAACATACAAAACATTTGACATTCTTCTCAATGACTTTTCTGTATCACAGATTTATGGGATAATATGGAAAATGGTGGCGAATGCATCAAAACGATATTTAGAAGGTGGCATTTCAAAAAAACATGCTGCAAATTCTGTGATTAGTGCTTGTGAAAGATTTGCTGTACAGGCAAAAATAAATAATTGGTCGTTAAAGGGATATAATAGACCCAAAGATCTTCCGCAAAGTTCTCTGTCCTCTTTCTTTTTTAATCGTGTACTTGGTATTGGTGATATGGGATTTAAGTTACCGCCGACGATGATGAGATTGAAAAATGAAACATTTTGTTTCGAAAAATGAATTCAAATATTGAAATGGTAGCATTAATATGCTACTATAAAATCGTATTCACAGGGAGGAATGTCAAATGAATAATTATTTTGTTCGTCTCGAAAGTATTGAACTTCAGAATTTTAAAAATGTGAAACATGGATATTTGACTTTTTCTAATACAAGAAAACCTTACAAGGCGAGTATATTGGGGCTTTATGGTCAGAATGGATCTGGAAAAACGGCTTTGATTGATGCTGTTTCATTATTA
>JAFUQN010000080.1 GCA_017472365.1 Bacillota bacterium
AGTTTCGAATGGGAGGACGGGGGATCCTGACACCGAGGGACTTTTGTAATTACTATTCTCTGTTGGATCTGTTGCGCTGCCGTAAGATGGCCGCAGGCTTTGTCCGTCATCAAATGGCGATGTTATCCCCCTGGCATGATTACCATGCAGAGATATTCTATAAAGCTGTCTTTCAGTGGAACACATTCGATGAAGAAAAGGATGAGTTTAAGATCATCCAATCGCTGTCTGAGACGGAACCGGTCGATATGGCGGAGTTTTACCTGGAGGTACCGGGTATTTGGAGACATGTGGGTACTTCCAAGTGGATCACTCCGGAGTACACTCAGTTAGAAACAATTATGAAAAAAACATATCGGGAGCAGTATCTGAAGGTGCTGAAACCGATTTGGAAGTGCATACAGGAGACGGATCTAAACCAGGAAGAACGGGAGCAGGTCTTTATGATCCTTTCCGCAGGGTATTTCCTGTCGAGAAAAGGAATGAATGATCTGGAGGAATGTCCGGTATCTGCGAAAGAAATTCAACTTGCGTTCCGGGGAGAAATCGCGGAAGAAATCACGGGGCCGGAAGCGACTGCGGATGGGTTTGTATTTAAAGCATCGGGAGTACCCTATGAACTTCCTAAGAGCAACATTACTTCCACCGGTTTCATTGTATACACTGTTGAAATCAAGAAAATTACTGCTGCTCAGGCTTCTGACGGAGCGACAAATATTCCGGTTAAACTGATTCTGGGCGGAGAAACCGTGGAAATCATGCCGGGCGATTATCGGTATGCGAGCTTTGTGAACGGAGAATGGATCCGTATATTCCCGCTGCGGAAAGAACACGACGGAGTATCCATGGAACGAAAGGGAAATATGATGACCCTGACATATAAAAATCAGGTGACACAAATTGATTGTTCCAAGCGGGAGATCCTGGATTTTGATGCGGATTCGGAGGGAAATTATATTTTGTTGGAACCGGGTTATGCGGATTACAGTCACTTTTTACAAAAACATGGAGGACTTCATCAGCTGCCGTCAAGGAATATCATTGAAGTCAGTATCCGGAATAATCAGGTGTACTTACTGGATACAAAAGGGTCTGTATTCAAAAACGGTGTTCAGCAGGGAACCTATCCTACATCGTTGATCTACTGTCCGTAACACAGGGAGGAAAACTATGCAGAATGAAACTAAAAATGTTGTCAGTTCGATGGCGCAAAAGTGCTGTGATATTCGGGTTACGGGATTACCTCTGATTATTGTCGATACGTTTGACAAGGAATTTGTCTGGGAAATCGCATTGGCATCCGGCCTGGTGGCACCGGTAAAAGTAAAATCATATTCCGGCCGTGACCGCGATTATTATGATTTTCTGTTTGAAGGTTGTGACAGTATTCAAAGCTGCAGCAATTTTTATGACCAGTGGGTTTCGCTGTTGAAGAATAAAGACGGAAAAGCGTTTGATATCAAAAGGATGACTCCGGGGATGTATCTTCTTCCGTTGACTAAGGAGAGCTGGAATAAGAACGCAGATGAGGAAAACAGCCGGATCAAACGGTTAAGAGACTATGTCAGCGAATATGTGAAAAGCGTGGATCCGACCTCTCCCGTTCGCAGTTCCTGTATTCTTCTCTATGGAGACCCTCAGTATCTTCCGGAAGATCTGATGGAATATACCATGATCGTGGAAGAAGAGTTTCCGCAGAAAAAAGAAATCCGGGAAATCATCGTTCAGGCGGTCAGCGAAGCAGATGTTCCACTTAGTGATGAAGTCATTCGCGAACTAGTCAACGATTTATCCGGATTCAGTATCGGCAACATTCGTCGCCGTCTCAACTCTCTGCTCCGGGCCAACGAAATCGATGGCAGTCCCGCGATTTTAAATGCAAAATTCCGAAAGAATACAATCCTTTCCGCAAAGAAACAGGTTTTGATTGAAAACGGGGGAATTCTGGAACTGCAGGTATTGAGTGACGAAGAAAAGGCGCATCAGCTGGCAGGCATGAAGAACTATCGGGATTGGATCGAAGAACGTACTGCATTTATGAAAAATGCAGAAGAATTCAAATTGAAGCTGGGGATCATGCCACCCAAGGGCGTGCTTTTGTGCGGTGTTCCCGGATGCGGAAAATCAGAAGCTGCGAAAATGCTTCAGATCCAATGGGACGGAATTCCGCTTTTGCGAATGAATATCGATGCCATGATGGGAGGCGTGGTCGGTGAATCTGAAAAGAATCTGCGCAAAGCGTTGAAACAGGCCGAAGCCATGGCTCCCTGCATTCTCTGGATCGATGAGATCGAAAAAGGACTCAGTGGGGCTTCCAGTAAATCTGGTGGTGACAGTGGAACCTTCAAGAGAATGTTTGGCCGATTACTGGGATGGATGCAGGATAACAAGAAGTCCTGTTTTATCTTCGCCACAGCCAACGATATTTCTCAGCTTCCTGTGGAATTCTTCCGAAAAGGACGTTTTGACGAATTGTTCGGCGTATATATGCCGACGAATGAAGAATGTAAGAACATCTTCCTCGAACAGATGCGTCGTGCAGAAAAAATGCGGAAGACTCAGGCGAAAGAGCTGGGAATGGAACCGGGTCCGGATTTATTTGAAAAAAGTTATACCGATAAGGAAAATGAAAAGATCATCAATGGCGTTTTTGATCCGGTTATGAACGAGCTGGCTCAACAAAAGATGTTTGTTTCCGGCGCGGATATTGCGGAAATCGTGAAGCGAACCTTGATGGATCTGGAAACCATGGAACAGAAGTTGAAGAAGCCGATTTCGGGAACGGATTGGCAGAAAATGCTGATCAAGACCATTCACTCGGGACTGATGACCCAGGGCTGCGGATATGCAAATCTCAACAGCATCGCGGCTTGTTATCTCCAGTTACTGCGGAAGAACTTTGTTCCCGCGGGCAAGGATGCACTGTTTAGCTCGAAAGAGTACAGTGTGGGTTGGGATTCGGATAACAATCGGATCGTGGCCTCGTACAATGGTACAGAACCCGACAACGAGTACGACAAAGCCTTGTATCTTGCGATCAAGGAGCGAATCGACAGATTTGCAGCTGAAATGGAAAGAAAAGAACAGATGGCGTTGTTCTAACAAGGAGGGAATCAACATGATGCAATTGACTCAGGAAGAACGGATGAGCCTGACCCACCGGGTCGTCTATATGTTGACCCGTTCCAAGAAGGATTACAGTTGGAAAGACGTTCTGTCGATGACCTATTGCGAATTCATTCCAGATGCAGAAAAGGAACACGGCGATTTGATCGCTGAACATATTCTCGATACCATGAGCCGGTATGAAACTATGAAAGACGTTTATGTACAGGAGCCGAAGGCGTTTGCCCGCTACTATGCGGATGCGATTGTGGATGGGAAACCGCTGGAACAGCAGTGCCGGAATCTCTATAGCATGATCGCCGGGTTGGAATCCTTTAGCGAAACTGCTCTGGATTTTCAGAAGGGATTGTCTCCACAGCTCAAGATGTTTGAGAAGCTGCTGAAAAACGTCAGCTATACCGGTCCGTTTACGGAAGAAGCGAGAGACGCCATGAAAGCCCAGCTGGAAGGGCTGATCTCAGAGGAGAATATGACGGACTTTGTTTTGGGTGACAGTGTGGAGATGATGAGCAAAGCTTATGACAAGGCAGATAAGATCCTTCGCTATCGCTTTGGCGAACATATCATCCGCAGTGTTACGGCTATGGTCATGTACACCATGGTAAAAAACGGTGAATTGTCCATGATTCCGAAGACGGCAACGGCAGAGCAGATCACTTTGACCGTATGTACCGAAGATTCCATGCGCCAGTTGGTCGGTGATATGGAGGAAGGCTATGTGGATTCGATGGCTTACCAGAAGCGCAGAATGGCGTATTGGAGAGTATACCAAGTATTGATCGTTGGCGGCTTTCTCCTTCTGGCCGGAGGCGCTGTACCGGCTGCATTGACAGCGGAAAAAACGGCTGAGGCAATCATCGCCGGCGCGGCGTGTCTCTACGGAAGCTACATCGTTCTCGGCCCCATGAACAAATGCATGAAGGAAGTCATCGAAATCGATACGGCTTGTCTGGAGTTTAAGTCGGATCTCCAGTATGATAATTCCGCTGCAGAGATCCTCGATGCGTACGGAAATTGCAGCGGTGATGATTATATTACGGAGGATGACGATACCGAAAATCAGACACAGGGCTGCGAAGTGGAATACGAACCCGTATAGAAGAGAATGTGAGCGGAATCTGTAATAGGATCCGCATACAAAAACCCCGCGTTGGTAAACGCGGGGTTGCTGTATTTTTTGGATTTGATTCGGGCTTATTTCTTTGCCTTGGTATCCACAACTTCCTTGACGAGAGCTGCGAAATCTTCGAAGGACATTGCGCCCAGGTCGCCGTCTGCGCGGTGACGCGGAGAAACGGTACCGTTTTCCATATCACGGTCACCAACAACTACCATGTAGGGGATCTTTTCCAGCTGAGCTTCGCGGATCTTCTTACCGATCTTTTCGTTTCTGTAGTCCACTTCTACACGGAAGCCCATAGCTTCCATTGCCTTAGCCTTTTCAGCGCAGTAGTCAGCAGCACGGTCGGTAACGGGTAAGAAACGAACCTGTTCCGGAGCCATCCAGGTGGGGAGAGCACCAGCGTAGGTTTCGATCAGGTAAGCCAGAGTACGTTCGTAGCATCCCAGAGAAGTACGGTGGATGATGTAAGGCAGAGTCTTTTCGCCGTTTTCATCGATGTAGTACATACCGAACTTCGCAGCCAGCAGCATGTCGATCTGGATGGTTACGATGGTGTCTTCCTTACCGAATACGTTGTGGTACTGGATATCCAGCTTCGGACCGTAGAAGGCAGCTTCGTCGATACCGATTTCGTATTCAACGCCCAAGTCGTCCAGGATCTGCTTCATGGCAGCCTGTGCAGCATCCCACTGTTCCGGAGTACCTTCGTACTTTGCGGTGTTGTTGGGATCCCACTGGGAGAAACGGAAGGTGCACTTGTCTAACATACCAACGGTATCCAGGCAGTACTTCGCCAGTTCCAGACAGCCCTTGAATTCTTCTTCCAGCTGGTCCGGTCTCAGAACCAGGTGACCTTCGGAAATGGTGAACTGACGAACACGAATCAGACCGTGCATTTCACCGGAGTCTTCGTTACGGAACAGAGTGGAGGTTTCACCGAGACGCATGGGCAGGTCTCTGTAGGAACGCTGTCTGTTCAGATAGACCTGATACTGGAACGGACAGGTCATGGGACGCAGGGCGAAACATTCTTTAGAATAGTCGTCGGGATCGCCCATAACGAACATACCGTCCAGGTAGTGATCCCAATGACCGGAGATCTTATACAGTTCTCTCTTCGCCATCAGCGGAGTCTTGGTCAGCAGGTAGCCTCTCTTCTGTTCTTCGTCTTCTACCCAACGCTGTAATAACTGGATAGTACGGGCTCCCTTGGGCAGCAGGATCGGAAGACCCTGACCGATTTCGTCAACAGTAGTGAAGTATTCCAGTTCGCGGCCCAGCTTGTTGTGGTCACGCTTCAGAGCTTCTTCGCGTTCTGCGATGTAAGCATCCAGTTCTTCCTTCTTGGGGAACGCAACGCCGTAGATTCTCTGCAGCATCTTTCTGCTGGAATCACCTCTCCAGTAAGCACCGGTGGCGGAGGTCAGCTTGATGGCATTGCCCTTGATGCGGCCGGTGGAAACCAGGTGAGGACCGGCGCACAGGTCGGTGAAATCGCCCTGCTTGTAGAAGGAGATGGTTTCGCCTTCCGGCAGGTCGTTGATCAGTTCTACTTTATACGGTTCGTCCTTCATCAGTTCCAGAGCTTCTTCGCGGGGCAGTTCGAAGCGTTCCAGCTTCACCTTTTCCTTACAGATCTTTCTCATTTCAGCTTCCAGAGCTTCTAAGTCTTCCGGAGTGAAGGGACGGGGAGTATCGAAGTCGTAGTAGAAACCATTGTCGATGGCAGGACCGATGGCCAGCTTCACTTCAGGGTGCAGGCGCTTCATAGCCTGAGCCAGAACGTGAGAGCAGGTATGCCAGTAGGTTTTACGATACTCGGGGTTTTCAAATGTGTACAGATTTTCTTCGCTCATAATTTGGGCTCCTTTCAAATAATAGGGGCAAATAAAAAAGCTTCACCCCTGAATTTATTCTCAGGGATGAAGCTTGTGATAACAAACTCCACGGTTCCACCCTGCTTGCATCTGCGGGAATGTACCTTCCAAAACAGATACCGCTTGTGCCCTCTGTAACGGGAGGGACCCGTCCCGGTCATCCCGGGCGGCTCCGGAGTGGTACCAGTCAACAGCCCATACGCAGAACGCTTTCAGCACGGGGCGTTCCTCTCTGTGCGTCGCTTTTTGACTTCGTCTCCATCACAGCACTTTAACATATAAATTATATCCGCTGACCGTGGGATTGTCAAGAATGAACCGTCACAGGAATATCTTACAAAGAAAGGGAGGCCGCGAAGCGGCCGGTTGCCGGGGAATCCCGGTGATAAATTAGTAACAAAAAGAATTATTTTTTTGATATTTTGAAGAAAGTTTTTCAAAATATCACCGGTTTTGTGACCTTGACACGGTATAAAGAATACAAGAAAGTGAAATCTCCCATGTAACGAGCGGAAAGGAGGTGGCTGGATGAAAGAAAAAGCCTGGGGAAACGAGTACAGGACAACAATCGTGTGTATCGACTCTTACAATGATCAAAAGCTGTGCGGGCGGTTTTACAACCCGTATCTTTCAAAAGGGAAAACGTTTCAAAGCATGATCGGTTTTATAAAAGAGATGGAACAAACACTGGACGAAATGAATTTCCCTCAATCTTTTTCAATGGTACGTAATTTCGCAGCATCTCCGGAACTGCCCAATGGACCTCCGGAGGTGGATATCCTCGCAGGAACCAAGGCGACCTTCGCACTGCGGATCCTGTTTCGACAGAATGCGAGCTGGCAGGGATCGATCACTTGGTTAGAGGGAAAGCGGGAACAAAGCTTTCGAAGTGTTTTGGAGCTGATGCTTCTGATGGACAGTGCAATCAGTCAACGATAACATAGTGAACATCGACTGAAAGGGGGCGGATATTTCGATAAAGCCTACCGTAGATCGCGGCAGAGATGGCTGAAAGGGCAAACCGGAAGAAATTCCGGGACGCAAAACCAAGGGGACTAAGGCAATAATGCTATGTTAGCCCGGTCGCCACACATTTCACTCTCTTTATAATCATAGAAAGGAGAATGAAATACTATGGCAAAAAGAATAAAGAGAATGTTGTCCTTGCTTCTGGCTTTCGCTGTATTCTTTGGCGCAGTTCCCAGCAGTATCTACGCTGGAGCAAGTTACGCGGATATAAAGACACAGACGGAAAAGCAGATCGTATATGAGGGCAGCAAAACCGAGAAGGACGGTATTACCGTCAAAAAAACTGTATCTGCAACAGGTACAGAAAACTATTTCGATATTGATCTGGAGGTTGTGACACAGGAAGAATCCCAGACCGTTTATAACGATCCCAGTATCGCAGTTGTCATCGTTATGGATATTTCTGCAACGATGAGACAGGAAATCGGAAAAGAAACGTCATCCACAGTAGAAAAGTCCCGTTACACGGCAGCTGTCAATGCGTCGAAAGAATTCCTGAAGGAATTTGGAAAGACTTCTGCAGGTGTCGGCGTAACCAGAGAAGTTGGTTTCGTGGCATTCAACACCAGTGCTCATGAAATCTTCCCCCTGACCAGTGTAAAGACTGAAAAGAAGGGGACTGAGCTGGGCAACAGTATGGCAAACAAAACCCATAACATCGTTTATGGAAACAATTATACGACCAGCTGGACCAGATGGACCAACATGGAAGCCGGCCTGAAGATGGCTTATGACATGCTGAACAAGTCCAAAGCGGATAATAAGTACGTGATTTTCCTGACCGACGGTTATCCTACCACCTACATCCGTACCGGATACGAAGGATGGTCGCCTCTGATGGCGCAGCACGATCCGGGTAACCCCTGGTACAATTCCCGTCAGGCAAACCTGAAGGACGGCGCAGATGGTAAGTTTAAGAACCTGGTGACCGGAGCTTTAGCAACCGGTGGTGTCAACTACAGCGACAAGGCTGCAGATCGTGCGGATGATCAGGCAGCAAAGCTGAAGAAGATTGCGACTGTCTATGCCGTAGGTGTTGACCTTGCGACACAGCAGATCAAGAACTGGGAAGGTACCTACAATGGATTCCTTCTGGACCGTTACAACAATAACACTTACCACATCGGTGGAAAAGAAACAAAGCACTTTGAAAACTGGATGAGAACCAAGATCGGTTCGAACTCTTATACGAACTATACCAAAGCAAATGCGTTATCCAAGGCATTTGGAGAAATCTTCGATAAGATCCAGAACAGTTCTTCGACCGGAGTCGGCTATCATCTGATGGTTTCCGACCTGCTCAACGACGAAGAACAGCTCAAGATGGGCGAATATATCGACTTCCTGGGATTCTACGATTCCAAGGGAAAGTTTGTTGAAGACGAGGCCGCACTGGTTGGAAGTTCCGGAGAAGGGAGAGAAGACACCGCAAGTTATGATGCAGAAGAAGATAAAATCTCCTGGAATCTGCTGAAATCCGGATATACCTCTATGAAAAAGGGCGGAGTGACCACTTACACCTACAACCTGACATATCGGGTACGTTTGGCAAACGAAGCTTCGAGATTCGTTTCCGGAGCAGAATATCTGACCAACGGAACGACGAAGCTGACTTACCATACGGTAGAGAGTGTCAACGGAAATCCGGAAATCTCCGGTGCAAAGGAACTGGAATTTGATATCCCGAAGATCAAGGGATATCTGGGAAGCTTCGGATTCATGAAGATGGATCACTGGAGAGATATGATTCCCGTTCCCGGAGCAGTATTTACCCTCACTCACGATGAGAACTGTGAAAACTGCGGTGGAAGCGTTCATATTTCCATCCCCAACGGAACTGCAAAAGCAGATGGTTCCGTGAACTTTAACAATATTCCGTCCGGTCATACCTATACCATGGCTGAAAAAACTGCTCCGGAAGGCTATATCGTCAGTGACGAAAGCTGGAGTGTTGAAGTCAGCTACGGAAGAACCCTGGTAGAAAACAGCGCAGGAAAGACAGTTTATGACAGCCAGGCAGCTGATCCGAAGATGACCGTAACCAATGAAGCGGATGCGAAGTATCAGAGAATTACTGTAACAAAGAAGTGGATCGGCGATACCGATACCGCCAATACAACAGAAGTTACCGTAGACATCTATAACAGCAACGACGTTGAAAATGGAAAGCCGAAGGCTGGTGCATCTCCTGTCGATACTCTGGTGATCACAGGCAGTGATTATGAAGTCAGCGCTCCGCTCCCCACTGTTGATGTCAAGACCGGAAATACCATCGGATACACTGTAGTGGAACAGCCGGGAGACGATTACAAGCAGGTCAGCATGACACAGGATGGCGCAGGAAGTTATTCCTACACCATTACCAACCTGATGAATGCAGAAAAGGACATCACCATTCTGAAGGAATGGGTTGCTCCCGACAGATATGCAAAGGAAATCGGAAATGTCTACGCTCAGGTATACCGTGACGGCGAACCGTATGGAAGCGTCATCACTCTGAGCAAGTCCAACGACTGGGAAGCTGTTCTGAAGAACGTTCCTGTATACCAGGACAATGCTTCCGGAAAAGTTTCTGTTTACACGGTATCCGAAGTGGATGCGTCCGGAGCTGTCATCACGAACTTTACCTATAAGGATGATACCTACAGTGTAAAGTCCAGTGGCCTGACATTGACGAACACCATCGACCAGGATTATGTGGATATCAGCGGTACGAAAATCTGGAAGGCCGCTGCGCTGACAGAAGAAGAACTGAAAGAACTGGAAGTAACGATCGCTCTGTATGCCGATGGCGATGCCACCGGTCAGAAGCAGAGAGTATCCTACGATTCTCCCGGATATTCCTTCACCGGACTGGATAAGTACGATCTGAGCACCGATAAGGCAGGAAATCTGATCGGTGACGGACACGAAATTATCTACACCGTCAAGGAAGTCGGAGAAAAGAAGGGTGAAATCACCATCGACGGATATGACTTTGAAGTCACTTACAAAGATGACAGAGAAGGCGATATCATCAATACTCTGATCGGAACAGTCGATATCAAGGGCGAAAAGATCTGGGTCGATGAAAGCGAAGAAACTCGTCCCGACAGCCTGATCATCGAGCTCTGGGCAAACGGCAGTCCCACCGGGACGGTTGCCGAACTGAAGAAGGGTACGAACGTATCCTACGAAGACGGTGCCCCGAAGTATGAAGATCCTGACTTCCCGGAACGCGTAACCGGTTACGAACAGATCGAAATCGTGGATTACAGCTGGGATTATGAAGATGCGGTTACAACATACGCATTTGAAAATCTCGACAAATACGATGAAAACGGACAGATCATTCGTTACGATGTTAAGGAAGTAATGCCTTCCGGTTATCACTACGATGTATCTTATCAGAAAACAGAAGATGGTTACGATGTAATCAATACCCTGATGGGCGGCGAAACAAGCCTGACAATTTCCAAGCAGTGGATCGACGCAGGTAACAGCTACGAAGCAGTGACTGTAGGTATCTACCGTGAAGATGCTCCGGAAGCTGCCGTTGAAACCGTGGAACTCAGCAGAGAAAACGGCTGGACAGCTACTGTGACAGAACTTCCGCTGTACGACAACGGTGAAACCGTGAAGTACCTGGTCAGAGAATTGAGCGACGGTGTGACCGTGGAACAGAATGGCCAGTGGAACAACTACAAGGTTTCTTACACCAATGTGGATAACAGCTGGACGATCACCAACAAGATCGATCAGGAAAAGACCACCGTTTCTGCAATCAAACTGTGGAAGGGCGGCGACATTCAGTATCGTCCGAACCTGACCTTCACCCTGTTCTGTGACGGTATCGCTACCAATCAGGTCATCAAGAGCACAGATGCGGATTATGATCCGGAAAACATCGTGTTCGGAAACCTGGATGTATACAACTACGCTAAGAACGGCGCCAAGTATGTATATACCATCAAGGAAACCATGGATGGAAGAATGGCTGAGTTCTACAGCAGCAGCCAGTCGACCAACAAAGATGGTGTGATTGAATTTGAAAACACCTTCATCCCGGGTCAGACCAAGGTAGAAGGTAAGAAAACATGGATCGCAGGCGGCTTTGAAGAAGAAGTTAAGGTTGGTCTGTATGCCAATGGCGAATTGGTAAAGATTCAGGAAACAAAGGATCTGGAATACAGATTCATGGATCTGGATGTTTACAGCACCAGCGGCGCGGCAATCCAGTACACCATCGCTGAAATGATGGATGATGGAAACGGCGGTTGGATTCCCGTAGAAAACAACGGAACCTATACCACCGGCGGCGTGGATTACGAAACGATTTATTACGGAAACAACATTACAAACAAATTCTATCAGACAGAAATTTCCGTAGCTGTGAACAAGGTCTGGAATGGACCGGTTCCTCAGAACAGTGAAATCAGTTTCACCATCACCCGATCCTCCAATGGTGTTCCCGATGAAACCTGGAGTACTGAACTGATCCTCAGTGCTGCAAATGCAAACAGAGATAATCAGAAAGTATGGAGCGGTTCTGTAGAAGGTCTGGAAAAAATGGATGCGAATGGTTATCCCTACATCTACTCCGTCAGTGAAGATGGCGTGGTGGACGGAATCATCAACATCGAAGGTCTGGATTACACCTCCGTGAAGGAAAGTGGAAACACTTTCGTGAATACGATCGTAGAAACCAACGATGCATCTCTGTCGGTTTCCAAGAGCTGGAGAGATTCTCAGGAAGAAGAAGCTTCTCCCGAAGAAATCAGCGTACAGCTTCTGGCAGACGGAGTTCCCGTGGAAGGTAAGATCGAAGAACTGAACGAAGAGAATCAGTGGACCTGCAGCTTTGAAAACCTGCCCAGATACGACTCCAATACGTTCGAACCCATCACCTACAGTGCAAAAGAAGTGGGAGAATACAATGGTGTGATTTCTCTCCACAATGACAGCCAGAGATATGATGTAGAATACATTAACGACGGCGACCATGTGGAAGTTGTCAACACTCTGAAGGATACCGACTCTTACTTCTATCGGGTATACAGATATTACGAAAAGAAGATCAACGGAAAGTCCTCGTTCTTCACCGATCACGACGAAGAATGGACCGAATCTTACAAAGATGAAACCGTGAGCATTGACGCAGATGATTACAAGGATTGTGCAACAGACAATGCGAAGACGATCTACAAATTCGTATCTGAAAAGACCGATGTGACTCAGGGTGAAAACGGAAGCTGGACCTTCTCCCTGGATGAAGAAAATGAAGTAGCATTCGTGGTTGAAAAGTATGAGGATGGCGTATCCTACTACGAAGTATATCTCCACTACTACTACAGTCGCTCTTCCAAGAAGGATAAGGATCCCGATCCGGTAGATCCCGTTGATCCGGAAGATCCCATTGATCCTCCGACCGATCCGGAAGAACCGATCGAAATCGAAGAGCCGGAAGTTCCTCTGACTCCCGAACCGGAAATCCCCGGCGAAGAACCGGATCCCAGTTCCGGCGAACTGGAAATCCTGGATGAGGAAGTTCCTCTGGCAAACGTTCCGAAGACCGGCGATATGCTGATCCTCTACTACGCAATGGCAGCGATCTCCGCACTGGGCCTGATGATCCTGGGACTGTTCGGAAAGAAGCGCAAAGCATAGTTGAACAAAACCGACCCCGTGAAGAAATTCACGGGGTTTTTCTTTTTTTGAAAAATGAAGGAAGTTCCGTGTTTTATCACCGGTTTTATCACCGTGTCATAGTACAGTGAAAACATAAAACGAAGATCCTGAGAAAGGAGAATCCGAAATGAAACGAAATGTGTTTGGGGCGCTGTTGGCGCTGGCCCTGGTGGTCAGTGCAGGACTGATCGCAGTACAGCAGTTTGATTATAACAGGGCAAATGAAGCCAATGAACTGGCGCAGGATTTGATACAGAACGGTGATCTGGTTGAACTGGAAGATGAACAGGTACCTTTGGCACAGTTGCCGGCGGAACGCTGGTCCGATGAACCGATGTCGGAAAATGTGCTGTTTTTAAAAGAAATGGATCTGGCGGCTCTGCAGGAAGTCAACCCGGAAGTGCTTGGGTGGATCCATGTACCGGACACTGAACTCTCTTACCCGCTGCTTCAGACGGTGAATAACGATATTTATCTGAACAAGGCATGGGACGGAACGAGAAACAGCGGAGGAAGTATTTTCTTAGAGTGTGAAAATCCTGCAGATTTCAGTGCTTTCAACACCATCATCTACGGACACCGCATGACCAACAATTCCATGTTCGGATCTCTGAGACATTACACCACTGAAGAGTATCTGAAAGAACATCCTTCCGTTTATATCGTGATGGAGGGGGAAGTCAGACAGTACAATGTGTTTTCCGCATATGAAGCACCGGTGACCAGTCCGACCTACTGGTTGAACATCGAGAAAGAAGGGCACAAAGAAACGGCACTGGAACATTTTGTGAACAGTTCAGGCATCGAAAGCGGACTGACACCCAGTGTGGAAGATCAGTTCATCACACTTTCCACCTGTACCGGAACCGGGACTTACCACAGCCGCTGGGTCGTTCAGGCAGTTCTGGCAAACCGCTGGGAACGGCTGTGATGTTATCATCAAACAAGAAATAATGATACCTCTTAAATAACAAACAAAAAGATGACTCTTCCGCTGATGGGAGGGTCATCTTTTTTGAAATCATTGTTATGTTACAGGATGTAACGAAGACGGAGCCGCGGGTTCCAGCGGGTGGACACTGCAGCGGATCTCCACCGGTGAATGGGGATATTTCCGGTAAAACGCTTTTACCAGCCGGTCACAGACACTCAGACTGTTTTCGAAATTGGCCTGAGGCAGCATGATCAATAACTGGGAAATGCTGCATTTGGTGATGACGTCACCTTGACGGAGCTGGTTAATGAGGATTTCTTGCAGGTTATCCATGGCATTGTCCAGACTGCGGCGTGCAAGTTCTTTTTCGTTCCGGCCATGCAGAGAAAACAGTGCAATATGGATCGTATTTCCGCTGCGGACGATGGAACGGCTTTGTACCTGATACAGGAACCGGAAGAAATCATATTCGCAGTACATGGCGCCGTGGATGCCGGTGGTTTCCTGGAGATTATCTCTGACGGAAGTGATATGAAGAGCGGTATCGTTGGTTTCGCGCAGCGAATCGCGATAGATTTTCCGGCTTTCCTCCGATGGCATGACACCGAAGGCGGAGAAGAGGAGTTCACTCATTTTCTCGTAATTGGCCTGAAGACCGGTTCTGTCACCCGAAGCCAGCTGGGCCTTCATCAGGAACTGATATAATTCTTCGCTGTAAGGTTCAATGACCAGAGCGCGTTCAGCCACAGAGATGACGCGGTCATACTGAGCGTCAGATTCGAGAGCCGTCAGAATCTGGAACGTCAGATTCAGATACATTTGATGATAATAGACGGAGATGGGCATAACCCAGGGTTCCATGGAAAGCTTCGGGAGAAAATCTCCCTGATATAAATGGAACGCCTGAAGCTGTAAGGAAAGCTTCCGATCCGGATCAGTTTCCTTTTCGGCCTCTTTGTTGATGCGTTCAAAGTCATCGATGTCCAGGGACATTTCCAAATCAGGATTCCAGGTATACTGGCCGTCTTTTCGGATGATCCACTGATGACCGGCGGATTCGTCCAACTGATTCAGCATGTTCCGGGCACGATAAAACAGGGCTTTCAGCCGTCCGGAAGGATCATCGATTTCGTGGTCTCCGGCATCGCGAAGCAAAGCGATGTAATGATCCTGTGTTGTGTGGCTGTTCCGGCTGTAAATCAGATAGGCCAGAAGAAGCCATACTTTTTTCATGCGGTTGTTAGAGTCAGACAGCACAGAAGAATCCTTTTCCAGTTTGAATTCTCCCAACATGGTGACTTTCAATCGATCAGACATAAGGTACTCCTTTATGAAAAAAGCGAATCCGGAAGGGATTCGCTTTTTATCGTTCTTCGCGGAAGTATTACAGATTGTAGTACTTGTCGAATTCTGCGGGATGAGGAATCTTGGACAGTTCCAGACATTCCTTTCTCTTCAGAGCGATGAAGTTCTTGATCAGGTGTTCCGGGAATACGCCGCCAGCGGTCAGGTAGTCGTGGTCAGCTTCCAGGCAATCCAGAGCGTCTTCTAAACGAGTCGGCAGACCCTGTAACTTAGCCTTTTCTTCTTCCGGCAGGTTGTACAGGTTTACGTCGAAGGGACCCCAGCCGTTTGCGGAAGGATCGATCTTGTTCTTTACGCCGTCCAGACCAGCCATCAGGATAGCAGCATAGCACAGGTACGGGTTACAGGTAGCGTCCGGGTTACGGATTTCGAAACGACGCAGGTTCGGAGTCTTGGCATAAGCCGGGATTCTGATAACTGCGGAACGGTTGGAAGTTGCATAACCAACGGTTACGGGAGCTTCGAAACCGGGAACCAGTCTCTTGAAGGAGTTGGTGGACGGGTTGGTGATTGCACACAGAGAACCGATGTGCTTTAACAGACCGCCGATGAACCAGTGAGCAGTTTCGCTCAGGTGGGAATAACCATTGTCATCGGAGAATACAGGTTCGCCGTCCTTCATCAGGATCATGTGAACGTGCATACCGCTTCCTGCTTCACCGAATACCGGCTTCGGCATCAGGGTTGCAGACAGACCATACTTCAGAGCGGTGTTTCTGATGATGTACTTGATCATCATGGTAGCATCAGCCATCTTGGACATCTGGCCCAGCATCGGTTCGATTTCGAACTGACCGGAAGCAGATACTTCGGGGTGATGATACTTGATGGGAATACCGGCCTTTTCCATTTCCAGAACCATTTCGGAACGGCATTCATAAGTCTTATCGAAAGGCTTTGCGATATGATAGTTCTTCTGGAAGGGAACGATTACACCCTTACCTTCCTTATCAGCGTTCCAGTGAGCCTGAGAGCAGTCTACGGACATGGAAACATTCTTGGATTCTACCTTCCAGCGAACGTCGTCGACCAGATAGAATTCGAATTCCGGCAGGATCAGCATTTCGTCAGCGATACCGGAGTCCTTCATGTACTGTTCAGCAGCCAGAACGATGTTTCTGGGATACTGGTCCAGAGGACGGTTGTCCGGATAGTCGATGATCATTGCGTTACCGGTAACAGACAGAGTCTTGATTTCGCAGAAGGGATCGATCTGAGCGGTTTCCAGGTCGGGAATGAAGACCATGTCGCTCTTTTCAACAACAGCGTAGCCGTAGTTGGAAGCGTCAAAACCGATACCGTCTACCAGGGTATCTTCGTTAAACTGGGAAGCGGGGATGGTAACGTGACGATACTGACCGTTGATATCAACGATCTTAAAGTCAACCATCTTAATGTCTTCTTCCTTGATCAGGTTCATGATGTCCTGTGCAGTTTTTGCCATTATTGGTTACCTCCAAGTATATATTGATTTTCAAAAAAATATTTACAATATATCTATAATAAAGTAGATTGGATAAAAATGCAAGATTTTAGGATTCAGTTTTCTCTCTTTTTTAGCAATTTCAAGGGTTTTCACTGATTTTTTGCTCGTCAATACGGGGCCTTTGTGATATAATGTTCGTATTCCGCGCAAATCGGAGGTTTGCATCGATTTGCGGAAAAATATCAGTTATTGGAGTTTGTTATGAATACTAGTAAAAGAGATTTTTTTAATACGAGATGGGGGTTCATCCTGTCTTGTATCGGTTCCGCTGTAGGTATGGGCAACATCTGGATGTTCCCCACCCGCGTATCTCTGTA
The DNA here is from genome assembly GCA_017472365.1 of Bacillota bacterium. Classification (GTDB taxonomy): domain Bacteria; phylum Bacillota; class Clostridia; order Peptostreptococcales; family Anaerovoracaceae; genus RGIG446. Next base: position 16,925 of record JAFUQN010000080.1, read on the forward strand.
CGGCGGCGGATCGTTCATCATTCCGTATTTTATTTTCGTTGTCCTGATCGGTGCCACCGGTGTTATCGGTGAAATGACCTTCGGACGTGCAATGAAGGCTGGCCCGGTTGGCGCGTTCGGCAGTGCATGTGACCGCATCGGAAAGCGTTCTCTCGGTGAAACCATCGGTATGATTCCTGTGCTGGGTTCCTTTGCCATGGCCATCGGTTACAGCGTCGTTCTGGGATGGATCGTAAAATATATGGTAGGTACCTTTACCGGTGCTACTCTGGCGGCCACCGACATACCCGGTTATGAAGCTGCTTTCGGTGGAATGGCTTCCGCATTTGGAAATAACGTTTGGACCATCATCGCGGTAGCGATTGCCATGCTGATCCTGGTATTCGGTATCAGCAGCGGGATCGAACGTGCCAACAAGGTGATGATGCCTCTGTTCTTCTTCCTGTTCCTCGGTCTGGGCGTATACATCGCTTTCCAGCCCGGTGCTGCGGATGGCTACAAGTACATCTTCCGTGTGGATCCCGTGGCTTTGAAAGATTATAAGACCTGGGTCTATGCGCTGGGCCAGGCGTTCTTCTCCCTGTCTATTGCGGGAAATGGTACGCTGATCTACGGCTCGTACCTGTCGGAAAAGGAAAATATTCCTGCGGCTGCGGCCAGAGTTGCGTTCTTCGATACACTGGCAGCTTGTTTAGCAGCAATGGTCATCATTCCTGCCATGGCAACCGCTGGTTCTCAGCTGAATACCGGCGGCCCCGGACTGATGTTCATCTTCCTGCCTCATTTGTTTAAGAACATGCCCGGCGGATCCATTTTCGCTGTCATTTTCTTTATTGCGGTATTCTTCGCAGGAATGACCTCTCTGATCAACCTGTACGAAACGCCGGTAGCTACGGTTCAGGAAAAGCTGGGATTGTCCAGAAAGATGGCAAGTATCGTAACTTGCGGCATCGGTGCGGCTGCAGCAGTACTGATCCAGGGCATCGTATCCGGCTGGATGGATATCCTGTCTATCTATATCTGCCCGTTGGGAGCAGGTCTGGCTGCAGTGATGTTCTTCTGGATCTGTGGTAAGGATTACGTTCTGAACGAAGTGAACAAGGGACGTGACAGAGCCATCGGAAACTGGTTCTTCCCGCTGTGTAAGTATGTGCTGTGTCCTGTATGCTTCCTGGTACTGCTTTTGGGATGGCTTCTGGGCGGTATTGGCTGATTCAGGTGAAACTATGTCAAATCAACAAGTGATCACAAACCCACTGGGCACTGCTCCAGTGGGTCAATTATTACGGAAATTTGCGGTTCCCAGTATCGTGGCGATGCTGGTGGGAGCGCTCTATAATATCGTGGACCAGTTTTTCATCGGTCAGAGCATCGGGGAACTGGGAAATGCGGCGACAAATGTTGCCTTCCCGCTGTCCACCAGTTGCACTGCCATCTCTCTGCTTTTGGGGATCGGTGCTGCATCTGCGTTCAACCTGACCATGGGACGCGGAGACAGGGAAAAAGCGTTATATTACATAGGCAACGCGGCAACGCTGCTGTTTAGCGGCGGTGTGGTTCTCTGCATCATCGCTCAGCTGTTTTTAGAACCCCTTTTGGTCTTTTTCGGATCGCCCGATAATGTACTGCCGCTGGCAAAAGAATACGTACGGATCACATCCTTCGGGTTTCCGTTCCTGATTCTGTCCAACGGTGGCGCTCATCTGGTCCGCGCGGACGGAAGCCCGCGTTATTCCATGATCAGTAATCTTACGGGAGCTGTCATCAACTGCGTTTTGGACCCGCTGTTTATCTTTGGCTTTGACTGGGGGATGACCGGTGCGGCTTTAGCAACAGTGATGGGCCAGATCGTATCCGGATTTATGGTATTCCGCTATCTGAGAAACTACAAAGCCGGAACGCTGACCAAAAACCATGTACGGCCGCAGTGGAAATACGCCGGATACGCCATGAGCCTGGGGATTGCCCAGTGCTGCAGTCAGCTGGCTATGATGACAGTGCAGATCGTCATGAACAATTCCCTGACCTATTACGGTGCGATGTCGCAGTACGGCGAATCCATTCCGTTGGCCTGCGCCGGGATCATCAGTAAAGTGAGCTTCGTATTCTTCGCATTCTGTATCGGGACGTCTCAGGGAATGCAGCCTATTTCCAGCTTTAACTACGGTGCGAAGCAGTACGATCGCGTAAAGGAAGTAGCCAAGCTGGCTATGCTCACCGGTACGACCATCTGTATCGTAGCATTTATTGTTTTTCAGACCTTCCCGCGCCAGATCATCGGTCTGTTCGGTGATGGATCGGAAATGTATTTTGAGTTCGGTGTCAGATACATGAGAACGTATATGTTCTGCCTGTTCCTCAACAATATTCAGCCCATGTCCTCAACGTTCTTTACTTCCATTGGAAAGCCGAAAATGGGGACATTCCTCAGTCTGACCCGTCAGATCATCTTTTTGCTTCCGCTGATCGTGATCTTCCCGCGCCTGTGGGGAATTGAAGGAATTATGTTTGCGGCTCCCATCGCTGACCTGATGGCGGCAATCGTCGCCGGTACCATGCTGACAAGAGAGCTGCGATCCATGGGAAAAGAACCGCAGCCGGTCATTGAATAATACGAATAAATATCAAACCTGCAGAGGATTGTTCCTCCGCAGGTTTTTTAATTTCAAAAAACACTGTATGGAATGAGATGATCGGGAGAGACTAACGACAAAATACATGTTCAGGGAATGTGAGAGGAGAAGACACGATGGTGAGACAGATATGGATAGTGATTATTACAATGGTATTGGTGATCAGCGGTCTGACGGCCTGCGGTGGTGAAATTGTAACGGAAACGGATGAGGGGAAATCTGTGAAAACAGGGATTTCTCTGACGGCGGATGTAACGGGGAGCAAAGATGCTTCTGAAGAAGAGGCGGGGCTGTCGAAAGCGGAGGTTTTGGCGGTGGCTGTGACGGTGAGTGAGGATGGGAAAATTGATGATTGTCGGATCGATCAGATCCCGGCGGAGATTTCCTTCGATGACCAGGGCCTCGTTTTGACAGAAATGAATACGGAGTTTCCTACAAAGGACCGGATGGGGGAAAGCTACGGAATGAAGCAGGCCAGTGGAATCGGAAAAGAATGGAACGAGCAGGCGGAGGCCTTTGCGGATTATGTGAAGGGCATGACCATGGAGCAGGTGGCGGCCATTGCGCTGGATGAATACGGCAGGGCTGTGGATCCGGGTCTGATGTCGTCGGTGACAATTTCTGTATCGGATTTTATGGAGGGCCTCGATCATGCGGTCAGAAATGCGAAAAGCCTCGGTGCAAAGCAGGGCGATGTGATCACCATGGGAATCAAAGCAACTATGGAGGAGAGCGAGCCTGCGGAGGGAGATGACCATGGGGAAGCTTCGGTTCATGTGGAAGTGACGGTGGAGACCCACGATGGAACCAGCGTCACTTCGAGAGATACAGAGGACTATACGGCCGGAGTCAAATTCAATTCCAGGGGAGAAATCACGGAACGTGTTCTCGATGAAGATTAGGGGACAGAGTTGTGAAGTTAGGAAAGATATTGTTTCACGGTGGAATTCATCCTGCCGGAAGAAAAGAACTGACCGCATCAGCAGAGCCGGACGGAGTTTTGAAGCCTGGACAGGTGATCATTCCGCTGCGTCAGCACATCGGGAAGGAATGTGAACCGCTGGTGGCTGAAGGAGATATCGTACGGCTCGGGCAGAAAATCGGGGACGGTGAAGGACTGTGCGTACCTGTCCACGCGTCCGTATCCGGACGCGTGATTGCCGTGGAGCCGCGGCCCCATCCCGGTGGAGGAATGGTGAAGGCGGTGGTGATCGAAAACGACGGACTGGATACGCCTGTGGAGAAGAAACGGAAAATGGAAGGACGGCCGGACAGGGAAGAAGTTCTTCGCAGGATTCGGGAAGCCGGCGTGGTTGGCATGGGCGGTGCAGCGTTTTCCACCGGTGTTAAAGCGGATGTGGAAGCCGGGCACATCGATACGGTGATCATTAACGGATGTGAATGTGAGCCATACATCACGGCGGACGATGCTCTGCTGACCATGTATCCGGAGCAGGTCCTGAAGGGAATCATGATCCTGGCGGATCTTCTGGAACCGCTGTATATCGTCATTGCAGTGGAGGACAATAAGAAAATGGCCATCCGGACGCTGCAAAAGACGCTGAAGGATTATCCGCAAATCCATCTGCAGATCCTTCCGACCAGATATCCGCAGGGGTCGGAAAAGCATCTGATCTACGCGCTGACCGAGAAGGAGGTGCCGTCGGGAAAGCTGCCGAAGGATGTTGGCTGCGGGGTGTTCAACGCGGCAACCTGCGCCGCCGTCTATAAGGCTGTGGCAGAAGAAATACCGCTGGTGCGGCGCATTGTCACGGTCACCGGTGAGGGGATCAACCGTCCCCAGAATATGATTGTTCCCATCGGAACGCCAGTGAGGGAACTGATCGAAGCGGCCGGGGGACTGAAGCAGAGCGCACGGCGTGTGATCTGTGGCGGGCCGATGATGGGGAAAGCGCAGGACAATCTGGATGTTCCCGTGGTCAAAGGAACCAATGCGGTTCTCTGCCTGACGGATGATGTATTGGAACGGAATGAAGGGACAATCTGCATCCACTGCGGACGGTGTGCAGAGGTCTGTCCCATGCATCTTCAGCCGCTGTACCTGTATCAGGGAGAAGAAGATGGCCAAGCGGATATGCTGACCCGGTTTTTTGTCATGGACTGCATTGAATGTGGTTGTTGTTCTTACATTTGTCCGTCGGAAATTCCGTTGGTGAAAAAGATTCGCGATGGAAAGCAGCGCATCAGGGAGGTGAATCAATGAGACAGCTTACGACATCATCATCACCCCATATCCGCAGCCGGTGGATCGCATCCACCATCATGAGAGATGTCCTGATATCCCTCATTCCGGTGGTGATCAGCGCCTGCGTGATCCACGGAATCCGTGCGATCCTGCTTATTATGGCCGGGATCGTTTCGTGCATCATAACGGAGTCGTTCTGTACGGGGAAAGCGGGGATCAACGGTTCAGAAGTGATCACGGGTCTTCTTTTGGCACTGTCGCTTCCAGCTTCGGTACCGTGGTGGATCCCGGTGGCCGGCGGGGTATTTTCCATCCTCGTGGTCAAGCATCTTTGCGGGGGATTGGGTAAGAATGTGTTCAATCCTGTGTTGGCGGCCAGAGCGTTTTTGTTACTGGTATGGCCCGTTCATCTGACAATATATCCAGCGATGGGAATGGATGGAATGACGGCAGCGACACCGCTTCATGCCATGCAGATCCCGGCACTTCCTGAATCGTCCCTGACGGACATGTTCCTTGGCACGATCGGAGGATGTATCGGTGAAACGTCAGTTCTGGCAATTCTCCTGGGAGCGGCATATCTTCTGAAACGCCGGGTGATCCGGCTTCACATTCCGCTGGCATATTTAGGGACAGTGGCAGTTCTGACGCTGACGTTTTCCGGAGAAGAACCGCCGGTACAGTGGATGATGTATCATCTTTTGAGTGGAAGTCTCCTGCTGGGAGCGGTATATATGGCCACGGATTATGTGACTTCACCGGTGACACCGAAGGGAAGAATCGCGTTTGGAATAGGATGCGGTGTTTTGACGGTGATTCTGCGGTCGTACGGTCTCTATCCGGAGGGGGTGACATATGCGATTTTGTGTATGAATCCCTTTGCCTGGGCGCTGGACCGGGTGTTTGCACCGCGGGTCTTTGGTCATGAGAAAGGAGGAAGGTCCCGTGAAAAACGTGGATGAACGATGGAAATGTGCGTTTGCGCTTCTGTCAGCAGCGGTGATTCTGTGCGTCGGATCGCAGATATTGGAAAACGCAGGGGGACAGAGAAGAGAAGAAGAACGTATCGCTGTATTTCAAAAGCTTCTTTCCGGAAAAGGGGAGATCCATACGGAACAGATCCACGGGGAGGAAAATGTGAAGGCGGCCTGGAGCCATCCGGAAGGATATGTGGTGGAAACCGGTGTTCCGGGATATGTGGATGAGATCGTCCTTTGGACGGCGGTGGATCCGGATGGTCATGTGACGGGGTTGACGGTTCGCCGGATGAACGAAACGTACGGGTTGGGAGGCCGGGCGCTCCGGGACCGGATGTTTCTCCGACAGTTTTTAGGGACGCAGGGCTTTGCTGAAGTGGGGACGAATGTCGATGCACTGACGGGAGCAACGGTCACATCGAAGGCCATCGCCAAAGCAGTCAATGCAGCTTCCGTTTATGTGACCGGTGCAGACGGTTTGACAGAACCGACGGAATGGGGGAATGAGGATGAATCATAAAGCTTCGTACCGTCTGATTGTACTTGTAACGGGACTGTGTTTTACAGGCCTGATCCTGAGGACACTGTTTCCGGCCGTGAACCTGCCGAGAATCGATGTTCCGCTGTATGTGCTGGTTATGGTCATATCGCAAATGGGAGAAGAAGGACCGTCTTCCATGGAAACAATGTTATTTCGCTGGGGAATCGGAGCTGCAGCGATGACGTTGTTTCCGGCGGTCACCGGACTGAGTACGGTACCGCTGTGGCAATCCGCGCTGACCGCGGCGGGATCTGCGGCCTTTGTCATACTGGCCATGGAGGCGATGGAACAGAGGTCGTATGTGAGAAAAGCAGGAACGTCGGGCCGGCTGGTCAACGGAGCCTTGTTGTTTTTAGCCGTTCAGGGTTTCCAAGCTGTGTTTATTTCGTAAGAAAACCTTCAAGTATAAGAAAACTTGAGGGTTTTCATTTACAACTTTTATTTTACAGTGAGGGGAGGGAACGGTATAATAATTTTGTATGGTATGTGAAAGACGCAGATTCGGCTGCGGGGAGCTTAACTATGATTGTTTATTTTTCCGGAACGGGAAACAGTCGTTACTGTGCGGAAGTGATGGCTGCACATTTGGACGATGAACTGTTGGATTCGTTCCATTTTATCAGAGATGGAATCGCGGCGGAGCTGATTTCAGATACGCCCTGGGTTTTCGTTTCTCCTACATATGCATGGCAGATTCCTCACGTATTCCGGGATTTCATCCGGAGCGGGACCTTCGAAGGGAACAGCGATGCCTATTTCGTCATGACTTGCGGAAGTGATATCGGAAACGCGGAAGTGACGCTGAGAGCGCTGTGTGAAGAAAAGGGACTGAATTACAGGGGTGTTCTGGAAGTGATAATGCCGGAGAATTTCATTACCCTGTTTCGGGCACCGTCTCCGGAAAAAGCAAATCAGCTGATGGATCGTGCGATTCCGCTTCTGAAGAAGGCGGTGGACAGGGTACGCAGCGGAAAGGAATTTCCGGAACCGAAGCACCGCGTTGGGAATGGGCTGAAGAGCGGAACGGTCAATAAAGTGTTCTACAAACTGTTTGTAAAAGCAGAACCGTATCGTGTGACGGGGGATTGTGTGGGATGCGGAACGTGTGAGCAGCTTTGCCCGCTGGCCAATATCCGTTTGGTGGACCGGAAACCGCAGTGGGGACCGAATTGTACGCAGTGTATGGCCTGCATCAACAGCTGTCCTACAGAAGCCATTGAATATGGAATCCGCAGTAAGGGAAAGCGCAGATATCTCTGCGATCGCGAAGTAAAACGATGAGACAAAACCGTCCGGAATCCGGACGGTTTTCTTTTTGCATGTGGAAAAGAAATCGGGTATAATAGTCGCGAAGCATCGAAAGGAATGACATCACTGAGAAAAGGAGTATTTTATGAACAAAAAATGGTGGCATGATAAAATTGCCTATCAGATCTATCCCAAGAGCTTTCTCGACACCAACGGCGACGGGATCGGAGATTTGCGAGGGATCATTTCCAAGCTGGACTATTTGAAGGACCTGGGAATCGACATCATTTGGCTGTCGCCCATTTACAAATCGCCCTTCGTGGATCAGGGGTATGACATTGCAGATTATTACAGCATCGCTGAGGAGTTCGGAACGATGGAAGAGTTCGATGAGCTTTTGGACGAAGCGAAGAAACGCGATATGCATATTGTCATGGACCTGGTGGCAAACCACTGTTCCGACCAACATGAATGGTTCCGGAAAGCGCTGGCTGATCCCGAAGGGGAATACGCCGATTATTTCTATTTCGTAAAGGGAAAGGACGGAAAAGAACCGTCCAATCTGCGCGGTTATTTTGGCGGAAGTATCTGGGAACCCGTTCCGGGAACAGATCGTTATTATCTGCATATGTTCGCTAAGGAACAGCCGGATCTGAATTGGGAAAATCCGAAGATGCGCCGGGATCTTTACGATATGATCAACTGGTGGCTGGAAAAGGGACTGGCCGGTTTCCGCATCGACGCCATTATCAATATCAAGAAGACACCGGAATTTAAAAGCTACGAACCGGACGGTCCCGACGGGATGGTGTTCTGCACAAAAATGGTGGAGGAAGCTCAGGGAATCGGAGAGTTTCTGCAGGAACTGAAGCGCGAGACCTTCGATAAGTACGATGCCTTTACCGTTGGTGAAGTGTTCAACATGAAGGAAGACGAGCTGCGGGAATTCATCGGTGAAGAAGGTCATTTTTCGACCATGTTTGACTTCAGTGCCCACAGCCTGACCTTCGGGGAACACGGTTGGTACGACGCGAAACCCATCGAATTTACCTCCTGGAGAGATACGCTTCTGAAATCCCAAAAGGATGTGGAATCCATCGGTTTTATGGCGAATATCATTGAAAATCACGATGAGCCGCGAGGAGTCAGCCGTTATCTTCCGGAACATGCTCAAAATGATGCCGGAAAGAAGATGCTGGCTACCACGTCGATTCTGCTGCGGGGAATTCCCTTCGTATTCCAGGGTCAGGAGATCGGGATGGAAAACTGCCGCCGCAGTGACATTTCGGAGTATAACGATATCAATACGCTGGATCAGTATCAGCTGGCCATGGATGCCGGTTGTACGAAGGAGGAAGCGCTGCAGTGCTGTTACGAAAACAGCCGTGACAATGCCAGAACTCCGATGCAATGGTCCGATGGTCCCAACGGTGGATTCACCACCGGTACGCCCTGGCTGGCTATGAATCCCAACTTCACGGAAATCAACGTGGAAGATCAGCTGAACCGTCCGGACTCCGTACTGTCCTATTACAAGAAACTGATTTCTCTGAGAAAGTCCGAAGAGTATAAGGAAATCTTCACCTATGGCAGTGTGGAACCTGCGTTTACGGATCTCCCCGGGATCTTCGCCTACTGGCGTGTAGATGAAGAAACCGGTCGAAAGATTCTGGTGGCTGGAAACTTCGGCAACCAGCCGCAGGAACTGCGTCTGGAAGCATCTGCACAGGACAATCCTGAAACGGTGCTCCTGCTGAGCAACGATGAAAGCGTGGCTTACAGGGATCTGATTCTGACACTGAAGCCGTGTCAATGTGCTGTCATTTCTGTATAATTGAGTATTGCCAATAGGCGATGAACCGCTTGAACACTGGGTTTGAGCGGTTTTTTTATGAAAGAAAAAAGAACCGCCCGGAATGATTCACGGGCGGTTCTGTCGGTTAACCTACAGCGCAGCGATATCTGCCAGGAGAACGTCCACGTCTTCCGGACGGGTACTCCAGGCGGTACAGAAGCGGACGCAGTGGCGGCCGTCTTCCAGCTTCATCTGGTATTCGAAGATGTGTTTTTCTGCCAGCTTGTTCTTCTGTCCTTCTGTCAGAATAGGGAACTGCTGGTTGGTGGGACTGTCGATGTAGAAGGGGATTCCTTTTTCGGCAAAGGCCTTTTTGATCTTCATAGCACCGTCCATGGCTTGTCCGGTAATGTCGAAGTACAGGCCGTCCTTGAACAGGGTATGGAACTGCAGGCCCAAGAGCCAGCCTTTCGCTAACATTCCGCCGTTTTGCTTGATGTAGCTGCGGAAATTGGGCTTCAGATCGTCGTTGACGATGACTACGGTTTCGCCAAAGAGAGTTCCACACTTAGTTCCGCCGATGTAAAAGACGTCTGCTAAGCGGGCCAGGTCCGCCAGCGTTACATCGTTCTCAGGTGAAGCCAGACCGTAACCCATGCGGGCTCCGTCCACCATCAGATACAATTTGTACTGGTCGCAGACCTGACGGATAGCTTCCAGTTCTGCCTTGGAATAAATCGTACCGAATTCCGTGGGGAAGGAGATATAGACCAGCTTGGGCTGGGTGATGTGTTCTTTCGTTCCACTGTCACAGAAGATCTGTGCTTCTGCTTTGATTTGTTCAGCGGTGATTTTTCCATTTACGGATTTCAGTGCATGGATCTTGTGACCGGTGTTTTCCACGGCTCCTGTTTCGTGGGAATTGATGTGGCCGCCGTCGGCACTGATGACGCTTTCAAAGGGTCTCAGAGCGGCAGCGATAACGGTGAAATTCACCTGGGTACCGCCCACCATGAAGTGGATGTCGGCGTCAGCTCCGCCCAGGTATTTTTTGATTTCCAAAGCGGCAGCTTCACAGTATTCGTCCAGCCCGTAACCGCCGTAACTGTTGTTGTTAGTATCGGATAAAGCCTGTAAAACGGCGGGATGAGCACCGTGGTTATAGTCGTTGTTCCAGCGTATCATAATCATGTCTCCGTTTCATTTTTAAATTGGAATATGGCTCTATTGTATCACTAGTTTTTTGGAACGAAAACAGGATAAAAAAATATTTTTGGTGACATTTCAGAAAAATAAAATCTTTTAAAACGAATACAAATGTGGTATAATGTAACCATAAACTGGGACAGTATGAAGGGAGGTACGCTGGATATGAAGCGAAAATCGGACTTCCGAATGATTTGTGTGATTCTCCTGGTACTTCTTCTGGGCGGATGTGGCGCGGGGGAAGAACCTCAGAATGAAATGGGATATACGAAAGCCGTTATCGTGGAAGATGTGATCATCGAAGACGAAGCCGTTGCTCTGACCGATGCTCCTGCGGCAGTTCCGGATACTCTGACGTTTGCGATGAAGGAAGTTCAGCCTTCCGGAGTTCTGGAAAAAAAGACGAATGTGGCGGTGATCGATTATTCCAACACGAAAGACGGATATGTCATGGTGAAATACACCGCAGAGACCGTGAAACGGTTGAAGGCTCAGGTACAGGGACCGGCGGTCACCTATACCTACAATATTCAGCCGGGCCGGTGGGAAGTTCTTCCGCTGACCGATGGAAACGGGGAATACAAAGTCAGCCTCTTTGAAAATGTAAAAGACAACCGCTATGCTGGTGTGATCTCCAATACAATGCAGGTGGAAATGACAGATGCCTTTGCGCCGTTCCTGCGGCCGAATCAGTATGTCAATTACAATGCGTCCAGTGCGGTCGTTGCCAAGGCGGCGGAACTGACGAAGGATTCACAAAAGCCTTTGGAGAAGGTGGAAAAAATCTACGATTTCGTAATCGGAAACCTGACTTACGACACCGAAAAGGCGCGCACAGTGCAGAGTGGATACCTGCCGGTTCTGGACAGCGTTCTGGAACAGAAAAAGGGGATTTGCTTCGATTATGCGGCTTTGATGACGGGTATGCTGCGGAGTCAGGGGGTTCCCTGTAAGCTGGTGGTAGGATATGCGGGAAGTGCGTATCACGCATGGATCAACGTCTGGTCGGAAGAAACCGGATGGATCGATGCGGTGATCTTCTTCGACGGTCAGTCCTGGAAGCGGATGGATCCGACCTTTGCTTCTTCTGCTGGTGAAAGTGCTGAGATCATGAAATACATTGGCGATGGTTCCAATTACACGGCGAAGTATTTCTATTGACAATATGTGTGGACACAGAAAAATAATCAGTGCTACAATGGGCTTACAGAAGAATTCTGTAAGCCTTTTTTTAAACGCTCAAATGGACGGGTAAGATATGAAACAGGAAGTATTGACCAATTTTCAAATTGCAGATATCTGCCGTGAAATGGCAATGATGATACATGCCGGGGTCGGACTGGGTGACGGATTAACGCTGTTATCGGAAGAAGAATCCGGCGATATGAAAGCGCTTCTGGAAAATCTGGGACATCAGATGGACGAGGGAACGGTGTTCAGCGATGCTTTGAAAAGCTGTGGACGGTTTCCGGCGTATGTGACGGCGATGACGGCTGTGGGCGAAGAAACGGGACGACTGGAAGAAACCCTGTTGTCACTGGCTCAATATTATGAGGACCGCGAGATGTTGGAACGGCAAATCAGCAGCGCCCTGCTGTATCCGTCGATCCTGATGATTCTGATGCTGACGGTCATTGTTGTTCTGCTGACAAAGGTGATGCCCATGTTTGAAGCGGCATACCAATCCCTGGGAGCGGGACTGACCGGGATGGCCCTGGGACTTCTGAAGCTGGGAGAAGTATTGAATTCCCTTCTTCCGATTCTTTGTATTCTGCTCGGCCTCGTGGTGGGATCTCTGATCGTATGTTCCGTGAGCCGTTCCGTCAGAGAACGTGTCGTTGGATTGTGGTACAAGGTCAGAGGAGATCGCGGAATCGCAAGAAAAATCAACGATTCACGGTTTGTACAGGCCATGTCTATGGGGGTGCGAAGCGGGTTATCGATGGAAGAGGCGGTGGAACAGTCAGTGATTGTCTGGGAAGAAATCCCCCAGGCATACGACCGGGGAAAGAACTGTCTGGAAGACATGAGAACTGGTACGGATCCGGAAGAAGCTCTGCTGAAAAACGGGATTTTGTCCCCGGCGGCCTGCCGCTTATTATCCCTGGGACTGAAGGGTGGAAATGCGGACGCGGCCATGGAAGAGATTTCAAGGAGACTGGCGGACGAAGCGGCTTTTGACATGGAACGAAAAATTTCGAGGATCGAACCGGCCATGGTCCTGACCACATCGCTTTTGGTGGGACTGATTTTACTGGCGGTGATGCTGCCTTTGATCAATATCATGTCTGTGATCGGGTGACGTTATGAGAAAGACAACGAAACAACACGGGATTTGGATCGTTCCGGCCGCTGTTTTAGTGATCGTCCTGTTTCTGACGGCTCTCGCGAATCTGGACTCGGGACGGAGAAGTGAGGACAAGAAACAGTTGGAAGAGGCGCTTCGAAACGCTTGCATGGTGTGTTATTCAGTGGAAGGAACGTACCCGCCTTCGCTGGATTATTTGGAGCAACGGTACGGAATCTCCGTGGATCGGGAACGGTTTACCGTGGTCTATGAGGCCATCGGAGCAAATTTGATGCCGGATATCACTGTTTTGGAACAATAGAGAATGAAACAAGGAACGAAAACGACACAACTGAATGGAATGGTGGTACTGCTTTTGTTCGGTGTCCTTTCTGTCTGTGTTCTGGGAGTTCTCCTGATGGGTGCAGAATCCTACCGGGAACTGACAGAACGCGACCGGGCGGATCACGAGCGGAGAACTGCCGTACAGTACATCGCTACCCGCCTTCATCACGCTGACCGGGCGGGGGCTGTTTCGCTGCGGGATTTTGACGGTGAAAGCGCGCTGGTCCTGAAAGAGACCATCGACGGGAGCGTCTATGAAACGATCGTGTACTGTTATGACGGGTATTTGTGTGAGCTTTTCGTGCCGGAAGACGGCGGTTTTACTCCGGAGGACGGTACGCAGCTGATGCGGATCGGTGCTTTGGAATTCCAAGAGGATAACGGAAGAATTGCTTTCCGGCTGACCGGGGCGGATGGGACGACGCAGGAGCTGCAGCTTCTGGTTCGCAGTGAAAGGGGGAGCAGAAATGAAGAGTAAAGCACCTCTGACGCTGATGGAGCTGATGATCATGATTCTCGTATTCAGTCTGGCATCTGCGCTCTGTGTCCGGATGTTCGTCTCGGCGGATCTTCGTTCGCAGAAAAATGAAGAAACCGACAGGGCGGTGTTTGAAGTGCAGAATACCGCAGAAATCATAAAGTTCTGCTCCGGAGATCTGGAAGAGGCAGCGGGGCTGCTGAATGGTTCTTTGGAAGACGATGTACTCTGCGTGAACTATGATTCACAGTGGAACGTGAACGATGCGGAAGAAACAGCCTCATACCGGATCACTGCAGTATTGGAAGATACGAAGCAGGAACTGCTGGGGATTTCTTCGGTCGCTGCAGAAACGGCGGAGGGAGAGGAATTGTTCCGTCTGCGCGTTGCCTGGCAGGAGGTGAAAGCGAATGAACAGCGTTAAAAGAACGGATCGCTTTTCGCCGCCGGTGGTGGGTGGCAGCTCGCTTCTGGTCATCTTCGCGGTGCTGTGTCTGGTCACCTTCGCCGTACTGAGTCTCAGCAGTACCCAGGCAAACATCCGGCTTGCGGAAGCTTCCCGGGCTGCGGTGGAAGACTATTATGCGGCGGATTTGAAAGCGGAAGAGATCCTGGCAGAAATCCGAAACGGAAATATCCCGGAGGGCGTATCGGTCGAAGGAGACTGGTACCGTTACACTTGTGCGATTTCAGAAACGCAGGAATTGCAGGTGGAAGTCCGGTGCAGCGGAACGGATTGGGAGATCCTGCGCTGGCAGGCCGTATCGGTGATGGAATGGAATAGCGACGAGCGGATCGAGGTTTGGGATGGAACCATACCGGATCCGCAGTAGGAGGATAGAATGAAAGAATTGATGCATTATCTGAAGCATGCGGTGGAGCAGGAGGCATCCGACCTGTTTCTGATCGTCGGAAGCCCGGCTTGTCAGAAGTGTGACGGCCGCGTAGCACCGATTGACGATGAACGATTGAGTGCTGAAGATACGAAAAATCTGATCACGGAGATTTACCGGAAAGCGGAACGCTCCATGGATGAGTATCTGACCACAGGTGACGATGACTTTTCGTTCGCTGTTCCGGGACTGGCCAGATTTCGAGTCAATACCTACCGGCAGAGGGGAAGTATGTCTGCGGTGATCCGTGTCGTATCGTTTCAGATCCCCGATTGGAAAACGTATCACATTGCAGAGGAAGTCATGGATCTGGCAGACGTGGACGGCGGAATGGTGATCGTTACCGGCCGGGCAAACAGCGGAAAGTCCACGACCCAGGCCTGCATCATCGACCGGATCAACCACACCAGGGAGTGTCACATCATTACGCTGGAGGACCCCATTGAATATCTGCATCGAAACGGAAAGAGCCTGGTGAGCCAGCGCGAGATTGCCATCGATACCAGAGACTACGGATCGGCGCTGCGGGCCTGCATGAGACAGGCGCCGGATGTGATCCTTCTGGGAGAAATGCGCGATGCGGAGACTATTTCTGCGGCGATCACGGCGGCAGAGACGGGACATACCATCATCACGACGCTCCATACAGGAAGTGCGGTCCACACCATCGACCGCATCATCGATTCGTTCCCCAGCCAGCAGCAGGGACAGATCCGTGTACAGCTGGCGTCCGTTTTACATACGGTGGTTGCACAGCAGCTGATTCCGGATGTCAACGGCAATCTGATCCCGGCCTATGAAATCATGCACATGAACAGCGCCATCCGGACGCTGATCCGCGATAATAAAAACCATCAGATCGACAATGTGATCGCTTCGTCGGGAGCGGAAGGTATGGTTTCGATGGATCAGTATATTCTCCGCCTGTACCGCGAAGGAACGATCACGGAAGAGACGGCTCTGGAATACGCTGTTAATGAAGAGCAGATGAAGAGAAGTATGCGGAAATCGGGAGAAAGACAATGATATTAGGAATCGCATTTTTTGTTTTTATCGCTTCGATGATTGCGACCATTGTACTGGATATCAGTATGGTCTGGGCGCTTGTTGTAGGGCTTGTTGCCTTCCTGTTCGTAGGTACGACCCGCGGTTTTTCGGTAAAAGAACAGATGGAGATGGGATTTGAATCGCTGAAAGAATCGAAAGGTGTGGTCCAGATCATGCTGATCATCGGCCTGATCACGGCAACCTGGCGCGTTTCGGGGACCATCACTGTATTCGTATATTACGGGATCAAAATCATCACGCCGTCCATCTTTTTACTGGTGGCGTATCTCCTGGCCTGTCTTCTCAGCTATGCGTTGGGAACGTCTTACGGTGTAGCCGGTACGGTGGGCGTGATTTTCATGGCGTTAGCGAGAAGCGGCGGCGTGGATCCGGTGATTGCCGCGGGGGTGATCCTGTCCGGCGTTTACTTTGGAGACCGCTGTGCGCCCACATCTTCCTGTGCAAATCTGGTGGCAGGGGTTACGGGGACAGATATTTTTACTAATGTAAAGATGATGATGCGGACGGCAGGACTTCCCTTTGCAGTAACGCTGGCGGCTTACGGATTCTTATCCGTACAGAATCCCATCAGCCATGTGGATGAAACCCTGGTGGCAGCGTTTGAGGAACAGTTTTCCCTGTCCTATCTGGCCTTTATTCCGGCGGTCTTTATGCTGCTTCTTCCGTTCCTTAAGGTACGGGTAAAGCATGCGATGCTGGTCAGTATCGTCAGTGGAATTCTGGTGGCCTGGCTGGTGCAGGGAGTGGGGCTGGTGGATGTTCTCCACACATGTATCTTTGGATATCACGCAGAAGGAGAGGGGCTGGGAGCCATTCTTAACGGCGGCGGCCTCGTTTCAATGGTCGAGGTATCCATCATTTTAGCCATTTCCAGTCTGTATTCCGGGATCTTCAGCAATACGAATATGCTGGGAGAACTGCAGGATATGCTGGGAAGAGCCTGTACAAAGCTGGGAAAATTCAGCGTTATGACCATGATGAGCATCGCCATGGTTGCAATTTTCTGTAACCAGACCATCGCAATCCTGATGTGCAACGACCTGATGAAGCGGCCGTATTACGACTGCGGCGCTTCCAAGGAAGAGCTGGCCATGGATATGGCGAATTCCGTTGTTCTGATTTCGGGTCTGATCCCCTGGTGCATCGCCTGCAATGTTCCTTTGACCTTCATGGGAGCGGATCCGTCTTCCGTACCCTACGCACTGTATTTGTACATCGTACCGTTGTGTTACTGGATCACGAAAAAGCATTGGTATCCGACGAGATAATCATTCGACAAAAATCGACAATAAAAAACCGGAAACGATTTTGAGATCGTCTCCGGTTTTTATTTTTTGTTATTTGATCAGGCTGTGTCCCGTCATTTCTTCGGGAGCTTCCATGTCCATCAGATCCAGCAGGGTGGGTGCCAGATCCGCCAGAACACCGTCATCCGTCAGCTGAACGTTGCGTTCCAGGTCCATGACGAGAACGGGAACCGGGTTCAGGGAATGGGCGGTAACGATGCGGCCTTCTTCGTCTAACATGCAGTCCGCATTTCCGTGGTCAGCTGTGAGGATCAGACGACCGCCGTGGGCCTTCAGCGTCTCAACGATCTTACCAACACAGGTGTCAACGGCTTCCACCGCCTTGACAGCAGCGGATAAAACGCCGGTGTGGCCGACCATATCGCAGTTTGCGAAATTTAGAATGATCGCATCGTAAACTTCACTTTCGATCTGTTCCACAACGCGGTCGGTGACTTCGTAAGCGCTCATTTCCGGCTGTAAATCATAGGTGGCAACCTTCGGGGAAGGGATCAGGATGCGGTCTTCGCCTTCGTTGGGAGCTTCCACGCCGCCGTTGAAGAAGAAAGTAACGTGAGCATATTTTTCCGTTTCAGCGATACGCAGCTGTTTCTTTCCGTTGGAAGCCAGGTACTGGCCCAGGGTATTGTCCAGAGACTGGGGCGGGAAAGCGACCTTTACATTGGGCATGGTGGCATCGTACTGTGTGAAGCAGATGTACATCAGATCATCTGCGACTTTCTTGCGTTCGAAGCCGGAAAAGTCCGGATCGACAAAGCATCTGGTGATTTCGCGGGCACGGTCAGGACGGAAGTTGAAGAAGACGAAGGCATCACCGTCGTTGACTGTTGCCACGGGAGCATCATTGCGCAGGATGACTGTGGGACGGACGAATTCGTCGTTTTCTTCACGCAGATACGCTTTTTCCACGGCTTCGGAAGCGGAGGTTGCGGTTTCACCTTCGCCGGAAGTCATAGCATCATAAGCCAGGACGACACGTTCCCAGCGGTTGTCGCGGTCCATACCGTAGTAGCGGCCGGCGATGGTGGCGATGGCACCGACGCCCTGTTCTTTCATGTGATTTTCCAGCTGTTCTACATAGGTAAGAGCACAGCGGGGAGGAACGTCACGGCCATCCAGCAGAGCGTGAACGTAAACTTCAGAAACGCCTTTTTGTTTTGCCATGTCGATCAGAGCAAACAGGTGAGTCAGATGGCTGTGGACACCGCCGTCGGACAGGAGCCCGCACAGGTGCAGAGCACTGTCGTTCTGGAGAACGTGGTCCATGGCATCGGACAGGGCTTCGTTATCGAAGAAACGTCCTTCGTTGATCGCCTTGGTGATCTTGGTCAGTTCCTGATACACGACGCGGCCGGCGCCGATATTCAGGTGACCAACTTCGGAATTTCCCATCTGGCCATCAGGAAGACCGACGGACAGACCGCTGGCTCCCAGCTGTGTATGGGGATATTCGCTGAATAAACGATCCAGACAGGGGGTGTTCGCCTGGGCGATGGCATTTCCTTCGGAAGGAGCTGCCAGACCGTAACCGTCAAGGATCATCAACATTGTATTCTTTTTCATAATCATACCTCGTAAACTGCTTCACCGGTCACAGAAGAACCGGAGAAGATGTGGTGAAACATCGTTGAAGCGGCAACGTCGCCGGAGGCGATTGCCGTACATTTTATTATATACCACATTTGCATATGAAAAAAGCCTTGACCTCCAAAAAAGTTGAAGGGATTTATGATATAATACAAATATCTATTTTGAACTGGGGAGGAACGGCAATGCAGTGGAGTCCAAAACAATATGAGGCCATATCGGAACGGGGAAAGAACCTGTTGGTTTCTGCTGCTGCAGGATCCGGAAAAACGGCGGTTCTGGTGGAACGAATCAAGGGACTTCTTCTCAACGACGGAATCCAGCTGACGGAAATGCTGATCGTCACATTCAGCAACGCTGCAGCTTCGGAAATGCGTGAAAAGATCGCAGCGGCATTACAGACAGAGATGGAAAAAGAGGACTGCAGCGACGAAAAACGCAGATTTCTACGCGGCCAGCTGAATTCCATGCACAAAGCAAATATCAGCACCTTCCATGCCTTTGCCATGGAAGTGATCCGGCGCTATTTTTATTTGATCGGTGCAGAACCCAGCTTCCGTATCTGTGATGAAGGGCAGAAGTCGATTTTACAGGATCAGGCCATGGAGCAGCTGTTCCAGCAGGAATTTAAAGAGAAACGGCCTGAATTTCTGCGATTTTTGGATTGGTACGCCACCGGAAAGAGCGAACAGGATGTTAAGGACATGATTTATTATGTCCATAATTTTATACAGAGTATGCCCCGGCCTTTTGAATGGTTGAAACAAGCAGTAAAGGATTTAAACGCCGGTGAAGAACAGTTCTGCGGATCCGCGGCCTGGAAGTACCGGGAAGAGCAGAGAATGCAGGAATTGGAGCTGGCCCGGGCATATTTCCGGAGAGTGTATGACCGCGTGGAAGAAGAAGGACTTGAAACTCTGCTTCCGAAGGCGAAAAGTGACCTGGATGCGGTGGAGCAGAGTGAAGGACCGGTGAAATTCGCGGTGTTTACTGCGGGAAAGGCCGATAAAGAAGCGTATGCGCTGGTGAAGGATGAGATCACTGCTTTGCGCGACCGGGGAAAGGAACTGTGGAACCAGGTACAGAAGCAGTATGGAACGGGGAGTCTGGAAGACCAGATCCGCGCCATGAATGATACGGCCTGGGCGGCAGAGGAACTGTACGGACTTACAAAGAAGTTTGATGCGTTTTACAGAGAAAAGAAAGAGGAAAAGGGACTTTTGGATTTCAGTGACATAGAACATTATGCACTGGAGATCCTGAAGAATCCGGAAGCTGCAAAGGAATACCGGGCCCAGTTCCGCTGTATTTTCATCGATGAATATCAGGATAGTAACGTGATCCAGGAAGAACTGATCAGCTGTATCGCCCGCCAGGATAATGTGTTCATGGTAGGGGATGTGAAGCAGAGCATTTACAAGTTCCGTCTGGCCGAACCGGAGATCTTTCTGAACAAATACGAGGACTACCGGACGGGGAAAGTGAAGGACAGTAAGAAGATTGACCTGAATCTGAATTTCCGTTGCAAGGGGAGCATCATTGACACCACAAATCAGATTTTTGAAGCGGTCATGACGAAGCAGAGTACGGGGATCACCTACGATGAGGATGCGGCCCTTCACAAGGGCCTTGAGTACGAAGGAGAACTGGATTATCCTTCGCTTCTGCATATTGTGGATGTCAAGAGCGGTGCGGAGGATGCTGACCCGCAGATCGCGGAACTGGCTACCGCAGAGGTGGAGGCACTTCAGGCGGCCCGGCTGGTGAAAGAATCCCTGGGTAAGCCAGTCTATGACTGTAAACGACAGGTGATCCGGCCGCTGCGAAAGAGGGATGTAGTGATTCTGTTGCGCGGGGTAAAGTCCTATGGGGACCTGTATGCTAAGGCGCTGATGGAACAGGGCATCGAAAGCTTCATGGATAACAGTGACGGATATTTCGGTACACTGGAAATCCGGATCTTTTTGAACCTGCTGCGGATCGTGGACAATAAGCGCCAGGATGTAGCACTGCTTTCCGTGCTTCGTTCGCCGGTATTCCGGTTTACGATCAGTGAACTGGCAGAGATCCGTGCAAATCACAAAGAGGGATCGTATTTCGACGCGCTGGAAGCAGCGGCGGCTCACGGTGAAGCAGTGGAGGAAGCGTCCGGAAGAGATCCTCTGGCGCAAAAATGCGCGGCTTGTTTGAAACGGCTGGCGCTGTGGAGAGAGAAAGCATCGTTTATGCCGTTGGCAGATTTTTTACAGCTTCTGATTTCAGAAACGGGCTATGGAAGCTACATCGGAGCCATTGCCGGGGGGACGCAGAGGCTTGCCAATGTGAACGCCATGGTGGACAAAGCCATTCAATATGAAGCGTCTTCCGGAAAGGGATTGTTCGGATTCATCCGTTACATCGAAGCACTGCAGAAGGGGAAAGTCAAGACCGGTCAGGTGAAGATGATCGGTGAAAATGACGATGTGGTCCGAATCATGACCATTCACAAGAGCAAGGGATTGGAATTTCCCTTTGTCCTGATCGGTGGTCTCGGCCGCGCCTTTAATAAGAGAAAAGAAACGGCCAAAGTGGCCTGTCATAAAGATTTGGGTCTCGGCCTGCGGCGGGTGATTCCGGAACATCACGCGTATCAGAAGACCATGATCAAGCAGCTGATCGATCAGAAGCTGGTTCAGGACGATATGGCGGAAGAAATCCGTATTCTGTATGTTGGATTTACAAGAGCGCAGGATCGTCTGATGCTTTTGGCCAGCGTGAAAAATGCGGATCGTTTCAGGGAACAGAAGACGCTGCGACTTCCCGAGGACAGCCTGGGAGCGGGATGTTATCTGGATATGATTTTCCCATGGACGGGTGGAACGTCCATGGAGATCCGCTATTCGGACCGTTCGCTGCTTTCTGCACAGAAGAAAGAAGAAGATCTTCGCAGAGATGATGTTCTGGAAGGCGTTATGACGGGATGGAAGGATGAAGCGTGTGATCCGGAGTTGATGCGGGAAATCAGCCGGCGTTTGGAATACCGGTATGAGGACAGCGGACGAAACCAACTGAAGACGAAGTACACGGTATCGGAGCTGGCGGCGGAATCCGAAAAGGAAGAGGACTGGAGAGAAGCCTTCCACCAGCGGCCTGCGTTTATGGAAGTGAAGGATCTGACTGCGGCTGACCGCGGAACCATCTATCACCGCGTTATGGAATGTCTCCCCTTTGACCGGAAATGGACGGCAGCGGAAATCCGGGACTTCATTGGCGATATGGTCAAGCGGGAATTGATTTCTGCAGAGGAAGCCAAATTGATCCTCCCTGGAAAAATCAGTGCCTTTTTCCGTTCTCCTTTAGGAAAACGGCTGGTGGCTTCGACGAAAAAGCAGAAGGAAATTTCGTTCAACCTGAAAAAAGAACGGGACGGACATTCGATTACCGTCCAGGGTACGATTGACTGTTATTTTTCTGAAAAAGATGGTATAGTTTTAGTAGACTATAAATCCAATTTCATGGATAATAGAAGGGAAGAGGAAGAAATCCAGCGGCTGGTCCGCCGGTATCGTCCTCAGCTTCTGATGTATCAGGAAGCGTTGGAGGCCATTTCAGGTCAGAGGGTCAAGCAGATGTACTTATATCTGTTCTCTGCGGGGAAAGCCGTGGAGATCCTCCCACAGACAGAAAGGAACGACAAAAATGAAGAAAAATAAGATCACGGTCATCGGTCATAAAAATCCGGATACGGACTCCATCTGCTCGGCCATCGCCTATGCGGAGCTGAAAAACAAGATCGATCCGGAGAATAAATATATCGCCAGAAGAGCGGGACAGCTGAACAACGAAACCCAGTTTGTCCTGCAGAGATTTGGTGTAAAGGTTCCGGAATATGTGTCGGACATCGGAACGCAGGTATCGGACATCAAGATCCGAAATGTTGCCGGCGTCAGTAAAATGCTGTCGCTGAAAAATGCCTGGGAAAAGATGAAGGATGCCAATGCGGTGACGCTGCCCGTTACCGACGGAAAGAATCTGGAAGGGCTGATCACCATCAAAGATATCGTAACGTCCTACATGGATGTATTCGACAGTCAGATCCTGGCCCGTGCAAAGACGCCGTACCAAAACCTTCTCGAAACGCTGGAAGGTTCCATGGTCGTCGGTGATCCGGACGGTGTGATTTCGGAAGGCGAGATCATCATTGCGGCCGGAAGCCCCGATATCATCGAAGAATACATCCATCCCCATGATATTGTCATCGTCAGTGACCGTTTTGAAGCGCAGCTGTGCGCCATCGAAATGGGGGCGGACTGCATTATTATCTGTAACGGCTCTCCCGTGACCAAGACCATTCAGAAGCTGGCCAGTGAACGGAACTGTACTATCATTTCTACGAAGCACAGTACATATTCTGCAGCGCGTCTGATCAACCAGAGTGCTCCGGTGGGACATTTCATGCGCCGGGAAGGACTGGTTACCTTCCGCGAAGATGATTTTACAGAAGATGTTAAGAAGGTCATGACGGAAAAGCGCCACCGCGACTTCCCTGTTTTGGACCGTCACGGACATTATGTGGGCATGATCTCCAGACGTTTCCTGCTGAACATGCGGAAAAAACCGGTGATCATGGTGGACCACAACGAAATGACCCAGGCCGTGGACGGAATTGCCAATGCGGAAATTCTGGAAATCATTGACCATCACCGTATCGCCAGTATCGAAACCATGGCTCCTGTATTTTTCCGAAATCAGCCCGTGGGGTGTACGGCGACGATCATCTATCAGATGTATCTGGAAAATGATGTGGAACTTACACCGTCCATCGCCGGACTTCTCTGTGCGGCCATTCTGTCTGACACGCTGATGTTCCGTTCGCCCACCTGCACGGCTGTCGATAAAATGGCAGCGAACGCTCTGGCGCAGATTGCCGGGATCGTTCCGGAGGAATTTGCCGGTGAAATGTTCCGCGAGGGCAGCGATTTCCACGACAAATCCGAAGAAGACCTGTTCTATCAGGACTTTAAGACGTTCGTGATCAAGGATGTGCATTTCGGCGCAGGCCAGGTGAATTCCATGGATGCCGGAGAACTTCAGGCTCTGAAGGAACGCATGGTTCCGTACATTCAGGGAGCCAGCAAGGAACGCGGACTAGATATGATCTGCTTCATGATGACCAATATCCTGGAAGAAAAGACCGATCTGCTGTTTGAAGGGGCCAAGGCAAAGAAAATTCTGAGCAAGGCGTTCCCGGACGGCGAATTCGGTGACGGAAGCGTCATTCTCCATGGTATCGTATCGAGAAAGAAACAGCTGATTCCGTCGGTCATGGCGGCGCTGGAAGAATAATATCAAATAAAAAGAGCTGTCGCTCCTTTGGCCTGTGGCCGGAGAAGACAGCTCTGTTTTTTTGGTGATGATTCGATAATTAGAAGAAACGGTTCCAGGTGGACGGATTGAACAGGACGAGAATGGGGAAGATTTCAAGACGTCCAAGAAGCATGTCCGCGATAAAGACCAGCTTGGAGAAGTCGCTGAACGCGGCGTAATTTCCGGCGGGACCGACCATTTCCAGTCCCATACCGATGTTATTGAAGCAGGCAACCACCGCAGAAAGCGAAGTGGTAACGGAATAGCCGTCAATGGATACCAGAAGAAAACTGAATATGATCAGAAGCCAGTAAGCGGCCATGTAGGCGTTCAGATTCTGCATTGTCTTTTCTGCGATGGGACGCTTGTTGACCAGGATCACGTACACGTTGGAAGGGTTCAATGCCTGACGGATGTTTCTCTGAAGCCCCTTCAGCATCAGAAGAAAACGGGCGGTTTTGATCCCGCCGCCGGTACTTCCTGCATTTGATCCAAGGATCATAAGGCAAAGAAGGATCGCCTGGGACAATGTTGGCCACGACTCGAAATTGGTGGTGGCAAAGGCCGTCGTCGTTGTGATACTGCTGACATGGAAAGCAGCATGGCGGAAGCTTTCCCTGAGAGAATCATACAGGGGAGAGATATTCCAGGTGATTACCAGTGTGGCCGCCACAACGATCAGAAGGTACAGCCGCAGTTCTTCATCCTTGTAGATCATTTTGAATTCGCGGATCAGAAGGAAATAGAACATGGTGAAGTTTACACCGAACAGAAGCATGAAGACGGTGGCGATCCACTGGATCGTGGGTGTATACAGTGCCATGTTGGCGTTATGTACGCTGAAACCACCGGTACCGGCTGTTCCGAAAGCGTAGCAGAAGGATTCGAACAGGGGCATTCCGGCCAGAAAATACATCACTGCACAAAGAATGGTCAAAAGGATGTAGATTCCGTAGAGGATTTTGGCGGTGTTACCCATGCGCGGTGTCAGTTTTCCGATGTCGGGACCGGGAATTTCCGCCCGGATCAGGTGCAGTGTATAACCGCGTCCCTGGCCGGCAGGGATGATTGCCAGGATGAATACCAGCATCCCCATACCGCCGATCCAGTGAGAAAAACTGCGCCAGAAGAGCAGTGCCCGACTGATCGAATCGATGTCAGACAGGATGGTTGCACCGGTGGTAGTGAAGCCGGAGACCATTTCGAAGAGTGCATCGATGAAGGAGGGAATCTGGCCGCTGATCCAGAAAGGAAGACAGCCGAACAGCGAAAGGATGATCCATCCAATGGAGACGGTGACGAAGCCTTCCTGGGCATAATATTTTTTATGTGAATCTTCTTTGCAGAAATACTGCATCGTATATGAGGTAAAGAGCTGAAGGGACATAGCCCAGGCAAAGGCGCTGGCCACGTCGGTTTCGCGGTCGTAGATCGCTACCAGAATGGCAGGGATCATGAGAACGGTTTCGACACCCAACAGCTGTCCGATGGTTCGAAAGACAAATTTAGTGTTCATAGTTTCCTGTTGTTATTGTTGTTTGTGTGATTAGATGTTCCAAAGAGTCAGCAGCGTGGAGAAGATGATCATGCTGGTGACGATGGCCAGGGAATTGGTCAGTGCCGATGTCTTGTAGTCGCTGCCCAGTTTTTCGGTGTAGACCGGGTTCATGGATCCGAAGGGGGCCAGAAGGCACAGGGCACAGGTTTGTTTCAGTTCCAACGGAAGCGGAAGCAGAATCCAGATCAGACCTGCCAGAAGGCCGCCGACCGCAACGCGGGATCCGATGGCTAAGGCGACGCGTTTCAGCGTTTCTCTGTCAAAGGAGAAGTCCAGATAGAGACCCAGCATGAACATGGAAAGGAACGCATTGGCGCTGGCCGCAGGAGAGATCAGGGTGAATAGGAACTCCGGAAGGCGGATGTTCAGGAAGGTCAGTATCAAAAGGACTGTGTAGACCTTGATGGTGACCGAACCCATGATGCGCTTGAAGAACCCCAAAAATGTGAACTTCGGAGAGCCGGGCATAAACCGGCAGGCCACGGTATAGCTTCCGCCCAGCGTGAAGAACGCATTGGGTGTATCGTAGAGACACGCGGCAACCACCGCGGTGGGGCTCATGAAGCTCTGCAGAAAGGGCGACGTGAAACTTCCGATGTTGTAGTTGGGGAAGTTGGTGATCTGGTAAGCGATGGTTTCGTTTCCGTGTTTTTTTCCGGTGAACCACGCCCAGAAGATCATGATACCGTTCGAGATGATCGGGAGGATCAGAAAGAAGAACAGCGAAGCGTCCAGCGTGAAATTACGAAAGGACATGATGATGGCGCATGGCAGAGCCACGTTGATATAGATCGTGCTGACGACGCGGTGGTCGTCTTCTTTCAGAACACGGGTCTTTTTCAGGCTGTAGCCCAGAGCCATGCAGAATATAAAAGAAAGTGCTTTTAAAATTACTTGAATCATAATAAACCTTGTTCGTTATTGTGCATTAATCATAGAGTTTTGGTTTACGGGATGCGATGATGGGCAGCTGTGTACGGACGGCATCGATGCGGGTCAGGTCGAATTCCACGAAGCCGGTTTCTTCGTCGGTTCCCAGACGCTTCAGGACCGTTCCCCAGGGATCCACAGCGATGGAGTTAGCGTAGGAAACGTATTCTCCGTTGGGATCGCGGGCCGGAGCGGTTGCCAGGGTAAACAGCTGGTTATCGATGGCGCGGGAACGGAACAGGATTTCCCAGTGCGCCGGGCCGGTGGTCATGTTAAAGGCGGCCGGTACGAAGATGACTTTGGCACCGCGGTCGCCCATGGTCTTGGCAATCTCCTGACTGCGGAAGTCAAAGCAGATGCAGAGACCCATGCGGCCGAATTCCGTTTCGAAGGTGGTGGTTTCTTCGCCGGGGGTCAGGACTTCTGATTCGAAGAACCGCTGTCCGCCGGGAACGTCAATGTCGAATAAATGAGCCTTTCTGTGGCGGGCGATCTGGTTTCCTTCGCGGTCATAGACAAAAGAGGTGTTGTAGACGCGGTCGTCTTCCAGTTCGGGGAGACTTCCGCCCACCAGATAGATCTGGTTTCTCTTTGCACATTCAGCCAGAGCTTTCTGGGCAGGACCGTTCAGAGTTTCACCGTATTCGCGGAAATATTTGTTGGAATAGGGGCAGCAGAACATTTCGGGAAGGACCACGAAGTCCGGGTGTTCTTCCGCACAGGCACGGTCGATTAGTTCGACGGCGTGAGAAATATTCTGTTCCTTGTTATATACGACATCCATTTGGATCATGGCGATTTTCATAGGGATTACCTCCTGAATAAGTTGTCAACAACAGAATTCTAGCAGTCCCGTGAGGTAACGTCAAGGAGAGGTGGGAAAATAAAAATCCCGGAACGAGAGTTCCGGGATTTTGTGTTTGGATTTGTGACGGATGTCAGTGGAGTTGGCTATTATACCACACCCTGCATCATCATAGCATCTGCAACCTTCAGGAAGCCAGCGATGTTAGCACCTGCAACCAGGTTGTAACCATAGCCGTAGTCCTGAGCAGCCTTAGCAGCGTTGTCGTGGATGTTCTTCATGATAACTTCCAGCTGAGCGTATACTTCTTCAACTTCCATCGGCATCTTACGAGCGTTCTGGCTCATTTCGATAGCGGAGCAAGCTACGCCACCTGCGTTAGCAGCCTTGGACGGACCAACGGTAACGCCATTAGCCATCAGGTAAGCCAGAGCTTCGTTGGTGGTGGGCATGTTAGCACCTTCGCACAGGAACTTACAGCCGTTAGCAACCATCTGTTCAGCGTCAGCCATTCTGATTTCGTTCTGAGTAGCGCAGGGAATATACAGGTCAGCCTTAACTTCCCAGGGCTTCTTTCCGGGGAAGAACTTAGCGGACGGGAACTTTTCTGCGTAGGGAGCTACGATGTTCTTACCGGAAGCTCTCAGCTGCAGCATGAAGTCAACCTTTTCGCCCAGAGTTACGCCGTCTTCGTCGTATACGTAACCGTCCGGACCAGAGATGGTGATAACCTTAGCGCCCAGCTGGTTCAGCTTGGTAGCGGTACCCCAGGATACGTTACCGAAACCGGAGATAGCTACGTTCTTACCTTCCAGCTTTTCGCCGCATGCTTCCAGCATATGACGAGCAAAGAATACGATACCGTAACCGGTAGCTTCAGTTCTGCCCTTCAGACCGCCGTAGGGGATACCCTTACCGGTCAGAACGCCTTCGAATCTGTTAACCAGTCTCTTGTACTGGCCATACAGGTAACCGATTTCTCTTGCACCTACACCGATGTCACCAGCGGGAACGTCGGTTTCAGGACCGATGTGTCTGAACAGTTCGGTCATGAAGGACTGGCAGAATCTCATGATTTCAGCATCAGACTTACCATTGGGGTCGAAGTCGGAACCACCCTTACCACCGCCGATCGGCAGACCGGTCAGGGAGTTCTTGAAGATCTGTTCGAAGCCCAGGAACTTGATGATGCTGGGGTTTACGTTAGCAGCGAATCTCAGACCGCCCTTGTAAGGACCGATAGCGCTGTTGAACTGATATCTGTAACCTCTGTTAACCTGTACCTTACCGTTGTCATCAACCCAGGATACTCTGAAGCTGATACCTCTTTCAGGTTCGATCAGTCTTTCGATCAGACCTGCTTCAACGTATTCCGGATGTCTTTCCAGAACGGGTTCCAGGGAAGTCAGAACTTCTTCGATAGTCTGAAGGAATTCAGGTTCGCCGGGATTTCTCTTCTTTGCAATTTCGATATACTGGTCTACAATCTTGCCCATGTCATTTCTCTCCTCTTGCATTGCCCTGTCGTGGACGCTTGTACGCATAACGTGCATGCGTTCGCGGAGGGGGTAAATAATACATTCACTCTGAGGACCCCATGTCCCCAATTTTCATTACTTTAAATGTAACATGCGAAAAAAACCACGTCAATACTTCCGGAAAATATAAATAATTTAAAGCCAAAGACCGTTTTCTTTGAAAAAAACAAAGTGAAAAAACGATTTTAAATTAAATTATTTTGAAAAAATGAAAAATTGAGAAACGATGGAGAAATCCTTTTGAAAAACAAAAAATGTATACAAAAAACTGGAAAAGTCAAAAGCGAAATTAAGTGAACATCATCGAACAAAAGAAAAAAACTTCAATCAAACAAAAAATGAAGGACGGATTTTTCGTGCATTTTTATAATGGTTGTGATATAATAAAATATCTATGGGAATTTTGCAGTGTAAGGCCGTACCAAACTGGGATCCCGGAGGGAAAACGGCCAGTGAATAGAAGATAAAAGAGAGGAAATCACATGTTAACAGGAAAGCAGAGAAGCTATTTAAAGAGTCTGGCTCATGAGCTGGAGCCCACCGTATACGTAGGTAAGTCCGGCATGACCGAAAATATCATCAAGGAAATGGAAATCGGATTTGAAACCAGAGAGCTGGTAAAGATCAAGCTGCAGGAAGGCTGTGATCTGACCAAGGATGAAGTGGCCGATATGATCATCGAAGAGACCGGCTGCGAATTCGTACAGGCCATCGGTCGTAAGATCACCCTGTACCGCCGCTCCAAGGACAATCCGCAAATCGTCCTGCCGAGAAAGTAATATCTGGGAAAGAAAATCGAGTCAGTAATGAAAAGCGAAGCACAGATGCGTCTGGAGCTTCGTTTTTTTATGCTGTTGAATGCAGACATTTGCACGGCAGATAATATGATGTGGGAAAACTTTTTGAGGGGTATGGCCGATGGGTTTGAACGTTTTGCTGATAAACTAAGTCGTTGTGAAAACTTTTCGTTGAAACAGAAACTTTGGTTTGAACAATTTACTGAAAAATATATGAGGTGTGAAAACCATGAGCAACGTGAAAATAATATGAGGGAAAAAGTTTGAACGAATCGATTTAGAATGAAAGGTTTGTTCAAACTTACGGGAAAAGGCCCGAAAAGTCTTGTCAACGGGACGCCGAAAAGGTATAATTTTAAGTTGGAGACCGCGTTTGAACAGGATACCGGAAGTGGTGGTTTGAACGCAGACAGAACCAGAAAGGAAGTGACACAGGAATGGAAAGCGGACCCAGTCGAAAACAAGGCCGTAATCAAGATGATTATTACATAAGAACGATCCTGTTGTCACAGGACTTCAGATAAAGCGCGGAATCGTTTTCCGGCGCCGGGTGAAGTGACTTTTGGCAGCAGGATGAATGCCGGAAAGGAGCAGAGCCTATGGAAAATGAAAACCTCATCGTAGAAACAACTACGGTGGCAGAGCGTATGGATACGCTGATCGAAGATATCCTGCAGCTTCTGGAAGAAAAGAAATACATGGCAGCGCGTCAGATGCTGCTGGAAAATAACGCCGTCGATATCGCGGAAGTACTGGAAGAAATCATGGACGAAATGGACGTGGACCGTGCGGTTATCATGTTCCGTACCCTTCCGAAAGATATTTCCACGGAAGTGTTCTCCTACATGAATTCGGAGGACCAGGTGGACATCATCAGCGCCATCACCGACAGCGAAATCAGCTACATCATGGAAGAGCTGGCCTTCGACGATATGATCGACGTTCTGGAAGAACTGCCCGCCAATCTGGTGGATAAGATCCTGAACCATACGTCGAAAGAAGAACGAAATCTGATCAATACCTTTTTGAAATATCCCGAAAACTGTGCGGGGAGCCTGATGACCATCGACTACGTGGAACTGTCCAGAGACATGACCGTAGCGGAGGCCATGGCCCACATCAAAGAAGTAGGGATCGACTCTGAAACCGTATATACCTGTTATGTCAAGGACAGAGGCCGTAAGCTTCTGGGGGTAGTATCCCTGAGAGCGCTGGTGGTTGCACCGGACGATGCCTATGTGGAAGAATACATGCACGAAGACATTCAGGTTGTTAACGTATATGAAGACCAGGAAGAAGTATCGAATCTGTTCAAGAGATACGGCTATCTGGCGATTCCCGTTGTTGATAATGAATACCGTCTCGTCGGGATCATCACCGTCGACGACATTATGGACGTTGTGGAAGAAGAAACCACCGAGGACATCGAACGTATGGCGGGGGTTATCGACTTTGACGACAGCGATACCGAATATCTGGATATCAGCGTATGGCGTCACGTGAAGAGCCGTCTTCCCTGGCTGTTCTTCCTGATGTGCTCCTACGTGGTCACCGGCGGAATTATCTCCGGATTCGAAGAGGCACTGTCGAAAATGGTATGCCTCGTATCGTATATGCCGATGCTGATGGGTACCGGCGGGAACTCCGGGTCTCAGTCCGCAACACTGATCATCCGTGGGATGTCCCTGGATGAAATCGACCCGTCTGACTGGCCGAAAGTTCTTTGGAAGGAACTGCGGATCAGCTGCGTCATCGGGGTACTGCTGAGCGTTCTGAACTTTGGACGAATCTGCCTCATGGACGGCGAAGGGGCCATGGTCGCCTTTGCGGTCAGCGCCTCCATGTTCGTCATCGTTATCGCGGCAAAGTCCATCGGCGGCTTACTGCCCATGGCGGCAAAGCGCCTGGGTATCGACCCTGCGCTGATGGCGAGTCCCATGATTTCTTCCCTGACCGACATGGTTTCTGTAGTGACTTACTTCACCATGGCAACCACGATCCTGGGAATTTAACATCACAGTTTTACAAGGAAACAACTGAAGATTTCTGCTGCACTGTCGGTGGAAATCTTCATCTATTTTCAACGAAATAAAATATATGGAAAAGATGAAAGATACAGGTTTAATTCAAGCCGCTTATGTCAAAACTTATGTCAGGAAGCGGGACAGACAGCTACATAAAGGAAGCTGCGGAAAGCTGCTGGTGGTTGCCGGGAGTCACGGCATGGCCGGCGCGGCGGTGCTTTGCGCCAGAGGAGCTCTGCGTACGGGAGCCGGCCTGGTCCAGGTATCGGTACCGCAGGAACTGTATCCGGTGATCCATACCGGAGTTATGGAAGCGACTTGTGTTTCCCGCAGGGCGGGCGACTGGGACCTGAACGGATATCAGGCCGTCGCAATCGGCCCGGGACTGGGGGTCAGAAATGAAAACCAACCATTGATCGAACGGATCCTGACGGGATATCGCGGAACGGCGATTTTTGATGCCGATGCGCTGAATCATCTGGCGGAAAATGAGGAACTTATGGCTCTGGCAAGCAGCCCTGCGGGCTGTGGTTCACGCCGGAAGTGCAGCCTGATCATTACGCCTCATCCCGGAGAAGCGGCACGGCTTCTGGGCTGTTCCACGCGGGAAATCGCAGAGGACAGAGAGGGCTGTGCAAGGGCGCTGGCAGAAAAGCTGAACGCGGTGGCTGTTCTGAAAGGAGCCGGTACCATAGTAGCAGCGCCGTCGGGAGAAACATATAGTAACACGACAGGAAATCCCGGGATGGCCACCGGCGGCAGCGGAGACGTGCTGACAGGGGTCATCGCCGCTCTCGTCGGACAGGGTCTTGGACCGTTGGAAGCCGCCTGCTGCGGTGTGTATCTCCACGGTCTGGCCGGAGATCTGGGAGCACAGTACTGGGGAGAGTACAGTCTGATGGCCTCGGATATCGCTGACAGTCTGGCTCTGGCGATCAAACAGATCGTCGAAGAACATTGACTGGGAAATATAGGGCTTTGACAGGATACGACACTCCATATATAATTTTGTATATATAATCATATATGCTTACGCATAGAGATGTTTTAGCAAAAGACGCATCAGAAAAGGGGTGGAGTCGTGTCAGAAATGAAGAAGATCATCCTCAGCCTTCCGGAAGAACTTCTGGAACGCGTGGATGAACAGTTGAAATATGCAGAAATCAATCGGAGTGAATGGATCCGCAGAGCGATCCTTTCGGCACTGGAACAGGAAAAGAAAAACCGGATCCGGGCCCGCATGGAACAGGGCTATAAGGAAATGGGGCTTCTGAACCTGCAGCTGGCCGAAGAAGCGCTGGAGGCGGGGACTTCGGATTTCCGGATATATGAAAAGTTATTATTGGAGAGTGAATGACTTGGTAGTAAAAAAAGGAGATATCTTTTTTGCGGATCTCAGTCCGGTCATCGGCTCAGAGCAGGGCGGCGTCCGACCTGTGATCGTGATCCAGAACGATGTGGGAAATAAATACAGTCCCACCGTCATCGTGGCTGCCATCACGTCGCAGATCAACAAGGCGAAGATGCCCACCCATGTGGAAATCAGAGCTGGAGAGCACGGGCTGAATAAAGACTCTGTCATCCTTCTGGAACAGCTGCGGACGGTGGATAAACGTCGCCTGAAGGAGCGCATCGGCCGGATGGATACAGATGCCATGGAGAAAGTCAACGAAGCACTGGTGATCAGTTTGGGGATCATCGATTTTTAAAAGGAGATACGAAACATGAAAAAGACCAGAATTTTTTTGATCGTTACAATGATCGCTATGATCCTGACCGCCACTCTGGCTGTGGGGTTCGGTGCCGGAACACCGGGATCGGAAGATGACCCCATCGTAACGAAAAGCTATGTGGATGAAGTCGTCAACAAGCTGAAGGATCTGTTCGATGATGTGGACGATGTCAACGACGATCAGGAGGATGCCATTGAAGAGCTGCAGGACGGTATGGAAAGCGTCAGAGATGATGTGAGCGACCTGCAGGATGATGTGGATTCTTTGAAAGACGACGTGAAAGCACTGAAAGAAAAGGAAGAAGAGATCGACGACACTGATAGTGAAGAAGGCTCTACTCCGTCCGCGGTGACCACGACCGTATCCACCGGATGGCAGGTTGTCCGTGTTCCCGGAAAGACTCTGGTACAGGGTGAGACCGGTACGGAAATGATCTTAAGAAGCGGAAGCGCTACCGCCGTGGATAACGGAAAGAACGGGATCTCCGACCTGACCGGCGGTAAGGACCTGCGTATGGGTACGAACATCACACAGAACCATCTCCTGCTGATTCCCGGCAGCGACGGCCGCGGAATCAAGACCGTGGGAGAATGCTTCGTCATGATCAACGGAGGCTATACACTGGTACAGCAGTAAACAATAGAAAGGGAAAAAGGGAATGAAGAGAAACACATTGAGACGACGGGCCACCGCCGCACTTTTGGCGGCGGTCATGGTCCTGGGGCCTGTGACCAGCTTTGCGGCCACCTTCGGAACGCAGCTGGAACAGAAGAACCTGGAAATGACGGAGACCATCCGTCTGACCAACGAAAGCTGGTACAGCACGTACCTGGACGATGAAATCGTGGAAAACTACGTTACATACGAGCCGGACGGCGACGTGGTACCGGTGGTTCACTACGGAAACGACATCTACGGGGCTGCCGGAATGAGTACGGTCATCGGATACGCGCAGGAAGCCGGTCTGAACGTAATCGCGGCAATCAACGGTGACTTCTTCACCGTTGACAACGGTGTTGCCACCGGGCTGGTGATCAAAGAGGGGATCATCCGCTCTTCGGAAAGCACTGTAGCCAATTATAACTCCGTCGGCTTTTATGACGACGGTGAGGTGATCATCGGACGGTCCGGTTTACAGACCAGAGCCCATTATACCAATACATCGGGAGCGGCCAT
This sequence comes from Bacillota bacterium, assembly GCA_017472365.1. Lineage (GTDB taxonomy): Bacteria > Bacillota > Clostridia > Peptostreptococcales > Anaerovoracaceae > RGIG446. Next base: position 51,403 of record JAFUQN010000080.1, read on the forward strand.
CACTTTGGGAATGCATCTGAATAAGCAGCTGACCCAGGCATCGGGGATCGTTCTCTACACAGAAGACTATAACGACACCAACAAGGCGACGATCCCGTCCTTCAACGTGGTCCTGAACGTGACCGACGGCGAACCGCGGATCAATGAAACCATGACCGGTGTGGTCACTGCACTGGGTGGTTCCACAACGGCAACACCGATCCGTGAAGGAGAAGTGGTGATCTCCATGGCGTCCAATACGCCCTATACTACCACTCTGGCGCAGTTCCAGACCCTGAGAGTGGGTGATGAAGTGGAATTCACCTTCGAGGCCGACGAAGAATGGGAAGACGTGGAATATGCGGTCGGTGCAGGCTATAAGCTGCTGACCGACGGGGAAAATGTTGCTCCCACCACGGACAAGACGAGAGCACCCAGAACAGCCATCGGGATCAAGGACGACGGTTCTGTGATCTTCTACACCGTGGACGGCCGCCAGAAGGGGTACAGTCAGGGGACGTACCAGTCAGAGCTGGCCGAACGGTTAAAGGAGCTGGGCTGCGTGGAAGCCGTGAATCTGGACGGCGGCGGATCCACCGGAATGAGAGCCTTATATCCCGGCGATGTGAACACATCTCTGATCAATAAGCCCAGCGCCGGATCGCTGAGAGCCTGTGCAAACTACATTTTACTCGTAACTGACAGAGAAAGCCGCGGATCTGCGGAATATCTGCATTTATATCCTTACAGCGTGACCATGCTGGCTGGGGCGAAGCAGGAATTCACTGTGAAGGCTACCGACAGAGCCCATTACGCTGCAGAGGTTCCGTACAGCCTGAGTTTTGATACCGACAGCCGCCGTCTGGGCGGATTCGGTGAAGATGGTGACGACGACAACGTATTCACCGCCGGAACGAGAGAAATGAGCGGTCTGGTGGAAGTCTACGGACGGGGTGCTTACGGAACAGCCGAAGTGAACGTGGTGGAAAGTCCCACCTCCATCCGGGTGACCGGAGCCTCCGGCGCCGTACTGGGAAGTACGGTGGCGGTTGCCGCGGGCGATACGTATGATTTCAACGCCCAGGCGATCTATAAGAGAAAAACCATCGTCTCTCAGGACGATTGTTATACATGGGAAGTGAACGGTGACATCGGTGAAATCGATGAAAACGGCGTGTTTACGGCGTACACCGATGCACAGAATAACGGTTCCATCACCGTCAGTGCAGGAGATACCAGTACGACGATCAAGATCAATGTTGCCGGACGGGGAGAAGTGCTGGATGACTTTGAAAGCGGCGAACCCATCGTGGAAAACGGCGACTTCGTCATCTACACCAACGACCAGCTGGCTTACGTCCACAACGGCATGAAGTCGCTGGGAATGACCTATGAGTTTGAAATTACCACCGAAGGTGCGCTGACTGTATCGGCGCCTGTCGAAGCGGAATTTGACAATTCGCCCAGCGCAGTCAATTTCTGGGTATACGGTGACAACTCCGGAAACGAACTGTCCCTGACTGTAGAAACGGAAGACGGAATCGAAGAGCTGAGCGCCGCATGGCTGGATTTCACCGGCTGGAGACAGATCGTCGTGGATCTGCCCAAGGGTACGGAAGAGCTGATCAGCCTGGATCTGGATATGTACGGAAAGGAAAGCGGAACCATCTATCTGGATCACCTGATGGTCAGCTACGGAAAGTATCTGGATAACACATCGCCGACCGTGAGCCTGTCCGTCAATGGAAACGCGTTGACCGGTCACATTTCGGATAATCTGGACACAGCGATCCCGAAGGACAATCTGAAACTGACACTGGACGGTTCGCCGGTCAGCTTCAGCTATGACGGAGCTGCGGTGAAAGCGGCGCTGAACATCAGCGATGGTAAGACCCACCGCGCAGCGCTGATTGTTACCGATACCAGCGGAAATATCACGAGAAAGGCAGTGACCATTTCTGCGGCTGCTACGGAAGTTGCGGAAGACGGAACCGTTCTGGCTACCGCCGACGGTAAGCCCTTCGCGGATACCGTAAACCACTGGTCCAATATCTTCGATGTATATCTGTACAACCGGAACATTGCCAGCGGAACGCCCCAGGGCGACCAGCTGTACTTCAATCCCGACACCAACATCACCCGACTGGAATTTGCGGTCATCGTGGTGAAGTGGCTGGGACTGGATCTGAATGATTATACCAACGTGGAACTGAACTTTGCGGACAGATCTCTGATCCCCTCCTGGGCTGATGCCTACGTGAAGGCCGCCTACGGCAGCGGAATGATCAGCGGAAGCCTGTCCAACGGAAAGCTGTACTTCAATCCGCAGAAGAACCTGACCCGTCAGGAAGCCATGACCGTCATCGGTAAGACCATGGCCAGAGGATATGAAGAAGTAGAACTGCACTTCGCGGACAGCGATCAGGTGGCCTTCTGGGCAGAACCTTACGTCAATCCGCTGGTGTCTCAGGGGATTATCTCCGGTTCTTCCAACGGCTGTCTGAACCCCACGGCATATCTGACCAAGGCGCAGGTTGCCAGCATTATTTTCAACTTGAATTAACGCAGAGGATTTTGAATGAATATCATGCTCTTAGTCGCCGGTGGAGACATCGGCGGCGGTAAAACTCACATATTATCGCTGGCGAAGCAGCTGTCCACCACCAATAACGTCCTGGTGTTCAGCCTTCGCAGCGGCGTACTGACCAACGAAGCCAGGGAGATGGGACTGGATGTGACCATCTCTCAGAACGGATGGAACGCGTCGAAGGATCTGCGCAATTTAAAGGCGACTATCGACACCTTCCACCCGGACGTGATCCACTGCCACGGTGCGAAAGCAAACATGTACGGTGCGCTGTTGAAGCTGTTCCGCGACGTTCCGGTGATCACCACTGTCCACTCCGACCCGAAGCTGGACTATATGGGCCAGCCCCATAAACAGTACACTTACGGTGTCATCAATGAGCTGGCCATCAAAAGTGTGGACTTTTATATGGCCGTTGCGGACCGCATGGAACTGACGCTGATCGAACGCGGAATGGATCCCCAGAGCATTTTCACGATCTACAACGGGATCGATTTTTCCACGGCCAGTCCTGACCCGCGTCCCAGTAAGCCGGAAGGCGACCTGGTGGTGGGGATCGCAGCGAGACTGAACCCTGTCAAGGACATCGGAACGCTGGTGAAGGCCTTTGCCAAGGCATATGAGAGAAATCCGCGGCTGTTTCTGTCTATCGCCGGTACCGGGGAAGACGAAGCGATGCTGCGTCAGCTGGCGAAAGATCTGGGGGTGGATCACCGCGTCCGCTTTGAAGGCTGGATCTCCGATATGCAGGAGTATTTCGCGGGCGTGGATATTAACGTTCTGTCCTCTGTTTCCGAAACGTTCCCCTATTCCTTACTGGAAGGGGCATACCATCACTGTCCGGCTATCGCCTCCCGCGTGGGCGGGATCCCTACGCTGATCCAGCACGGGGAGACCGGGTTCCTGTTCGAATCCGGCGATGTGGACAGTTTTGCGGAATACATATATCAGCTGTCCGTGGATGAGGAATTACGGCGGACGCTGGCGGAAAACCTGTTCCAAAAAGCGAAGAATGAGTTTTCCTTAGACCGGATGAAAGAAGTGCAGGAAGAAGCGTACCGCACCATCCTGCGCAGAAGACAATATAAGGGAAAGCGTCGCGGAGCCGTTCTCTGCGGTGCTTATGGCCGCGGAAACGCCGGTGACGAAGCGATCCTGAAGGGGATTTTGAATCAGCTGTCGGAGATCGATCCGGACATGCCCTTCTGGGTCATGTCGAGAGATCCGAAGGATACCCGCCTGACACACAAGGTCAACTCCCTGTATTTGTTCAATGTATTTAAGTTCTGGAGAAAACTGAGAAAATCCCAGCTGTTCGTCAACGGCGGCGGAAGTTTGATGCAGGATGTGACCTCGTCCCGTTCGCTGATGTTCTACCTGTTCACGCTGAAAGCAGCGAAACTGAGCGGGTGTAAGATCATCATGTATGGATGCGGGATCGGACCGATTACGAAAGAAACCAATAAGAAAATCGCAGCCCGCGTTCTGAACAGTACGCCGGACACCATTACGCTGCGAGACAGCTCTTCCAAGGCGCTCCTGGATGACATGGGCGTCAACAAGCCGGAAATTTCGCTGTCGGCTGACCCCACAGTGAACCTGGGCCGGGCAACCGCGTCCAGAGTCCGCGGTGCGTTCCTCAGCGAAAATATCCCTGCCGACGGAAAGAAGATCGGGTTCTGTTTACGTCACTGGAAGAAGCCTCTGAACGAAGAGGCGATCATTGCGGCGGCGGAATACGCCCATCAGAAGTACGGTCTGACACCGGTGTTCGTTCCCATCGAAACACCGAGGGACGCTGTCCTTGGCCAGAAAATCTGCGAACGATTGTCCGTTCCGGGATATGCCTGTCAGAACCGTTACACCGTGGAAGAACTGATCGGTATGTTGGGCTCCATGGAGCTGGTGGTCGGTATGAGACTCCACTCCCTGATTTTCGCCACAGCCGGCGGAACTCCGGTAATCGGTGTATCGTACGATGTTAAGGTGGACAGCTTCATCAAAGATATCGGTTCGGAATATTGTATTCCCATGGATGAACTGACCACAGAGCAGTTGTGCGGATATATCGACGCAGTAATGGTTCAGCCGGAAAGCCGCGCGGAAGAAGCACAGAAACGTCTGATGGCCATGGAACATATCAACAGAGATGCGGCGAAGCGGTTGCTTCAGCCGGAAGGAGGAAAGTAACGATGCGACAGGTCGTATGCATATCGACAACCAATTACTACCCGATCCCCACGCGAAAGCAGAACGTAATGAACCGTCTGTCCGACGCGGAGATCATCTACATCGATCCTCCGGTGACCTGGATTGCGCCGCTGAAGGATAAGAACTGTAAAGAACGGCTGACCAAGTGGAAACAGCCGGGAGAGAAGGTGCAGGACAATGTGACCGTGTATGCGGCACCGCCGGTCCTGCCGTTCTTCAATAAATTCCGTTGGATCAACAAGATCAACCAGAAGCGTCAGGCGGCATTTATCCGTAAAAAGATGAAGGATCACGGCTTTGAAAAGCCCTACGTCTGGTGCTACTCTCCCACCAGCTGCGACGCGGTGGATCTGATCCCGAAACAGGGGCTGATCTACGACTGCGTGGACAGACATTCCGCATATAAGGGAATGATCAACCCGGCTGTGGTGGACAAGCAGGAAGAAGATCTGGCTAGAAAAGCGGACTATGTGTTCTGTACTGCAGAAGGTCTGAGAGAAACGCTGGAACAGTATAACGACAACGTTTCGATGATCCCCAACGGGGCGGCTTACGAGATTTTCTCTCAGGTGGCTGAGGGAGAAGATAAGCCGGTGGATCCGGAAAAGCCGGTGTTCGGTTTCGTGGGGATGTTACAGGAATGTATCGATTATGACTGTATCGAAGCACTGGCGAAGAAGTACCCGGATGGGGAAGTGCGCCTGATCGGAAGAACGCTCCCCGGAGTGGATCTGACGCATTTGGAACAGTACCCCAACGTGAAGTTCTGCGGTCTCGTTCCGCAGAAGGAGCTTCCGGCGAAGATCAAGGAATTCGACGTGTGTCTGAACGTGTTCAGAGAGGGACGTCTTTCCAAGGATGTAAGCCCGCTGAAGTTCTACGAATATCTGGCCACAGGAAAGCCCGTGGTCAGTACGAGAGAACCGCTTCAAGTAGCGGATTTCGCCGACGTGGTCCACGTGGCCTCCGGACTGGAAGAATTCATGGCCAAGTGCGAAGAAGCGCTCCACGAAACCGAACCGACCAGAAGTGAAAAGGCGAAAAAGCGTATGGAATACGGCCGCCAGTGCTCCTGGGATGAACGAGTCAAACAGATGGAAACCATCTTAAAAGATAAAGGAATTTTTAAATAGCAGAAAGGGATATTGTAATGAAACTGATCAATGAAAAAGGTAAGCTGTTCGGATTCATCAACGTGGTGGATCTGATCATCGTCGTTATGGTCATTGCCATGGTGGGTGCTGTGGCAACCATGATTTTAGGAAACCGCGTACAGGAAGCGGTATCTCCCCAGGTGGAATGTACTGCAGAAGTCTGCATCATCGGGACTCCGCCCAGAATGCTGAAGGAAATCGAACGTCAGGATCTGGCCGGTGAACAGCTGGTTTCCGGTAACAGCTACCTGAACGCTTATATTGAAGATGTTTGGTTTGAAGATTACACGGTTCAGGCTGTCACCGATGACGGGATCATCGTGGATGCCACCGACCCCTCCAAGAAGGACGTGATTTTCAAGATCAAGTGTGAAGTTCCCAAGGATACCGCATCCCCCAAGATCGGAAGCCAGGAACTGCGCGCAGGTCGTACCTACATCGTAAAGACCCAGACCTTTGAACTGTCCGGAACCATCCGTTACGTGGAAATTGCTGAGGAATAAGTGAGGACGACCTATGAATATACTGGAAAACAGCCGGGTTTACCGGTTCCTGGCGGCGATATGGATGACGCTGTATCGCAGCTGGGATCACAGCTTTTTGGGTAAGACCGCCCGGAAGCTGAGCGAAAGCTACGATGTGTCGCTTTCCGCCCGCCTGTGGAACGGTTTCTGCTCCGCGCCCAATCCCGGTCCCACATCGGCCTGGGCAAGTCTGTGGACAAAGATCCGCAGCTTCTGGGAGTACATGGGCGAAATCCTGTCCCACAGTCTGTTCTACAAAATCATGATCTGGTTCCGGGATCTGTACCTGAAGTTGACCGAAACCAGCATCGTCTTCCGCTGGGTCAATAAACTGAGCCTGCATCAGTGGGTTTTAGTGGCTTTTGCCGCTTACTTACCGCTGGAATACATCATCCGCGACGTTCTGGGCATCGGGATCTTAGCCTCCCTCTGGGAAGAAGCCTTCATGGCCGGCACCTTTGTCCTGATCCTGTGGCGTGTGGGTCTGAAACAGACCAGAGCCATCGATCGTTCCACGCCGGTGGGTGCATATATCCTGCTCTTTGTGGCTGTCGGTTGTCTGCTGATGGCCTTGGTGAGACCGTATCCGTCCATCGCCTTTGCAGGTCTCCGCGCACAGGTGATGTATATGGTCTGGTTCTTCCTGATCCTGCATCTGATCGAAGACGATACCGACTTTAAAGTGCTATACACAGCCTTTGCAGCCGTGGTATTTCTTTTATCCCTCCACGGGATCTATCAGTACATCATCGCTGTACCCATTCCTTCCGGTTGGGTCAGCCAGACGGAAGCCGGGGTTCGTACTCGCGTATTCTCTCTGACCGGAAGCCCCAATATCTTCGGATCGCTGCTGGTCATGGGGGCGCCGCTGCTAGCATCTTTGATGTACTACTGCAAAAAGCCTTTGTTCAAGGTTCTGGCCCTCTGCGGGACCGGGATCATGTGCCTCTGCTTACTGTTTACTTTCTCCAAGGGCGCGTGGCTGGGCATCATGTTGGCAATCGTCCTGTTCGCGATGTTCCTGGACAAGCGCTTGTTCGGTGTCATGGGCGCGGCAATCGCCGTCGTGTTGACGGCGGTTCCCTCGGTGACCAACCGCATCACCTATCTGTTCACTTCCGATTATCGGGAAGCATCGGCAGTGGGTGGAAGATCTCTGCGTTGGGAAACCGGCCTGAACCTGCTCCATGAAAACAACCCCTGGCTGGGTTTTGGCCTGGGTCGCTTCGGCGGAGCGGTTGCCATGAACAATCAGGTTCTGGATAAGACCGAAGAGTTCAGCTATTTTTACATGGATAACTACTACCTGAAGACCCTGGTGGAAATGGGCTATGTGGGTCTGATCTTCTTCGTGATCTTACTGGTTGGCCTGGCTGTCTGGGGGATCCGTGCGATTTACCAGAGCGATGATCGCGTTCTGGATCGCAGTGTGGATCCGCTGTTTAGAAACGAAGGGAACATGAAACCCCTGACCGTGGGAATCTTCTCCGGCTTGATGGGTGTGTTGCTGCACTGTTACTTCGAA
>JAFUQN010000081.1 GCA_017472365.1 Bacillota bacterium
GGCGTGTCCCGGGCAGTCTACGTGAGCGTAGTGTCTGTTCGGAGTTTCGTATTCTACGTGAGCGGTAGAGATGGTGATACCTCTTTCTCTTTCTTCCGGAGCCTTGTCGATCTGGTCGAAGTCAACCTTAGCGCCCAGGCCGTATCTTTCATACAGAGTCTTGGTGATAGCAGCAGTCAGAGTGGTCTTACCGTGGTCTACGTGACCGATAGTACCGATGTTAACATGCGGTTTTGTTCTCTCAAATTTTTCCTTTGCCATTTTATGTTCCTCCTAAAATTCAGTTTCGGCGGTAAGAACAAGGCGCGAAGCGCCGGTTGCCGAAATCTGTTATGGAAGGTTGGAATCTCAGCGGGAGATCCCAACCAGTGATTTTGAATTCAATTACTTGTTGATTTTTTCGATCAAGCTTTCAGGCAGCTTTTCGAAGTGGTCCATCTGCATTACGTAGTTACCACGACCCTGAGTCTTGGAACGCAGGTCGGTAGCGTAACCGAACATTTCAGACAGCGGAACCATACCGCGTACAGCAACTGCACCATTGTGCATGTCGGTACCTTCGATACGACCTCTTCTGGAGCTGATGTCGCCGATAACGTCGCCCATGTATTCTTCCGGAGCAGTAACTTCCACCTTGAAGATGGGTTCCAGCAGAACCGGCTTAGCCTTCTTAACAGCTTCTTTCAGAGCCATGGATGCGGCGATCTTGAACGCCATTTCAGAGGAGTCAACTTCGTGGTAGGAACCGTCATACAGTTCTACGCCCAGGTCAACCAGATTGTAACCAGCGATCGGACCGGACTGCATTGCTTCCTGAATACCTTCGTCGATCTTGGGGATGTATTCCTTCGGAATTGCACCACCAACGATGGAGTTCTTGAATTCGTAGCCAGCACCAGCTTCTCTCGGGTAAATTCTGATCTTAACGTGACCGTACTGACCCTTACCGCCGGACTGCTTAGCGTACTTGTTATCAACGTCAGCGGTGCCGGTGATGGTTTCTTTGTAGGATACCTGCGGCTTACCAACGTTAGCTTCTACCTTGAATTCTCTCAGCAGACGGTCAACGATGATTTCCAGGTGAAGTTCACCCATACCAGCGATGATGGTCTGACCGGTTTCTTCGTCGGTGAAAGTCTTGAAGGTCGGGTCTTCTTCTGCCAGCTTGGACAGAGCGATACCCATCTTTTCCTGACCAGCCTTTGTCTTAGGTTCAATGGCGATCTGGATTACGGGATCCGGGAATTCCATGGATTCCAGGATGATCGGATGGTCTTCGTCACACAGTGTGTCACCGGTGGTGGTGTCCTTCAGACCAACTGCAGCTGCGATGTCACCGGAGTAAACCATTTCGATTTCTTCTCTGTGATTTGCATGCATCTGCAGGATACGACCGATTCTTGAACGCTTACCCTTGGTAGCGTTGTATACATAAGAACCGGATTCCAGAGTACCGGAGTACACACGGAAGAATGCCAGCTTACCTACGAACGGGTCGGTCATGATCTTGAATGCCAGTGCAGAGAACGGTTCGCTGTCACTTGCATGTCTTTCATCTTCAGTACCATCGTCCAGAACACCCTTGATCGCGGGGATGTCCAGCGGAGACGGCATGTAGTCGATAACAGCGTCCAGCATCAGCTGAACACCCTTGTTCTTGTAAGAGGATCCGCATACAACGGGAACCATTTCACAAGCGATACACATCTTACGGATGGTGGTCTTGATTTCTTCGATGGTCAGTTCTTCACCTTCCAGATACTTCATCATCAGCTCTTCATCGCCTTCCGCAACAGATTCCACCATCTTTGCGCGCCATTCTTCAGCCAGATCCATCATATCTTCAGGGATTTCGGTTTCTTCGATTTCCTTACCCAGGTCATCCTTGTAGATTTCTGCCTTCATGTTGATCAGGTCGATGATCCCCTTGAAGGTGTCTTCCTTACCGATGGGCAGCTGAACGGGAACAGCGTTCGCCTTCAGTCTGTCCTTGATCATTCCTACAACGCGGTAGAAATCAGCACCCAGGATGTCCATCTTGTTGATGTATACCATTCTGGGAACGCCATACTTTTCAGCCTGTCTCCATACGGTTTCAGACTGGGGTTCAACACCGCCCTTAGCGCACAGTACGGTTACAGCACCGTCCAGTACACGCAGAGAACGTTCTACTTCTACGGTGAAGTCAACGTGTCCCGGGGTGTCGATGATGTTGATTCTGTTGCCCTTCCACTGAGCAGTGGTAGCAGCAGAGGTGATTGTGATACCTCTTTCCTGTTCCTGTTCCATCCAGTCCATGGTAGCAGAACCATCATGGGTTTCACCGATCTTGTGAGTCTTACCGGTGTAGAACAGAATTCTTTCGGTAGTCGTGGTCTTACCAGCGTCGATATGAGCCATGATA
>JAFUQN010000082.1 GCA_017472365.1 Bacillota bacterium
AAAAACTGTTCTAAAGTTTTTTATTTTAACAAAAAAGTTTTCTATAAAAAACAAATCTACATTTTTTGAAAACCGAACCAGTCTCCATGCCTCAAAAAGTATTTTATCTGCAAAGATTTTGAAACACCCTATAAACATGATATAATAGTCCGCGGTAAAACTATGTAATCATTCGAAAGGCTTATTCCATGGGAAACAAATACGAATTCCTTCTGGCAGCCATCATCAGCGCCAGAGCCACATCCTTCATATTTAGTAAGATGATCCTTCAGGATCTGGACAAGTTCAATTTACTGGGAATCCGGTTTTTAATGGCCTTTGTACTGTTGGCTGTCATCTTCCACAAAGAACTCCGTCAGATGACGAAACACGCTTTTTATTCCGGTGTGATCATCGGTATCTGTTTCTTTCTGACCATGTCCTGTGAGATGGCTGCTCTGACACAAGCGGATTCCGCACTGGTTTCGATTCTGGAAAACTGTGCCATCATCTTCGTTCCGCTAATCAATGCAGCTTTATCGCGAAAGCTCCCTTCGAAAATAGCACTGCTCAGCTCCACCACAGCCATGACCGGCGTGGTCCTTCTGGCTCTCCATCACGGTCACCTCAGCGGCGGATTTCTCTTCGGTCTTCTGGCCGCACTCTGCTACGCGGTTGCCATCATCGTTACCGCACGGCTGACCCACGGTAGTCGCCGGACGTTGGGAATCGGAATCATTCAAATTGGAACGATAGGAACGCTGGCGATGGTTGCCTCACTTCTGACGGAACAACCCGCCCTTCCTCAGAGTGGAAGTCAATGGCTGATGCTGGCAATGCTGATCTTCGTCTGTACCGGTTTCGGATTTACACTGCAACCGGTGGCTCAAAGCCGCGTGTCTGCTGAACGGGCCGGTCTCTTCTGCGCCATCAATCCGGCAATCGCCGCCCTCCTTGGCGTCGTTGTTCTCGACGAACAGCTCGGCGTCTCCGGACTCATCGGAATCCTCCTGATTCTGGGAAGTCTGGTAATGCCTCACCTGCTTGAAAAACATACTTCAGAAGAAATATAAAAAAAGCCCCTACCATAGTGTGTTGAACGATTCCACAGCCAAAGGCGAGGACCTAGTGAACCACACTATGGTAGGGGCTTTCTTGTTTTATTCATTCCATTGATATTTCTTCAAATCCACGTGGCCGTTTTCTTTGAATTCCACACCTTCTTCTCTCAGAAGGTCCGGCTGTTCAATCCATCCGGGAGCCGTCCGACCCGTGTGATTCACCACCCTGTGACAGGGATATTCTCCGTAGAATTCCGCCATACTCAGAACTTTTCCCACCAGGCGCGAATTCTTCTCCCTCCCGATGAGACGGGCAATCTGTCCGTAAGTGGCCACTTTTCCTTCCGGGATTTCCTCCACAACGGAAAGGATCTCGTAAACCAAATCTTCTGTTGTGATTTTCATACGTCCCTCCGGGTCAGTCACGCGTCCGTTAGAATTCGGACTTGTCCACGTTTCCTTCGCAGAAACGGTTCCAGAAATCCATGTAGCTTTCCTTCGTCATCTTCGGCGTAGTTGTGGCTTTGATTTCCTTTGCCTTTTCCGCATCGTTCCAAAGCAGATCGATCACGGTCATAGCCATGGCCTTGGCGGGCATCACATACGCCATTTCCTTATCAGTAATGGCGAAGTCCTTACTGTGAGCATCGCCGGTATAACCGCCGGTGGACATATGAACAAACGGCATTACGGAACTGATATCGCCGGCATCTATAGAACCCATAACTTCTTCTCCGTAGATATTGGTATCTTCACCCAGCAGTTCCACACCGTTATCAGCGAATAACTGCGAAATGGTGGGATCCTGAATCAGCGGGAGATAGCCGGGAAGTTCATCCACTTCCACTTCCGCACCGATGGCGTAAGCACAGCCCTTTAAGGAACGGTTCACTTTATCAGAAGCGTCCAGGATACCTTCTAAGTTGGTACCTCTGACATAGGTTTCCATGCGGATGTCCGCCGGAACGATGTTCACCAGATCGCCGCCCTTGGTAATGATGGGATGGATACGGATCCGGTCCTTTTCGCGGAAAGTCTCGCGCTGGGAGTTGATTGCCAGGAGAGACAGAGCCGCAGCGTTTAGGGCGTTGATCCCGTCGAAGGGTCTGGCGCCGGCGTGAGCTTCCTTACCGGTGAAACGGATCAGCTTTCCGATGAAGCCGGAACTGTCACAGCCGATCAGGAACTTGCGGTCGGTCTGGTTGGCGTGGGAATGGATCATCATACCCATATCGATATCGTCCAGAACGCCCAAACGAATGAATTCCTGCTTTCCGCCGAAGAAGAAGATCTTTCCGTCGTCCTTCAGTCTCTGACGGAATTCCAATTCCACGTATTCTTCCGCAGGGACAGCCACGAAGGCAACATCGCCGTCCAGCTGATCAGCCACGGGAGCCAGTCCGAAGGCAGCACCCAACATGGAAGCAATCTGAGAATTGTGCCCGCAGCTGTGAGCTGCACCGGTCTTCAGGTCAGCCTGGGGATGGAGCGGACATACAACAGCATCCAGTTCCCCCATGACCATGACGCGGATGTCGGATTTTCTTCCTTTTAAGTTTCCCTTTACACCGGTGATGGCCAGTCCATCC
>JAFUQN010000008.1 GCA_017472365.1 Bacillota bacterium
CTGATCTGCGGCACATAAGAGATTCCGCTTATCGCTGCTTCCTTCCGGACCTGACGAGGTTCACAGATTCTTATTGCGCAGGACCCAGACCACGTTTCACGAAGCCACTAAAAGGCAATTTATGCACTATATTATGATACCTCAGGCTGAAGTGTTTGTCAAGGAAAAGTATATGGAACTGCCGGGGAGAGTTTGCGGTTATTTTTACCTTTCCCTCTCCCCCAAGTCGTTGTTATTCACCATGTGAGGAGAGTTTATACATTAATCTCCCCGTAATCTCTCCCCGAATTTGACTCTATTGATGTTACCAGGAGAGTTTGTACTCATTTTCTTTCGATTCTCTCCCCAAAACTGCCTTCCGTTTGTTTTTATGGGAGAGTCCACGCGCTTTTTTTGTTTCGGCTCTCCCCGACACATCCTCTACCACAACTTTGGGGAGAGTACATACTCATTTTTACTCGATTCTCTCCCACTCTCACCAAACTATGCCATTTCGGGGAGAGTCAAATTCCAAAACGCTCCTCAACTCTCCCCGCTGGCCACTTTTTACATCTACTCTGGCAATCGCCCCCTCCGTGGAGCTTCTTTTTTCTCCCACATCAGCGGATTGTTCTTAAAATTATTTTATGCTACACTTTAAATGGAACAGCTCTGCTGCGCAGAGCTTTCAATCCAGTTCAAATACCCGGTTTCGCCGGGTCACATCACAAATCCATTCAAGGCCCTGGCCTCGCCGGACCACTATGGAACTTATCCAAAGGAAACGAGGACACAACAATGATCAGTCAAGACATTCGAAATATTGCCCCCGAGCAGGATCCTCTCCGTATGGGGATGGGTTGGAAGGTAGAAGACCTGTCCAAGCCTCAAATTATGATCGAAAGCACCTTTGGCGACAGCCATCCCGGAAGCGCACACCTTCTGGAGCTGGTGGAAGAAGCTGTCAAAGGCGTTGCTGAAGCCGGCGGAAAAGCCGCACGATATTTTACCACCGACATCTGTGACGGGATGGCTCAGGGCCACGACGGAATCAACTATTCCCTGGCCAGCCGCGATATGATCGCCAATATGATCGAAATCCATGCCGGGGCTACGCCCTTCGACGGCGGTGTATTCGTCGCCAGCTGTGACAAAGGGGCTCCTGCACATTTAATGGGGATCGGCCGCGTTAACATGCCTTCCATTATGGTCACCGGCGGTGTGATGGATGCCGGTCCGGATCTTCTCACACTGGAACAGATCGGGATCTACTCTGCTAAATGCGCCCGCGGCGAAATTACCGAAGAACAGCTGACCTGGTACAAACAACACGCCTGCCCGTCCTGTGGCGCTTGTTCGTTCATGGGAACCGCCTCCACCATGCAGATTATGGCGGAAGCCCTGGGATTGATGCTCCCCGGTTCTGCACTGATGCCGGCCACCTGTGAAGACCTGCGAGATGTGGCGAAAGAAGCCGGCCGTCAGGTCATGAAACTGGCTGAACTTGGTCTGAAACCCAGAGACATGGTCACCATGAAATCCTTTGAAAATGCAATCATGGTCCACGCAGCCATCTCTGGTTCCACCAACTCCCTGCTGCATATTCCGGCCATCGCCCGCGAATTCGGTCTGACCATCGATGCCGGGACTTTCGACCGCCTCCATCGCGGCGCCCATTATTTACTGGACATCCGTCCCGCCGGAACATGGCCCGCACAATACTTCTATTACGCCGGCGGTGTTCCCCGGATTATGGAAGAGATCCGTTCCCTGCTCCACCTGGATGTGATGACCGTCACCGGAAAGACTCTGGGTGAAAATCTGGACGACCTGAAAGCCAACGGCTTCTACGATAAATGTGATGAATACTGCGCTAATGTTGGCCTCAAATGGACCGACATCATTCGTCCCTTCGATCAGGCAATCGGCACCGACGGTGCCATCGCTATCCTGAAAGGAAATCTGGCTCCCGAGGGTGCTGTGATCAAACATACGGCCTGTCCAAAGGAAATGTTCAAAGCTACCTTGAACGCCCGTCCCTTCGACTGTGAGGAAGATGCCATCGCCGCTGTATTATCCCACGAAATCAAACCGGGTGACGCTGTATTCATCCGCTACGAAGGTCCTAAGGGATCGGGAATGCCGGAAATGTTCTACACGTCCGAAGCCATCTCTTCTGACAAAGAACTGGGAAAGACCATCGCCCTGATCACCGACGGACGCTTCTCCGGTGCCTCCACCGGTCCTTCCATCGGTCACGTGTCTCCGGAGGCCGCTGAAGGCGGGCCGATTGCCCTGGTGGAGGAAGGCGATCTGATCCACATTGACGTGATGGAACGAAAGCTGGAAATCGTGGGAATCGCCGGTATACCGAAGACGCCGGAGGAAATCGATACCGTTTTGTCGGAACGCAGAACACGCTGGACGCCGAAGCCAAAGAAATACCCTTCCGGTGTTCTGAAAATCTTCTCCGATCACGCTGTATCTCCCATGAAAGGCGGCTACATGGAATAGGTCAAGAAAATGCTTGCAACGGGGAAAGTCCCATGCTATAATTTCAACAACAACAGAATTCTCTGCTGGACATTATGATGTCTGCACATGAGAAAGTTTTACTTTTAAAAGAGCTGTGTAAACGGCGCATCAAAGTGGAAATTTCGAACGTGCGGCTCTCTACGCGAAAAGTACAAACGACGCACCTTCGAACAGGAGCGTCGTTTTTTATTTGCGA
>JAFUQN010000083.1 GCA_017472365.1 Bacillota bacterium
AATTCGGTCTATTTGTCGTGAATTTATATTCTCGAAAGAGATTGAATTTATGAAATCACCATGATATAATGTTATGTAATCTAAATTCATAGCGGTTTTCGCACGATTGAAAGAGACAAAAGAAATATTTTGTCTTATTTTTTTGCAGTTTTCAGGTGACCAGCCTCAGACGGTCCAGCGTTCGAACATGTTCTTCTCCGCTGGAAATCAAATAAATTCTCGTGGTTTCAATGTTTGAATGACCAAGAACATCGGCCAGCTTTGTTAAATCGTGTGAAATTTTGTAAAAGCACCGGGCAAACAAATGACGTAAATTGTGCGGAAATACCTTCGTTTGTTCCACTCCCGCCCGATCACAGAGCATTTTCATCTCGGCCCAGATTTGCTTTCTCGACAAAAGCTTTCCTGTACGAGATACAAATACGGATCCGCTTGAAATCTTCCATCGTTTTGCATATTTCAATAGCTTTCGACATAATTTTCCGGGCAGTAAGATAACCCGGATTTTTCCTTTCAAACGAATCTCTGTCCGACCGGCATTGACAGCTTCCACCGTAATATACTTCAGTTCGCTGACGCGGATGCCTGTGGCGCAGATTGTTTCCATAAGCAGTGCAAGTCTTTCTTTTCCCAGTCCCTGCGCCGTTGTCACCAATCGTTCATACTCTTGTTTCGTCAGTTCCCGATTCTCTTCGCAGAACATCTTTCTTTGGACTTTGAGCGTTTTGACAGTCAAATCCTCCCAGCCCTGCATTTTTAAAAACCGGTTTACAGCAGCCAGTTTCGAATTGATCGTCACTGGTTGAAATCCTTCTTGCAATAATTTTTCTTTCCACGAATGAATCTCTGTTTTGTTCAGCGGACGGCCATCCAGCCATTCCCGAAGTTGGTCTAAATCTCTGATATACTTTTTGATTGTTCCCGAGCTTCGTTCTTCCTCCCTCAAATACCGTTCAAACCTCAGCAACCCCTCTGCTGTGATTTTACGCTGATTCATAATAATCTCTACTCCTTTGTATGTTTTATCCTATGATGCTACATATAGTTTACCCCACTTACATAAAAAAAAGCGACCCTTCGGGAATCGCTTTTTTGTTATACACAATAATATTTCCATCCGTCTTTCGTTTCCACGCGGTTGACAGTGACACCGAAGACCCGGTCCAGACAGCCATCTGAATAAACATCTTCCGGTTTTCCCGCGAAAACGATCTTTCCTTCGTCCATAACCACCAGGTGATCTGCATATTCCAGCGCCATCGGAAGATCGTGAAGAACCATGACAACAGACCTGCCGGAATTAGAAAGTTCTTTGGCGTGAGCCATCATTTCCAGCTGATATGACACATCAAGAAACGTAGTCGGCTCGTCCATCAGAATCACCGACGTATCCTGCGCCAGCGCCATAGCAATGTATACCTTCTGGCGTGTTCCGCCGGACAGCGTATTCATCGGACGATCGGCCAAATCTCCCACACCCATACGATTCAGACACCTGCGGGCAATCTCCAAATCCTCCGGCCGATAGCGTCTTGGATAGCCCAGGTACGGAAACCTTCCGTGCAGCACCATCCGTAATGCCGTGATTTCCGGAACCTGTTTTGACTGCGCCAGATATGCGATTTTCTGCGCCCGTTGCTGAGTGGTCAGCGAATCCAGCGACACAAAATCGTCTGAAGTGTTCCGGTGTTCATCGCGAATCCATAGTTCACCTCCGGTTTTGGAGACGATTCCCACAAGCGTCTTCAGCAATGTGGATTTTCCACAACCATTGGGACCCACAATCACCGTCACGTTTCCTTCAGCAACATCCAAATCCACACTCTTCAATACCGGATAGGCCGGATAGCCGGAACATAATCCCCGTATTTTAATCATGAGTCCGGCCTCCTCTCTTTTTGATCAGCAGCATCAGGAAGAATGGTCCTCCCAATACAGAAAGTATAATTCCCACCGGAAGTTCGTAGGGCGAAAACATCATACGCGCTGCCAGATCACAGATAGTGACGAATCCGGCACCGCCAAAAATACAGAGAGGAAGTACATTCCCGCTGTCGCTTCCCACCAGTTTTCGTACCGCATGAGGAACCACCAGTCCCACAAATCCCAACAAGCCAGAAAAACTGACAGCCGCTCCCGCTAACATTGCCGCAAGAACCAGAAACACAGTCCGCAGTTTCTTCACGGAAAGTCCCAGAGACTGCGCCGTCTCTTCTCCCAGGGCCAAAACGTCCAGGTCATTGCAAAGCGTCAGTAACACTGTCAACGCGATTAGGATCAATGCGCCGGAAGGGATCAGCCGCGTATATGAGACTGCAGAAAAACCACCGACGCGGAAATCCACCGTCATGACGCCCACATCCGGAACAAGAGTGGTCACGGCCTCAGACAATGCGTTTAGAAAGGCATTCACAGCCACGCCCCCCAGAATCACTGTCGTCCTCGAAGCCCCGGTCTTTTGGGCTGCCGTCATAATCAGCAGTACCGCAGCGAAAGCGCCGGCAAATGCAGAGCCGGCGATTGCCCAGCCTGAAATGGCGCCCAGGGCGCAGGAAATTGTCACCGCAAGCCCCGCTCCCGCATTGACACCGATAATGCTGGGAGATGCCAGCTTATTGGCCAACACAGCCTGGATCACGGCTCCGGACACTGACAGCGCCGCTCCCGCCAAAAGGCACGCCGCTGTCCGAGGAAGCCGCGCATACCAAAAAATCCAGCCCGCCGTATCGTTGGGCCCGTTCTTCATAGCTCGAAACAATTCGGCCGGTGTCAGCGAAACAGCACCGAGGCACAAACTGACCAACGCTATGATCAGGCACAACATCATTCCCCCTGTCAAAATGGAAATTCGTTTACTCATCCGTTAAAATTCCTTCCAAAATTTCATACGTTTCATTCCAGCGGTGATTCGGCTTCATGCTGAACAGCTGCTTGTCCATGAAATGGACGCGTCCCTCTTTCACCGCCGTCAATTCCAGCCATGCCGGATTTTCTTTGAAATACTGCTTCACATGCGCCTTTGTTCCTTCGGAATTGTAACCGTGCTGAACAAAGAAAATGTGATCCGGATCTTCTTCCAAAATCCGCTCCAGGCTGAGGTTTTCCAAAATATTCGTATCCGAATCCGCAATGTTGATACATCCCAGATCCTTCAATGCCTCTCCAAGAACAGTGGACTCGCTGTTTTTCGCCTTGATGATCGCCGCCGATGCCCGCATGGTCAGCACCTTTGGCGGCTCTTTTCCTTCCACATTCTGCAAATCGATCCACTGCGCCATGCGGTCTTTCACCTCGCAGATGTTCCGTTCCACATCCGTCCCATACATCTCATACAGATCGTCCCTGCCGGTGATTTCCGTACACAACTTCAACATATTCAGATAATCCACGAAACTGTTCACTTCAAAATACGCTGTCGGAATCCCCGTCGCCTCCAAAGTGTCGAGCCACTCCATGTTCTGCCGCGTGTTGACGCTGGCCAAAATCAGCTGCGGTTCTGACGCCAAAAGCTTCTCCAGACTGAGGCTTTTCGTATTTCCCAGATTAACCACATCGTCCGCCAGCTCCAGATCGAATTCGTCCCAGGCGTCATCTGCCGTGGCACAAACCGTACCTCCCGCCAGAGTCCACACCTGCGCATAGCTTCCCAATAATGCGGCAACCCGCTCCGGCCCTGCGGCCTCCGCGGGCCAGGTCACCGTCACATCTCTCTCCAACGCGTCCGTAAACGTAATCGATTCTGTCATTTCCGTGTCGTCCCGGTTTTCACCGGTGCCTCCGTCCCCGGCGGTTCCACAGCCGGACAACGCCATCACCAGAATCAAAATCCAGACATTGATCATCCATACACTCGTTTTCTGTTTCATATTATCCTCACACAAAAACCGCACATCCAGCGAAAGAAGCCCATACTTCTCCAGGCTCTGATACTTTCCGGCGCACGAAAACCAGCCGCATCCAACGGCTGTACCGATCATATCAAATCCCGAGCAGAAGCATTTTAAGGCCTTTCACCGACTTGTGCGGTCCGGCAGTTCCAATCAGATGGAACGCGGCGGTCGTCCGTCGCGTTCCGATACATATTCACTTTAACAGGTTGCGCCGCCCTTTACAGTCTTGTTCAGGATCGCGCTCTTGTCGATCTCTGTGCTCAGCAGCTTTTCATTTACGTATTCAAAGCCCAGACGATCAATGGTATCAGCGAAACGTTCGCCGGAAATACCTTCGTTGCGGAAGAAGAGGATCGCCCTTTCCACAACCGCCAGAACTTCTTCTTCACTGGTGAATACCTTGGTCAGAGGAATCCCGTGAGCAACCTTCTTACCCCAGCGTCCGCCGATGGTCACCTTATAGCCGTTCACGTAATCTTCGATGGCACCGAAGGGGCACTTGCCCTTGCAGCGGCCACAGTTATTGCACTGATTCGGATCGATCTGGATCTTACCGTCCACAACCTTGGCGATCTTGATCGGGCAGGAATTTTCCACCTGACAAGCCTTACATCCTCTGCACTTTGCGTGATCCACCATGGGTACGCGCTGACCGATGATACCCAGGTCATTCAGGTCAGGCTTTACACAGTTATTGGGACAACCGCCCACAGCGATCTTGAACTTGTGGGGCAGGGTAACGCCGTGGTAACCGATATAGAACAGCTCGTGGAGCTTTTCACTGAGACCGTAGCTGTCCAGAAGACCGTACTGACAGGTGGTACCCTTACAAGCAACGATCGGTCGTACCAGAGAACCGGTACCGCCGGTCAGAAGACCGTATTCCCCCAGGAAGTCGATCATGGGCTGAATATTTTCGTAGGGAACGCCCTGGATTTCCAGGGTCAGACGGGTGGTCATGGCCACTTCACCGCTTCCGAATTTTTCAGCCGCTTCGATGACTGCGCGGTGTTCCGCAGCAGTGATCTTACCGTTCCTGGTGATCACACGTACATTGAAGGTGTTGGGCTTCGTCTTATCCTGTAAACAACCCAGACCCTTGACTCTCTTGATTTCTTCCGGAGGCAGAGTTCCTTCAAACACCACCTTGATGTTATTGATGAATGCGCCGCCTTCCACAACGCGGGTATTGGTGTAACCAAAGGACTTCAGACGATTCTGTAAGAAGTAACCTCTCTTACCCTTTGCACAAACCAAAAGCAGCTTTTCATCCTTATCCAGTCCGTCGATGGGGCCATCCACCTTGGCCAGATCCACATAACGAGCGCCGTTGATGGCCGGAGTCAAGCTCACATCGATGACCTTGTAACCCTTGGCTGCTCCGGCCGCATATTCTGCCGGAGTGAAGGTTTCGAATTCGCCGGACATCTTGTTTTCCAGGATGTAACAAGCCTGTACAAACGGATGGATCGCAGTAGAGAACGGCGGTGCATAAGCGAAGTCCATGGTATCGAAATCTTCCACTTTAGCCTTCATGGCGATACCTGTCACAGCGATGTCCACCATCTTGTCCACAGCACCTGCTCCCACAACCTGAACACCTAACAGTGCGTGGCTTTCCTTATCAGCGATCAGCTTGGTCACGAAAGCAGATGCATCGGGATAGTAGTGCGCCTTATCATCAGTCACACAAGTCACAGTTACAACATCGTATCCAGCTTCTTTCGCCTGAGCTTCTGTCAGACCGGTGCGGCCCGCATTCAGATCCGCAGTCAGCTTTACCACGCCGGTCCCGAGGCAACCGCCGTAAACGGCGGTTTCTCCGCTCAGGTTCTTCGCCAGGCAGCGGCCTGTGATATTGGCGGTAGAGCCCATGGAAGACCACTGGCCCTTTCCGGTGATTCTGTTATAAACCTGTGCACAGTCGCCTACGGCGTAAACATCTTCGAGGCTGGTTTTCTGCTGCGCATCTACCACGATGGTTCCGCGGTTCATTTCCAAACCGCTGTCAGCCAGGAACGCAGTGGCCGGGCGGATGCCGATTGCTAAAATCACAACATCACCGTCATAAGAGCCTACGCTGGTCTTAACGCCGGTTTCGGTGATTCCTTCCAGCGCTGCACCGGTCACGATTCTCATGCCCTTGGCCTGTAACTGACGACGGATGTAATCCGCCATTTCCGCATCGAACAGGTTCGGCAGAACCTGACCTGCCATATCGGCTACAGTCACCTTGAGACCCTGAGCCAGCAGGTTTTCTGCAATTTCCAGGCCGATGAAACCGCCGCCCACGACGACAGCGCTCTTAGCCTTATTCTTTTCAATATAGTCTCTCAGACCGATGGCATCGTCGGGAGTTCTCATGGTGAACACACCCTGACGGTCGATGCCGGGAACGTCCGGTACGAACGGTGCTGCACCGGTGGCAATGACCAGCTTGTCATACGCCACAGCTTCTTCTCCCTCTGCACCGCGGAACACCACGGTCTTGGAAGCCGCGTCCAGCTTTACAGCTTCCATTCCGGTCTTTACGGTAACGCCGGTCAGTCCTGTGAACTTTTCCGGAGTATTCACGATCAGCTCTTCTCTGGTTTCGATGGAACCACCTACGTAATAAGGGAGTCCGCATCCAGCGTAAGAAATCTCCTGCGCCTTGGTATAGACCGTAACGTCTGCGCTGCGGTCCTGTCGCTTCAGTTTGGCAGCCGCCTTAGTTCCGGCAGCAACGCCTCCGATGACGATGACTTTCATGGTTTTTCTCCTTTTTATGTCCTGCGCCGACGTTCATCGTCGGCCAAATACGCTCTTTCGAGCACAATCTTCCTAGTTTCTATGGTTGATTTTACCACAACCCCTATGATAAAATCAATTTATCATTCATTATAGCTTGATCGTATTTTCTTATCAAGGAGCTACCTATGCTGGACCATCGTATAGATACCTTTCTCACCCTCTGCGAGGTGATGAATTACCGCGAAACCGCTGAAATTCTCCACATTTCACAGCCTGCCGTCACGCAGCACATCCAGTTTCTCGAAAAGAAATATGAGACCCGTCTGTTTACCTATGAAAACCGGCGGCTGATCAAAACTGAAGCCGCCCTGATTTTGGAAGAATACGCCCGTGCCATGCGCTACCACGAAGAATCCATCCAGCAGAAGCTGAAAGATGGAGGCGTTCGGGAGCTTCGCATCGGCGCCACAAAAACCATCGGAGACTACGTTATTACAGAGAAGATCCACCGTTATTTATCCAACAAGGACAATGCCCTGACGCTGATCGTAGACAATACGGAACATCTTTTAAAGCTTTTGGAAGAGAACCAGCTGGACTTCGCCATCGTGGAAGGATATTTCGACAAAAAGCAGTTCGACAGCCAGTGCATGCGT
>JAFUQN010000084.1 GCA_017472365.1 Bacillota bacterium
CATGCCGATCATGGTTCCTCTGGCAGACGTACTGGGCCTGACTCGTCAGACTGCAGTTATGTGCTTCCAGTTCGGTGACGGTTTCACCAACTCCATCATCCCGACTTCTTCCACTCTGATGGCTAACCTGGGTACCGCTAACATCACTTACGACAAGTATGTTAGATTCATCACCCCGCTGATGCTGCTGTGGTTCGCTCTGGGTATCGTATTCGTAGTAATCGCTACCATGGTTAACTACGGTCCGTTCTAGTTCGAACGAAGAAGTTAAATACTTATTAAGAAAAATAAAGAAGATGTTATGATGATGTTCATAACATCTTCTTTTTTGTTAAAAAATTTAACTTTATTTTCAGAAAATTTATGACACCTTAACTTTACCATAAGTATGGATTCTCGTATACTGATGCTATACTCAATAATTCTGTGTTCGGACCCGATTGGTTTGGGCTTTTACGACGACATTATTCTACATAATTATGGACCGCGAGGACCGGACAGAAAGGAAAGGTATCATAATGGAAAAAAAGAAAAAGGGTTTCAGCTTCCCGCATACTTATGTAATGCTGCTGGCCATGGTTCTGATCATGGCGGTCCTGACTTATGTGATCCCCGCAGGTCAGTACGAAAGAGTTGAAGACCCCAACACCGGAAGAATGGTTATCAACCCGGATAATTACACCCTGGTTGAAAATAACCCCACCAAGTTCTTCGACCTGTTCAAGGCAGTTCCCCGCGGTATGAATGACGCTGCTGATGTCAGCTTCTTCATCTTCTGTACCGGTGGTGCGTTCAACATCATGCTGGTTACAGGTGCTATCACCCGTGGTATCGGTAAGATCGCGATTGCCTTAAGAGGTAAGGAAAAGCTGATGATCCCCCTGCTGGTATTCGTATTCTCTCTGGCAGGTGCTACCATTGGTATGTCTGAAGAAGCGATCGTATTTATTCCTCTGGGCGTGGCTCTGGCTCGTGCAGTAGGTTACGACGCTATGGTAGGTATGTCTATGATCACCCTGGGCTGTGCAGTAGGTTTCAACTCCGCATGGATGAACCCCTTCACCGTAGGTGTTGCACAGGGCATCGCAGAACTGCCGACCTTCTCCGGTATCGGATTACGTTTCGTGATCCACGGTGTATTCTTCATCGTAACCTCCTGGTACATCATGCACTACGCAGGTAAGGTTCAGAAGAATCCGCAGCTGTCTGTTATCGCTGACATCGAAGCTGAAGACGCTAAGAACCCGAACAACAAGATCGACCTGGACAACCTGGAAAAGCTGACCGGCCGTGATAAGCTGGTTCTGCTGATCTTCTTCGTAGGTCTGGCTATCCTGGTATACGGCGTAATGACTTATGGCTGGTACTTCACTGAAATCTCCGCACTGTTCGTAGGTATGGGTATCGCTTGCGGTTTTGCTGCAGGTTTCGGTCCCTCCAAGATTGCTACTGAATTCGTTGTTGGTGCAAAGGACATCGTATTCGGTGCTCTGGTTGTAGGTGTTGCTCGTGCTATCCTGATCGTAATGCAGGATGGTATGATCATCGACCCGATCGTACATGCAATGGCTGGTCTGATCGGTGACCTGCCGAGATCCGTATCTGCAGTTGGTATGTACTTCGTACAGACCTTCCTGGACTTCGTCATTCCGTCCGGTTCCGGTCAGGCTGCTGCTACCATGCCCATCATGGTTCCGCTGGCAGACGTATTAGGTATTACCCGTCAGACCGCTGTACTGGCATTCCAGTTCGGTGACGGTTTCACCAACTCCTTCTTCCCCACCGCAGGTACTCTGATGGCTTGCCTGGGTCTGATCAAGGTTCCGTACGACAGATGGTTCAAGTTCATGGCTCCCCTGATGGCAATTTGGGTGACCCTGGGTACTGCATTCGTAGTATACGCAACTATCACCAACTACGGTCCGTTCTAATCGGAAGAAATCGAAAACATAACATAATGATGCTTTCACACACAGAAGCTCCCCTCATTGAGGGGAGCTTTTATTTTACCGGAAATGCAGCACTGGCAAGCCGGCGTTCCGCCGGTTGCCGCAGAATTAGCGGTTGTCATGGAAAAACCGCTATGATAGAATTAAGACAATAATCTAAAAATAACCCCTTAAGGAGGAACACTGACATGTGGAATATTGAACAGTTTCGTAAAGATTTAGAAACCGTAGTAAACATCGACAGCGGGAGCTTCGACCGTGACGGCGTGGCTGAAGTTGGTAAGTTCTTTGAAGAAAAGTGCAAGGCCATGGGTCTGATCACCAAGGTGAACGATGAAACCCAGACTCTGGAAGCCAGAACTCACGAAGATGGACCCATCGACATTCTGATGCTGGGCCACATGGATACCGTGTTCCCCAAGGGAACCGTTGCGGAAAGACCGTACAGAGAAGAAGGCAACATGGCTTACGGTCCCGGCGTTGCGGACATGAAGGCTGGTCTTCTGATCATGACCACTCTGACCGAACGTCTGAAGAAGGAATATCCGGACATGAGAATCTGTCTGGCGTTTAACGGTGAAGAAGAAATCGGTTCTCTGAGAACCCGCGACTGGATGATCGGCCTCGGTAAGCAGAGCCGTCATGCCTTCGTATTCGAGCCTGGAAGAGCCGGCGGTGCTATGGTTATGAAGAGAAAGGGTAATATCGACCTGATCCTGAAGTTCCACGGTGTGGCTTCCCACGCTGGTATCGCTCCGGAAAAGGGTTTCAGTGCCGTTACCGAAATGGCTCACTGGATCATCGAACTGAACAAGATGCAGGATCTGTCCGTGGGTACTTCCGTAAACGTAGGTCTGGTGAAGGGCGGTACCGCTTCCAACGTGGTCCCCGATTATGCGGAATGTTTCGTTGACCTGCGCTTCGAACGCATGGAAGAAATGGAAAAGGTACAGGCTCGCGTGGCTGAACTGGAAAAGAATCTGTTCGTTCCCAACGTGACCGTTGACGTGGAATATCAGGGCATCTTCGGACCGATGAATCCGTCCGAAGCCACCAAGGCTCTGATTGAAAAGACCAACGCCAAGGCTGCGGAACTGGGACAGACCATCGAATGGGTAGCCACCGGCGGTGTATCCGATGCGAACCACATCGGCGCTCTGGGCGTACCGACCCTGTGCGGCTGCGGTCCTGTAGGCGGAAACACTCACAATCAGGCGGAATTCCTGGAACTGGATACCATTGAACAGAGACTGGATCTGTTCTATGCGCTGATGCCGGAACTGGTATAAGAACTGTTTGGAGGGTACGATGAAGTTTAAGTACGTACATAATAATATCAATGTATTCAATCTGGAAAAGTCCGTGGCGTTCTATGAAAAGGCGCTGGGAATGACGGTGGCCAGAACGAAGGAAGCGTCCGATGGAAGCTTTAAGCTGACGTTCATGACCGACGAAGCCGGAATCCATCAGATCGAGCTGACCTGGCTGAGAGACTGGGACAGACCGTATAATCTGGGAGATAACGAAATTCACATGGCTTTCGTTGTGGATGATTACGAAGAAGCTCACGAACTCCACAAGGAAATGGGTTGTATCTGCTTTGAAAACGAATCCATGGGGCTGTATTTCATCAACGACCCCGATGGATACTGGATCGAAATCATTCCGGAACACAGATAACAGTGAACATTAAATTGATTGAAAAAGAGCGGACCTGCAAGATGCAGGCCCGCTTTTTTCGTGAAGAATAACGGGGATGATAAAGGTGAATATAAGCAAATAAAATATACACAATTTTTCAAATTTATTTACGACATTGGGATAAAAAAGTAGTATGATACGTTTAAAGGGGTATGAAAACGGGAAAGTATATTAAAACTATGGAAAAAAGGGGGACGTTTAGAGAGATGTACCAGAAGAGTATGCGCAGTAAACGGGAGGAAAATCCGGAGACTACGCATAATAATCATAGTGATAAGGAAAGGAGATAGCGTTATGGAAATTCAATTGCAGGAACTGATCGATCAGATAAAAAAAGATGGGGTAGTTGCAGCCGAAACGGAAGCTGCGTCCATACTGGATTCTGCGAAAGCGGAAGCTGAGCGAATCGTTGCAGATGCTCAGGCGACAGCGGAGAAACTGATCCTGAATGCAAAAGCCGAGAATGACCGTATGGTGAAATCAAGTGAGGACGCTATCCGCCAGGCTGGAAGAAACCTGCTCATTACATTCAGAGAAAGTGTTGCCAGAGAACTGAAGGCGATCGTAGGAGAAACCGTGGCGAAGGCTTACTCTTCGGAAGCTTTCGAAGCACTGGTTGTCAAAGCTGTGGAAAACTGGTCCAGAAAGTCGGATGTGGAAGACCTGACCCTGATTGTAAATGAAGAAGATCTGAAGGCTGTGGAAGAGGCTGCACTGGCGGCGCTGAATGACAGAATCATGCGTGGTGTTACGCTGAAGGCCAGTGAAAACTTTGACGGAGGCTTCCGCATTGCCGTAAACAATGGCAGCGCTTATTATGATTATTCGACGGAAGCTGTGGTAGATATGCTTTCCAATTATCTGAGTCAGAAAGTCACGGCACTTTTGAAAGAGGCGGAATAATTATGGCTGAATATTATTTTATGTCGCAGCTGCCCTCTCTGGACGGGATCGGTGACCAGATTTCGCTTCCGATTACGGAAGAACGTTTTTTAGAATTGTGTCACCGGTTTTTAGGGAAAAAAGCGCAAAAAGAAATTGAACATTTAACGCTTTCCCCTTCGAGGTACCATGAGGATTCCACTTCGGCGCTGGTTAAAGCCTGGAATGAAGGCGAGAGAAATCTGCGTCTGGCTTTGGGGAAAGCCCGTGCTGAGAAAATGAAAAAGTCCTTTGATCAGGAGAACGTATACTTACCGGCGGAAGCGGTAAGGGTAGCACGAATGGCGGTGGAAATCGAAAGTCCGATGGAAGCGGAACTGTTTCTGAATCAATACCGCATGGGATTTTTAGAATCACTGCGGCCCATGGATACTTTCTCGGAGGATTCTGTATTTTATTACGGATTGAAATTGAAGCTGATGCTGCGGATCCGACAGTTCGATGAAGTGTCGGGAGAAGCTGCATATCGAAATATTTATGACTCCATCATGAATGGGGACAGGTTGGAGGCTGTACAATGACTGGAAAAACAGGAAAGGTTGTAAGCGTAAATGGGAACATGGTTTCGGTCGAATTTGACGGAAATGTTTCCATGAATGAAATTTGCTATGTAAAAGTCGATGATATTGCGTTGAAAAGCGAAGTCATCCGTATCCGTGGGAACGTGGCTCAAATCCAGGTCTACGAAATGACCGGCGGTATCAAATGCGGAGATGAAGTGGAATTCACCGGCGATATGCTGTCGGCAGAACTGGGACCCGGCCTTCTGGGTCAGGTTTATGACGGACTTCAGAATCCGCTTCCGGTACTGGCGAAACAGGCGGGCTGGTTCCTGGAACGAGGGAACTATGCGGATGGTCTGGATCCTGTGAAAACATGGGATTTTACACCGACTGCACGGCCCGGTGACAAGCTGAGAGCCGGAATGGCTATCGGTACTGTTCCGGAAGGACCGTTCACCCACAAGATTTTCGTTCCCTTCTATTTACTGGGAACATATACACTGAAGTCCATTGTGAATAAAGGATACTATACGGTTAAGAGCACCGTTGCCGTCATCACGGACTCTCGCGGAAAAGATATTCCGATCACCTTGTCTTTCAAATGGCCGGTAAAGCGTGCGGTGAAATGCTACAGTGAACGACTGGCACCCGTAGAAACCATGGAAACCAAGGTGCGCCTGATCGACTCCTTCTTCCCCGTTGCAAAGGGCGGGACTTACTGTATTCCCGGACCTTTCGGTGCAGGGAAAACCGTACTGCAGCACACCACATCGAAATACGCAGATGTGGATATCGTAATTATTGCCGCTTGCGGCGAACGTGCCGGCGAAGTTGTGGAAACCATCACCGAATTCCCGGAACTGGTGGACCCGAAGACGGGACGTTCTCTGATGGAACGTACGATCATTATTTGTAACACGTCGTCGATGCCGGTAGCTTCCCGAGAAGCTTCGGTTTACACTTCGGTAACTCTGGCGGAATATTATCGTCAGATGGGACTGAATGTTCTGCTTCTGGCTGACTCCACCTCCCGTTGGGCACAGGCTCTCCGAGAAATGTCGGGCCGTCTGGAAGAAATCCCCGGCGAAGAAGCGTTCCCGGCTTATCTGGAATCTTACATCGCGGCCTTCTATGAAAGAGCCGGTTATGTCCGTCTTCCCGACGGAAGCAAGGGTTCTGTCACCATCGGCGGTACCGTTTCTCCTGCGGGCGGGAACTTCGAAGAACCCGTAACTCAGGCAACCCTGAAGGTTGTAGGCGCTTTCCACGGTCTGTCCCGCGAACGTTCCGATGCACGAAAGTACCCGGCCATCGACCCGTTGATTTCCTGGTCCAAATACAGAAGTGTCATCGATCCGAAGAAATCTGATTTCTGTAAGAACATCCTCCATCACGGAGATGAAATCGGTTCCATGATGAAGGTCGTTGGTGAAGAAGGAACCAGCCTTTCGGACTACATGGTTTATCTGAAAGCAGAAATGCTGGATGCGGTGTATCTGCAGCAGAACTCCTTTGACCCCATTGATGCCAACTGCGATACGGCCAGACAGCGTTATGTTGTAGATAAGCTGGTCACTGTGTTGGGCAGTGAATATAACTTGAATGATAAAGATGAAGCCCGCGGATACTTCAACCGCCTGCGTCAGAAATTTATCGACTGGAATTACACCGAATTTGAAAGCGACGCCTTCAAAGCGGCTGAAGCGGAAATCGATTCCCTCTATCAGGAAGGGAAAGGAACGATCAGCCCAGAAGCGGACCTTTTGTTGAAGGACGGTGAATAAGGATGAATAAAGTATATAATCGAATCGAATCGATCGTCGGAAATGTCATCACAGTGAAGGCCAACGGCGTTCGGTATAATGAATTGGCTCAGATTTTTACCCGCTTTGGGAAATCCCTCGCACAGGTAAACAAGATCGACGGCGAAATCGTTTCGCTGCAGGTGTTTGCCGGGGGCCAGGGTGTTTCCACTGGCGACGAAGTGCGGTTTTTAGGCCGCGAAATGCAGGTTCCCTTCGGTGAGGAGTTGCTGGGGCGTATTTTCAATGGTTCCGGAGCTCCCATCGATAACGGTCCGGTGCTCAGAGATAACATGAAGCCCATTGGCCGTCCTTCGGTCAATCCCACGAAGCGTATCTTGGCCAATCGCATGATGAGAACCAACATTCCCATGATCGATATGTTCAATACGCTGGTTATTTCCCAGAAGCTGCCGATTTTCTCCATTTCCGGAGAACCGTACAATCAGCTTCTGGCTCGAATCGCCATGCAGGCGGAAGCAGATGTCATTGTACTGGGCGGTATGGGTCTGAAGTACGACGACTTCCTCTATTTTAAAGATGAACTTTCCAAGGGTGGAGCACTGAGCAAGACCGTTATGTTTATCCATACGGCTTCCGACCCCACTGTTGAATGTATGATGATCCCGGATATGGCACTGGCTGTAGCTGAACAGTTTGCGCTGGAAGATAAGGACGTACTGGTTCTTCTGACCGATATGACGAACTTTGCCGATGCCATGAAGGAAATCGCCATCACTCAGGAACAGGTACCCTCCAACCGTGGTTATCCCGGCGACCTGTATTCCCAGCTGGCTTCCCGTTATGAAAAGGCAGTAGACTTTGCGAACTCCGGTTCGGTCACCGTTCTGGCGGTTACCACCATGCCGGGGGATGACGTAACTCATCCGGTACCGGACAATACGGGTTACATCACCGAAGGTCAGTACTATTTGAAGGGCGGCCGTATCGAGCCTTTCGGTTCGCTTTCCCGACTGAAACAGAACGTCAACGGAAAGACCAGAAAGGACCACCGTGCACTGATGGATGCGATGATCCGACTGTATTCTTCCTATAAGGAAACCATCGAAAAGAAGCACATGGGTTTCGCCATGAGCCGCTGGGATGAAAAGCTCCTGAAATATGGAGAACTGTTCGAACGCCAGCTGATGGATCTGTCGGTAAATCTGTCTCTGGAAGACGCTCTGGATCTGGGTTGGAAGATCCTGGCTGATTGCTTCGAACGTGACGAAACCGGCATGAAGTCAGAGCTGATCGATGAATTCTGGCCCGTGAGATAAAGGGGGTCGTGATTTTGGCAAAAATCAAATTAACAAAAAACGAGTTAAAGGTACAGAAAGATGCGCTCAAGATGTACCAGAGATATTTGCCGACTCTGACACTGAAAAAACAGCAGCTTCAGGCGGAAATCCGCACCGTTGAACTGAAGGTAAAAGAAGTGAGAAAGGAAAAGGAAGAACTGGAGCGGGGCTTCCATTCCTGGATCGCAGTGTTCAGCGAACGGGATGCGTTCCCGGAGGGGATCATCACAGTGAGCAACATCCGCAAAGGAAGAGGAAACATTGCCGGCGTAGATATTCCCGTCTTCGAAGGAGCGGATTTTTCCAGAGGGGATTACGATTTGTATGATACTCCTCTGTGGGTGGATATGGCCGCAAACCACATGGAAAAGGCCATGATGCTGGACCTGGAGGCAGAAGTGCTGGAGGAACAGGTAAGCTTATTGGAGAAAGAACTTCTGTCCACTTCTCAGAGAGTCAACCTGTTTGAAAAGGTGAAGATTCCTGAAACTCAGGCAAATATCAAAAAAATATCGATTTATCTGGCGGATCAGCAGGTGAGCGCCGTGGTCCGTTCCAAAATATCAAAACGCAAGATTGCTCTCCGCAATGAGGAGGCATTCGAAAGGCAGGGTGATACATTATGATCGTGCCTATGAAAAAAGTAACTCTCCTGATCAAAGGGGATAAAAAAGAAGAAACGCTCCAGCGGCTCCGTAAACTGGGTCTGATGCAGGTAGAAATCACTGAGGGCTCCGGAGAACGGCTGGGCGAACTGAAAGAACAGATCTCCCTGTTGGAAAATGCGGTGTTCAGCATTGGGAAAGCGAAATCTGTGGAAGAGAAAACTACAGATGTTTCCGAAGCGTTGAATGTCGCAAGGGAAATCGCGTCTCTGGCAGATCGGAAAAAAGAATACGGAGCAGAACGGATCGCGCTTTCTGCAGAACTGGACCGATTGAAGCAGTGGGGCGAAATCGACCCGAAAGAAATCGAGGCTCTGGCGGCCAAGGGCGTGAAAATCCAGTTATACG
This sequence comes from Bacillota bacterium, assembly GCA_017472365.1. Taxonomy (GTDB): domain Bacteria; phylum Bacillota; class Clostridia; order Peptostreptococcales; family Anaerovoracaceae; genus RGIG446. The sequence goes on from JAFUQN010000084.1 coordinate 9,212, forward strand.
AGATGCCGAAAGCTGAATACGAGGCTTTGGGTGAGGGTGTGACCACCGTGAAACTGGAAGCCGGGAAATCCTCCGTGAAATTTATGCTGATTTGTTCGGGGTCGGAAGAGGAAGAAGAGCTGACCGGAGCGTTAAGCATTTATCGTTTGGAACTTCCTAAAAAATCCACTGAGGATATGAAAGCGCGGATCGCGGAGCTGAGCGACCGGATCAAAGATGTGGATGACAAGATCGCATCCTGCGGCTGTTATATCGGATCCATGAAAGAAGCGATCAAGTTCTGTGAAAAGGAAATGGAATTTGAGGTATATGCCACCGGAATGGCGGACGAAGCCTTGTCGGCCGATGATAAAAACGGCGTTACGATTTCATATTTCCACGGATTTATTGAAGCGGAGCATGTGGATCGATTAAAGGAGATGGCGAAGGCCAATTGCTGGGGAATTTCCGTGGAGGAACCCAGTGAGGAAGATAATGTACCGACCAAGCTGAAGAACAATAAGTTTGTAAGCCTGATTTATCCGCTGACCGACTTTTTAGGAACGGTACCGGGATACTTCGAGTATGATATCTCTGCATGGTTCCTGCTGTTTATCCTGATTTTCTTCGGGATCATCTTTGGGGATGGCGGATACGGGCTGTTGATCAGTGCGGTTGCTTTGATCGCCATCGCAAAAGCCCGGATGTCGAAAAAGCCAGTCCCGCCGGCATTCCTGCTCGTGGGATTGTTCGGTGTTTCCACGATCCTGTGGGGAACGCTGACCTGTACCTGGTTCGGACTTTCCCCAGAACAGCTGCCCCAGTGGCTGAAAGCACTGTCGATTCCTGTGATATCGAACGTATACGCCGATAAGCTCTGGAGCCTTCCGTGGACTTCCGAGGGCGTAGGGCTGACTACCGCGCAGAATCTGCAGATTTTCTGTTTCTCTCTGGCATTGATCCAGTTGACCATCGCACACATCAAAGGGGCGCTTCGAAACAGAAGTTCACTTAAAATGCTGGGTGACATCGGATCTATATTACAGCTGGCAGGAATCTACTATGTGGTTCTCAGTCTGGTGGTAAATGCAGAGGTCTTCAGCTTCGGCCTGGTCGTAGGAGGAATCCCTGTGGGAACTGTTGCGATAGTGCTGATCGCTGTGGGTTTTGTTCTCGGGTTTGTATTCTCGAACTATGACGGAAGTGTTCTGAAATCCGTTTTGGAGAGCTGCACCAATATCGTATCGGTACTTTTAGGCGTGGTGAACGTGTTCTCGGACATCGTTTCGTACATCCGCCTCTGGGCCGTTGGGCTGGCAGGTGCGGCAATCTCCGCCACCGTAAACGAACTGGCTGGGCCGCTGCTTGGCAACTTTATGTTTATGATACTGGCCATCGTCCTTTTGGTATTCGGTCATGGACTGAATATGATTCTGAATGTTCTTTCGGTTATCGTTCACGGAATCCGTCTGAACACCCTGGAGTTCTCCTCGCATCTGGATATGTCGTGGAGCGGACGTAAATTTAAACCTTTTGAAGAGTAAAGGATAGGAGAATCGTTATGAATTTAATATATGTTGGATTAGGACAATTAGGTATCGCATTGACTATGGGTATCGCTGCTGTGGGATCTGCTATCGGTATCGGTATCGCAGGGCAGGCTTCCATCGGTGCCTGGAAGAAGTGCTACATGAGCAACAAAGCGGCTCCGTTTATTCTGACCGTATTCGCCGGCGCACCTCTGACCCAGACCATTTACGGCTTCCTGCTGATGCAGCAGATGAAGTCTTCCTCTGCAGATCCTGCATTCTTACTGGGGCTTGGGATCGCCTCCGGTGTGGCCATGGCGCTTTCTGCAGTGTTCCAGGGTAAGGCAGGCGCCGCCGGCGCAGATGCTTTGGCTGAAACCGGAAAGGGCTTCTCTCAGTACATTACTGTTGTAGGTCTTTGCGAAACCGTTGCGCTGTTCGCACTGGTATTCAGTATGGTTGCGTTAGGCTAGCCAATAGGCTGTTGAAATCGCATATGTGATTGAAAAAGAGCGGAGAGATCCGCTCTTTTCTTTTGTGGACGAAACTTGAATCTTAACTTTGGAGGAGCTCGCCTCCATGATTCGTATACCGGCGGATTTCAATGCCTGTCTGGCATTTTTCCACCGGGCGCTATCGCCGACTGTTTTAAATATGACTTCTCTTTTTCCGAACAGTACCACGGGTCATCTCCTTTCATCGGGGTATAAAAAAGCGGCAGAGCAAGATGCTCTGCCGCCAATCGTC
>JAFUQN010000085.1 GCA_017472365.1 Bacillota bacterium
GGAATCAATCTGACCATCTTTATCCTGGGTGTAGTTCAGGTGATCATCAGTGCAGTTAACGGCGACGGATGGCTTACCCACATCATCGGCATGGTCAGTGTGGGAGGCTTGTTCTTTCTGTTGTGGTTCGCCACGGGTGGAGCTGGATTGGGATTCGGCGACGTGAAGCTGATGGCTGCCGCGGGATTACTACTGGGATTTCCTCGAATCTTACTGGCGCTGATCATCGGAAGCGTCAGCGGAGCGATTCTCCATTCCATTCGAATGAAGCGCGGAGCCGGAAAGAAGCTGGCCTTTGGACCGTACCTGTCTCTGGGAATCGGGACCGCTGCACTGTTCGGTGAACAAATCATCACCGCCTATTTGTCATTATTCGGCCTCTAAATAAAGATGGCTGTGGTAATGGCAGAGTCGTCTTTGGAAAAGGACGGCTGCGCCATTTCCATAGTCCGGAAAGGAGAAACGAGCTATGAAACAATTGAAATTATCCGGAAAAGCACTGGTCATTCGCATGGATCGCGACGAAGTTCGCGTTGCCAGAATGAACATCGGAAAGGCAGACCCGCAGATTCTGGAATCCGCTGTAATGCCCACACCGGAAGGCGCTATGATCGACGGGATGATTGAGAATCAGTTCCAGATGGAAGAAGTTCTCAACGAAATCACGTCGCGTCCGGAATTTAAAAGAACCAAGAAAGTCGTATTCAGCTTGTGTACGTCTCAGGTTATCACCGAAACCGTTACGGTTCCGGCGGTTGGGGACAAGAAGATGGCTAAGATGCTGGAAGCTAACATGGATATGTACTTCCCTGTGGAAATCAGTGACCGTCATATCGTGTGGCATGTGATCCGCAGAAATAACGAAGCGAAAGAAGTGACCGTACAGCTGTGGGCGATCCCCACGCAGATGCTGGCTGGATATTATGCATTAGCAAACGCCTGCGGCCTCTCCGTCGCGGCAATCGACTACTGCGGAAACAGTATGGTCAATGCGGTGGGTGCCCTCTTTGCGGACGATACTGCAGCGTCCACCGGCTTACAGCCCCAGACATTCTTCGGAATCCAGATCGGTGGAAAGAAGAAAGAAAAGCCGAAGAAAGAGAAGAAAGCGAAAAAGCAGAAGCCGAAAAAGGAAAAGAAGCCTCTGTTCAAAAAGAAACAGACCGAGCCGGAACTGACTGCGGAAGATCTGACGAAAGAAGAACCGGTATTCGATGGACTGTATGGCGAAGAAGCCGAAGCACTTCGTAAGGAAGAAGCTGCAGCGGCTGCGGAAACGGTCAATGAGGTAGACACCGATATCTACCTGATGTTGGAAAGCGAACATCTTATCGTCACATTCGTTCAGGAAGGAAACGTAAAGATGCAGAGGGTCCTGCTCTGCGGCTACAACATCGAAAACGAACTGGATGAAATTCAGATGATGATCGAATACTTCTCCACCACGGAACATGCGTCCTTTGGTCAGTTCCGCGTGATCCTTTGCGGAAAGCTGTCTGGCGATCCCGTTCTGGTGGGTAAGGTGGAAAGCGTTCTGGATCTTCCGGTTCATACTTTCGATTTCCAGAAAGGACCGGGTTGGTGTCTCTGCTTCGGTGCGGCCCAGAGCGGTCTGGATTACGGGATCGCAGCACTGAATCAGTTTAAGGGACCTTCGAAGAAGGTTGCCGCGCAGTGGCAGTGGGGTGTACTGGCGCTGGCAGGTTTGTTACTGGTATTGTCTGTCGTATCTTTCATGGGATCGAGAACCATTTGGAAAACCACGATCACCAGCCTGGAAGATCAGGAACGGATTCTGCGGATTCAGGAAGCGGCCAACGCAGGGTATGCAGATCGGTTCTACCAGTATCAGTATGAGTACAGCAGCTATTCCAACGACTGGGATGTATTGCATAAATCCATTCGTACATATAACGACAATCTGAGTAAAATGCTGAAGGAAGTGGAACGGACCCTTCCGAAAAACACGGACGTTGTGACCATCGGAATTGCCAATGAAGGGCTGGGGTTACAGTTCGCATGTCCCGATAAGGACACGGCGGCGTATATCATCATCGCCCTGAGAAAGCTGGAATACGCAACGCTGGATGGAATCTCCAACCTGACGGTGGGGCCGGGAACGTCGGCTCAGGATATGTTACCGTCGCTGAAAGCGAAAACGGAAGCCACATTGGGATCTGGTATGACCACAGTTCCGGAACAGGCTCCCACAGAAGGCAGTGGAATCGACC
>JAFUQN010000086.1 GCA_017472365.1 Bacillota bacterium
GTACAACCTGGAACATGAGGCCCAGCCGGAAGTGTTTAAAAATGCCTTTTCCGGATTCTGGTGGTCCGTATCCACACTTTTGACCGTGGGCTATGGAGATATTTATCCGATCACTGCCGCCGGTCGGATCATGGGGATCATCATCACGTTTCTGGGCGTTGGGATGGTTGCCATACCCACCGGTATTTTATCTGCTGGGTTTGTGGAACAGATGTCGGAGGTACAGCGCTGCGGAGAGTCTCGTGGAAAGCGGGAAGAAAAAGAATATTGTCCTTATTGTGGAAAGAAATTGAACTAAATGAAAACCGGCCTTTCAGGGGCCGGTTTTATTATCCAAATAATTCGGTTGTCAAATCGAAAAATGCCTTCATGGGAGGCGTGATTCGTTTATCGCGATGATGGAACAGCTGGATACAGTCGGAGAATTCCAATCCCGGAACATCCAAAACAGCGATTCGGCCTTCTTCCAGAGCACTCTGGAAGGTATATTCCGGAAGATAGGATAACCCCATTCCACGGGAGACCAGTTCTACGATGATCTGCGGATTCGTTAAAGTCATTGAAGTGTCGATTTTGACATCGTGCTGAGACAGCCAGCTTTCAAAATAATCGCGGTAACTGTGATGGATCTCTGTCAGAATGAAGGTTTCTTTCGACAGTTCTTCCGGTGTGAACTGGTGACCGGCGGGAAAACAATCGTTTCCGGCAATCAGTCGCAGCGGCGACCATGCCTGGAACACCGTCACAAATTCGCCTTCCCAGCGGGGTTTGGAGACGGTAAATACGGCATCCACCTGATTCTGGCGGGGAGCGACGGCAATTTCCGGGCCAGTCAGAATATGAATCTCCGTACGGATCTTCGGATAGCGAAGATGTAATTGATAAAGAAGATCCGGAAGAAGCGTGGTGGAAAGCGATTCGACGATGCCGAGGCGGAGAAGACCTTCCGGTTCGGTTTCGCTTTGTCCCAGAAGAGATGCCTGCTCTGCAGCTTCGATGATGGTGTTGGCATATACCAGAAGCTGGCGACCCTTATCGGTCAGCGAGACTTGCTTTCCGATGCGGTCGAACAGTTGAACCTGGAGTTCTTTTTCCAACTGGCGGATCTGTATGGTGACCGCCGATTGGGAATATCCCAAAAGGGCAGCCGCTTGTGTAAAACTTTGGGTTTCAGCCACCTTCAGAAAGGTGGTCAGCGTTCTGATTTCCATGAATTTCACTCCGATTTCAGAAAGAATTTTCCATAAATAAAAATCATCAATACAATTAGAGCCATAAATTCTATAAATATAAATGTATCGAAAAATACAAGAAACGTCAACTGGAAAAACGCAAAAAAACTGTTTGTTTTCGAAGCATACATTAGTTTTGAAACGGGGTTTGTTTTCCTATTTTAACGGTGGGAATCGTTGCTATCTGTTTTTTTTCATGTTATAATAACTATAACTGAGCAAGGCGGAGCTTCAGGGTACAAGAAACGACAGAAGGCCGCCGCTTCAATTGAAACATGCAATGATCGATGAACAATCGACTTATGCGAATGGAGGACAATTATGGATTTACTGTTTTACAATGGTGTCATCCACACCATGGATGACGAAGAACGTGTAGTAGAAGCTGTTGGTGTTACCGATGGTAAGATCACTTTCGTAGGTTCCAACGAAGAAGCTGCTAAGCTGGAAGCTAAGGAAAAGATCGACCTGGAAGGTAAGCTGATGCTGCCCGGCCTGATCGAAGGTCATATGCACCTGTGCAACTATGCATTCACCAATTTAAACGTAGCTCTGTTCGACGCTACTTCCGTAGAAGACTGTCTGGAAAGAGCTAAGAAGTTCCGTGAAGAAAACCCCAACGCTAAGTGGCTGTACTGCCGTGGTTGGAATGAAGACAACTTCACCGAAAAGAGATATCCCACCAGAGAAGAACTGGACGAAATCTGCCCGGATATTCCTATCCTGATGACTCGTGTATGCGGTCACGTTGGTATCACCAACTCTCTGGCATTTGACAAGATCGCTGCTCTGCCGGAAGCTGCTAAGCTGGGCGACCAGATGGTTCGTGAAACCGGTAGACTGTACGAAGACTCCTGCCAGCTGTATTACAACATTCTGGAAGCTCCCGGCCCGGAATACATTGAAAAGCTGATGAGATTCTCCATGAAGAAGCTGAATGAAGCTGGTATCACTCAGGTTCACCCGGATGACTTCTCCGCTGTTCCCGGTACCACTTGGAGAGATATCATGAATGGTTACAAGAGCCTGGCTGAAAAGGACGAAATGACCGTTCGTATTTATCAGCAGTCCCTGTTCCTGAGATATGAAGATTATCAGGAATTCCTGGCTGAAGGCAACAGAATGGGCGATACCTACGGCTTCTACACCGTTGGTCCTCTGAAGCTGCTGCAGGACGGTGCACTGGGTGCTAAGACCGCTGCTCTGTCCGAACCCTACGTTGGTTCCGAAGACAACTATGGTATCGTTACCATTCCGCAGGAAGATCTGGACAGATACGTACTGACCGCTCAGCAGCATGGCCAGGGCGTAGCAGTTCACTGCATCGGTGACAAGGCTATGGATATGTTTATGGACGCTGTAGAAAAGGCTCAGGCTGCTTGCCCGGTAGAAGATCTGCGTCACGGTATCGTTCACGTACAGATCACCACCAAGCCCATCCTGGAAAGAATGGCTAAGCTGGGTATCGTAGCTTACATTCAGCCTGTATTCATCGGCTACGACATGACCATCGTAGAAGATCGTATTGGTTACGAAAGAATGCAGGACACCTACGCTTGGAAGACCATGGACGACATGGGTATCCTGACCGTTGGTGGTTCCGATGCTCCTATCGAAAGCTTCGATATCATGGAAAACATCTACTTCGCTGTAACTCGTGAAAAGCTGGCTGGCGGCCCGGAAGGCGGCTGGTTACCTCACCAGAAGGTAAGCGTAAACGATGCAGTTAAGATGTTCACCACTCACGCTGCAAAGGCTCGCTTCGGCGAAAACGAATTCGGCCAGATCAAGGAAGGCTTCCACGCTGACCTGACCGTACTGTCCGACAACATCTACGAAATCGAACCGCACGAAATCAAGAATGTAAAGGCTGTTCGTACCGTAGTTGCTGGTAAGACCGTATACGAAGCTTAATTGTTTCAAAATTGATGCGCTTCAGAGCGTATCGTAAAAATTGCATGGAATGGAAAAGGACCGCGCAGAGACATGCATCTGCGCGGTCTTCGTTTTTTGTAAAATGTTTCTGAAATGAGACATTGGACATGGATTTGACCGGGACAGTGTGGTACACTGAAGAAAATGATGCAAAGATGCAACGAGGGACGGTCAAATCTATGAGAAAAGAATTTACGGCAGAAGCAATTTTAGAGGCGCTGAATAAACACTACGTGGAATCGATTTTCATCACCGACGGAGAAGGAAATGTTATCTTCGTAAATGAAGAAGGTGCCAGACGATGCGGTGCACCGAGAGAAGAATTGATGCATAAAAATGTAGCCCAGTTGGTTGAGGAAGGGGTTTACGATAATTCCACGTCTTTGATTGCCATTGAAACGAAACAGGATGCGGTTTCACAGCTGACGTATCAGACGGCTGACCCCAGTATTTCTCACAGTATCCCTGTTTTGGATGAAAATGGAGAAGTGGAACTGGTTATTACCACCAACATGAGTGTGGGTCATAACAAGGAGTGGCAGGAAATCATCACAAAAGAACGTGCGGCCATGGCGAGAATGCAGCGAGAACTGGACTATCTGCGATTAAAAGACCACAGTAAGCTTGTGGCCAACAGTCCGGCCATGAAACGTGTCATCCAGACCATCGATGCCATCGCACCCACGGACAGTAATGTTGTCATTTTGGGGGAAAGCGGTACCGGTAAGGATATGATGGCTCACTTCATCCATGAAAATTCCCGGAGAGCAGACCAGGCCTTCATCAGCATCAACTGCGCGGCAATTCCGGAACAGCTTCTGGAATCGGAACTGTTCGGTTATGAAGCAGGTGCGTTCACAGGTGCTCTCAGTAAAGGAAAGATCGGTCTCTTCGAAGCGGCTTCCGGCGGTACCATTTTCCTGGATGAAATCGGAGACATGCCTCTGGCGCTTCAGTCAAAACTCCTCCGTGCGCTGGAAAACCGCGAGATTCGCAGAGTGGGCGGTGTAAAAAACATCCCCATCGATGTCCGGATCATCTGTGCTACGAATATCAACTTACAGAACATGGTGGAAGAGAAACAGTTCCGTGAAGACTTGTTCTACCGGTTGAGCGTTTTCGTGATCCAGCTTCCGCCACTGCACGAACGAAAGGAAGACATCATCCCTCTGGCAGAAAATTTCCTTGAATCTCTGAACGAAAAGTATGATGCACATAAGACACTGGCACCAGTCAGCGTAGAAACAATGTTAAATCATCGTTGGCCGGGTAATATTCGTGAACTTCGAAACGTTATGGAGCGTATCTTCGTGGTCAGTCCCGGAGATGAATTGATTTTCACACCAACTCCTACCGCAGGATATGGAAAAGAAAGCATCGAGCGATCGGTGGAATACAATCTGGGCGATGTAAAGGAATTGAAGGAATTCACGGAAATCGCTGAACGGTGGTTCATTGAAAAGACGTTGAAAGAATGTGAGGGACGTGTGGGCGAAACGGCGGAGAAGTTGGGGATCCACAGGAGCGCTTTGTACCGGAAATTGCATAAGGGGAAATAGTATGTTGAGGGATTGAAATTAGATGCAGAATTGCAACATCGATGTTGTAAAAATGAGACGTTGCAGAATTGCAACTTAATAATGTTGCAAAATATCATCATGTTGCAAAAATGAGACAAATGACACTGGCGACCGGAACGGTTGCCGGAAAGAGAAAAATCGCTGAAATTCAATGGATTCAGCGATTTTTTTATTTTTTTGTAGAGTTGGCACGCATTTTGCGATATATAAAATTGGTTCTAACCAAGTTAAATTATTTTTCAATAAATACAACAATCTTGAAAGGAAGGATTATCATGGCAAAGGTAGAAAGAGTATTGATTGCCGGCGGCGGTCTGATGGGAAAGAACATTGCTTTCGTATGTTCCTCCGCTCCGGAATTCGATATCACCGTATATGACATCAACGACGTTGATGTACATGCTGGAATTCGTTTATCCACCAAGCAGCTGGTTGACAAGGGTATCGTAAGCCCCGAAGAACTGGAAGAAAGACTGTCCAGAATCCACTTCACCAAGGATCTGGATTCCGAAGGCGTTAAGAACGCTGACCTGGTTATCGAAGCTGTATTCGAAAACATGGATCTGAAGAGAGAAACATTCGCAAAGCTGGAAGCAAGATGCCGCGAAAACTGCATCTTCTGCACCAACTCTTCCGTAATGAGCCCCTCTGAAATCTCCAGAGATCTGAAGTTCAGAAACAGATTCGTTGGTACCCACTTCTGGAACCCGGGTCACCTGATTCCGCTGGTAGAAGTTGTTCGCACCGACGCAACTGATGATGATACCGCAAACACCGTTATGGAATTCATGGCTAAGGTTGGTAAGAAGCCTGCACTGTGCAACAAGGACGTTCCCGGATTCATCGCTAACAGACTGCAGCACGCTCTGTGGAGAGAAGCAATCTCCATCGTTGAAAACGAAATCGCAGACGCTGCTACCGTAGATATGGCGATCAAGAACTCCTTCGGTCTGAGACTGCCTCAGCTGGCTCCGCTGGAAAACTCCGACATGGTTGGCACTGGTCTGACCTACTCCATCCACGATTACGTTCTGAACTACATCGAAGACTCCCACAAGCCGTCTCCGCTGCTGGACAAGATGATGGCAGAAGGCAAGATGGGCTTCAAGTCCGGTGAAGGTTTCTATCAGTGGGATGAAGAAAAGATCGCTAAGTGCAATGCGGATCTGAACACCTACCTGATCAAGATGTTATATAACAAATAAAGAAGAGGTGACGAAAATGAGTGATCTGAAGAACAAGAGAATTATCACCGTAGCTACCACCGGTGCATGGCCGAAGAAGGAAAACAACCCCAACGTTCCCATGACTCCGGCGGAAATCTCTGAAGATATCTATGACTGCTGGAAGGCAGGCGCAGCGATTGCCCACATCCACATGAGAGACGATGAAGGCAACGGTACCATGGACCACAACAAGTTCAGAGAAACTGTAGAACTGCTGAAGAAGAACCACCCGGATTGTGACATCATCATCAACATGACCACTTCCGGTGACATCTACGCAACCGACGAAACCAGAGTACAGCACGTAAAGGAACTGAAGCCGGAAATGGCTTCCTATGACTGCGGTTCCATGAACTGGCTGAACAAGGCTCTGTTCATCAACAGCCCGTCCTTCCTGGAAATGTGCGGTCAGCTGTTCCAGGAAACCAACACCAAGCCGGAAATCGAAGCGTTCGACCCCGGTATGATCGCTAACGCTGCATACTACCTGAAGAAGGGTATCCTGCAGGCTCCTCTGCACTTCCAGTTCTGCATGGGTTGTGCAAATGGTATCCCCGGTTCCGTTAAGAACCTGCTGTTCATGAAGGAAACCGCTGACGAGCTGATCGGTAAGGGTAAGTACACCTGGTCCTGCTTCGGTGTAGGCCACTCTGCAATGGAAATCATGTACGCTGCAATCGCCATGGGCGGTTCCATCCGTGTAGGTATGGAAGACAACGTAATGTACAAGAAGGGCGTTCTGGCTGATTCCAACCGTCAGTTCGTTGAAAGAGCTAAGAGAGTCATCGAAGAATTCGGCCTGGAAGTTGCTACTCCGGACGAAGCTCGTGAAATTCTGAGCCTGAGAAAATAGTTAATCCAGGGATTTTGGGAAAAGAGATCAATGGTATTATTCGTTATGGTATAATTTTCAATTAGGAAAGGAGATTTGTTATGCCTATTGAAAATGCAAAGGACAAGGGAACACCGTTATGGAGACTGTCTAAGAAGTTCCAGTACGCTGCTGATAAGATTATCCCTGACTCCATGGTATTCTGTCTGATTCTGACTTTCCTGGTAATCGGACTGTCTCTGATTTTTACTGATTCCGGTATTATTGACCTGTGTACCTACTGGTTCGACGGTCTGTGGACTCAGAACAGCTTCGCTTTCCAGATGGGTATCATGACCATCACTTGCGCTACCTGCGCTAAGGCTCCTCAGGTTAAGAGAGCTATGAACAAGCTGGCTAAGCAGGCTAAGACCCCCACTGTTGCTATGATCATGCTGGTTATCTTCGGTATGGTAACCTCTTTCATCAACTGGGCATTCTGTACTGTAGTAGGCGCTCTGTTCGCTATGTATCTGGCTAAGAACGTTAAGGGTATGCACTTCCCGATGATGCTGGCTGTTATCTATACCTGCATGGTATTCGGCCAGTGCTTAGGCCCCACCGCATCTGTATATGCGCTGCTGGCTACTGAAAACCACTTCATGGTTGACCAGCTGGGCGTTCTGACTCAGGACGTAACCGTTTACAACATCCACAACGTAATCATTTGGTCCGTATTCGCTGTGATCCTGCTGATCATCGCAATCACCACCAGACCTCCGAAGCATGAAGTTGTTGAGCTGAAGACCGAACTGGACGACGAAGACGTTAACTACGACGTAGAATCCAGAGAAACTCCGGCTGACAAGATGAATGGTTCCAAGCTGATCATGTACGCTGTTGGTGTAATCGGTGTCGTTGTAATCGCTAAGGAATTCATGACCAAGGGCTTCATGGGTGCTCTGTCCATGAACCTGATCATCTTCCTGTTCATCACCGCTAACTGCTTCCTGTACAAGACTCCGAGAGCTTTCATCGAAGCTTACAAGGATAACATGAAGCTGGCTTGCGAAATTATCGTACAGTTCCCGTTCTATGGCGGTATCATGGGTGTAATGCAGTCCTCCGGTCTGGCAGTTGTAGTTGTAGACGCTATCGTATCTGTAGCTACCGCTGAAACTATGCCCGTATTCTCCTTCATTTCTGCTTGCGCTGTTAACCTGTTCATTCCGTCTCAGGGCGGTCAGTGGGTTGTTCAGGGCCCGCTGCTCATCGAAGCAGCTCGTCAGCTGGGCGCAAACGAAATCAACGTTATCAACGCGTTCGTATACGGCGACGAATGCACCAACCTGTTACAGCCTCTGTACCTGATCCCGATGCTGGCAGTAGTAAACATGAAGCTGAAGGATGCTTGGGGTATGTGCGCATTCATCTGCGTATTCTGGTTCATCGTTGTAAATCTGGGCTTCCTGATCGTTCCGCAGATCATCCCGATGTAATCGGCCATGTCCTGGGGAGTAGGGTTAATGTACTACACATGTCCTGAATGTGGAAAGAAGTTTAAGTACGCGCTCGATCTGATGACCGAGTTCGGCGATGACTTCGGAAAATGCCCCGTTTGTGGAACCATGGGTACATATGAATACGACGGTCCAAGACGTAAGGACGACAACGACTATTTCGAAGTCGAATAACAAAATAGGATTAAAACGCAAACAACACACAACAGTCTCACCTTAGTTTTAACATAACATTTTACGCATAACACAATCTTTAATCCTAATAAAAACGGAACGCCGTACTGATTTGCTGTTCATCCAATCGGTACGGTGTTTTCGTTTTCAA
>JAFUQN010000087.1 GCA_017472365.1 Bacillota bacterium
CCCACCAGACGGTCCAACACGCGTCGAGCCTGCTTGGCATCCACCAGGTTTTGGTTGATGGCACGCGGCTTTTTCACTGCACTTTGGATCGCACCTTTGGTGATTTCATTGAATTCGATTCTGCAGGGCTTCGAACCATCCATCCCTAACAGATGGGCAATGTGCCAGGAAATTGCTTCGCCTTCGCGGTCAGGGTCAGTTGCCAGATATACTTTATCCGCATCCTTGGCCTCTTTTCTCATGGCCTTGATCACATCGCCTTTTCCGCGAATGGAAATATACTGGGGTTCAAATCGGTTTTCAATATCGATCCCCAGCTTACTTTTCGGAAGGTCACGTACATGACCTACTGATGCAACAACCTTATATTTACTTCCTAAAAACTTTCCAATGGTCTTAGCCTTGGAGGGAGACTCTACAATGACAAGCGTCTTACCCATGTTTCATACCTCCAAATCCGAAAATAGACAGATTATTCTATCTAATTTCACATTTTACATTATATATTTAAATTTTCAATGCATCAAGGGCATATTATATAAATTTTCAAACTTTTTTGCAAGAAATATTTTTCCTATTGCAGTTGAAACAATTCCCTTCATTTCCAAAACGGTAACCAATCCGTTGATTTTACTGGTACTGAAGCCGGTAACACCCATCAGCTGATCCGTTGTTGCTTCTCCATTGCACAGTAAGAAACGAATAATTGCTTTCTCGTCATCACCAAGGGCCTCTGGCTCTGCCGCTCCGTCAGCCATTCCCGCTTCCAATCCATCGTTGGTATCTTCCAAAGACAGCTCTTCCACCAGATCTTCAACAGAAATCAAGATTCCCGCTCCGTCTTTGATCAGTTTATTCGTCCCCAATGATCCTATGCGGTCAATATTCCCCGGAACCGCGAACACCTCTCTCCCCTGTTCCATGGCCAGTTCCGCCGTGATCAGCGATCCGCTTCCGACAGCTGCCTCAACAATCACAGTCGCGGCAGATATTCCGCTGATCAACCGGTTTCTCAGAGGAAAGTAATACGCCCTGGGACGGATCCCGGGGCGAAACTCTGATATAATGGCTCCCTTTCTTCGGATTTCTCCGTAAAGGCGACGGTTGGATTTGGGATAACAGACGTCGACTCCACCTGCTAAAACAGCGATCGTATCTCCACCCTCCTCCAATGTTCCCTGATGTGCCCAAGCGTCGATCCCGGAAGCCATTCCGCTGACCACGACCGCTTCTGTATGTGCCAGCCGTTCACCGATCCGCTGTGCTGTCAGCTTTCCGTAATCGCTGGCTTTTCTGGCTCCAACGACCGCTACACACGTCCTGTATAAAAGCTCCTGCTTTCCATACACATAGATCATCCATGGCGGATTTTTGATACTTCTGATACAGTCAGGAAATTCTTCATCATCCCAAGCCAGGGCTGTTACATCCATTTCTTTCAACCGCGCAGAAATCGCTTCCGCTTCTTCCAATGTACGGATCCTGTCATTCTCCTGTGCACCGCTTTTCATTCCTTCTAAAACATCGTTGTTTCCTTCTTTCCACACGTGATAACTATCACCGTATTTTTCGATCAAAAGATGCTTTTTCCGCGGCGCACATTCCCATAAACTATCCAACCAAAGATCATATATGTTTTTCTCTTTCATTTCTATCATACCCGTTCACCCGCTCTCCATCCGCTCCGGTACTGAAGTGCTTCTGCCAGATGCGGCCACAAAATCATCTCACAGTCCTCTCCGTCGGCCACAGTCCGCGCTGTCTTTAAAATCCGGTGCTGTGCACGGATACTGATACGAAACCGGTCGATATATCTTGAAAACTGCGTTCTCGCCTCATTATCCATCACACAATATTTGTCAATTAACCCTGGTGTTAACTGAGAATTGTACGATATCGATTCTTTCTCATATCGTAATCTCTGGATTTTCCGAATCGCTTCAATTTGTTCTCTCATCTGTGCCGATGTCAAACCTTCGGTCTGTTTTCCGGTAGTTTCGTCCATACGTTCTGAAAGCGCCGGCGCACTGAGATGGATCTGAAGATCCATGCGGTCCAACAACGGACCAGACATACGATGCCGGTAAGATTCTAACTGGCTTCTGGTACATGTACACTCCCTGTGGGGATCCCCATAATATCCACACCTACAAGGGTTCGCCGCACCCACCAGCATAAACCGGCTGGGATACTCATACTTTCCTCCGCGGCGCGATACCCGGATCACTCCGTCCTCCATGGGAGTGCGGAGTGAATCCAGCACATGTGGCTTAAACAGTGGAAGTTCATCCAAAAACAATACCCCGTTATGAGCCAGAGTCACTTCCCCCGGTGCCGGTTCCATTCCGCCTCCGATCATAGCCGCAGCAGACGTTTCATAATGCGGAGACCGAAACGGTGGAATATGAAGATCATTTCCGCGCAAATGCATCAAACCGGCTGCGCTGTAAATCTGCGTCACCTCCAGCATTTCTGAATAGGAAAGCGTTGGGAGTACCGTAGGAATACGACTGGCGATCATCGTCTTCCCCACTCCCGGAGCCCCGCACATCAAAAGGCCATGCATTCCTCCGCATGCAAGAATCACACAGCGCTTTGCCGTTTCCTGTCCGACCACCTGGCTGAAATCCCGATTTCCCCCTTTCGAACCGTTCATATGTAAATCAGTTTGTCGTTCATTATACATGTTCTCTCCATTGATGCAATTCAGTCGGGAGATCCCTTGTAAATGAGAAACCACCTGATTCAAATGACCTGCTTCATACAGTTCCATATCGTGAATGATTTCCAATTCGCTGCGGTTTTCTTCCGGAACAATTACCTTTTTGATTCCGCATCCGCGCAAAGCCAGTACCAGCGGAAGTGCTCCTGTGATTCCTCGTATCTGACCGTTCAGTGACAGTTCTCCCACCATCGCATACTGCCCCGTGATCCGCTGATCCAATCGACCACAGGCGCAAAGGATACCCACTGCCACCGGAAGATCGAAATGACTCCCATCTTTTTTCCGGTCGGCCGGCGACAGATTGACCACGATTTTCTTTCCCGGAAACCCGTATCCGCTGTTTAACATGGCACTTTTTACCCGTTCCCGGGATTCTTTCACCGACTGATCAGCCAGTCCCACCAGAATCAATCCCGGTAAACCTGGTAACAGATCCGTCTCCACTGTCACGATTTCTCCGTGGATTCCACTGAGCGTTGCTGTTTTGATTTCCGAATACATCTCCGATCCCCTTTCCATCAAAATGCATTTTTAATGTGCCGAATGTAATTCCGGCGGTCTACCCGCAAAACTTCAATTACATCCATCCGCAAATCCCGGATCTGATCTCCCGGGTGCGAATGCAGATAATACAAAGCTGCCCCCTTCAGATGCTTTTGTTTCTGCGGAGTCACTGCTTCCGAAGGCCAGCCATGCAGCGTTCCTCTCCGGCTCTTTACCTCAACGAAACATAGCACAGATCCTTTGACCGCAATAATATCCAATTCCCCTGTCCTGCAGCGAAAATTCCGTTCCAGAATCTCATATCCGTTTCGTCTCAGGTAATTACAAGCCAATTCTTCACCCCATTGTCCAAAATTCATAGAATCCCCCCGATCAATAATTGTATATTTTTACCAATCATATCATTGTTTTCCATTTATTTCAAGCAAATATTTGGTATTTTTTAACTTGTTTTAAAGAAAGAACTGTTTCGGACCCTTTTCCAAAACAGTTCTCGAATACCCTCTATTATCGAATGGATTTCGGCGAAAAAAGAAGAGCTACCACATAGCCGAAACCGATTGCCGCGGTAATTCCGGCGGCTGCCGAAGACAAGCCCCCGGTCAGTGCACCCATAATTCCCTTTTCCGTCACTGCTTCCATTGCCCCCTTTGCTAATGCATATCCAAATCCCGGAAGCGGTACCGTAGCACCGCTTTTTCCAAACTCCACCAGCGGCTCGTATAATCCTAAAATCTGAAGTACAGCTCCGCTGACCACAAAAATGACAAGAATTCTTGGTGCCGTCAGTTTTGTCAGATCCAGAAGGAGCTGACCGATCAGACAGATCATCCCACCTGTAACAAACACTTTAATATACTCCATTATTCTCCTCCTTCCGCCTCAAGAACCACCGCATGGGCAATTCCCGGAATGGATTCTCCCTGTCCGGAGCTTATGGTGGAAAGCAGCGCTCCTGTGGACATAATCAGTGCCCTGCGAAGGGTGCCCTGGCGCATCTCCTTAATCACACGTCCCGAAAAAATCGATGCGGAACATCCACACCCGCTTCCGCCGCTGTGTACATCCTGACTATCTGTATACATCAGCGCCCCACAGTCGTTATATTGTTCTGTCACAGGACAACCCTGTTTTTCCATCATATCGATCAAAATATTCTTCCCGATATTTCCCAGGTCTCCGCTGAGAATCACGTCATAATCGGACGGTGTCCGGTCCATGTCACGAAAATGAGTCAGCAGGGTATCCACCGCAGCCGGTGCCATGGCCGCACCCATCTGGTTTACATCTTTGATCCCCGGATCTACCACACGGCCGATGGTTGCTGCAGAAATGCGGATATTTCGTCCCGGAGATCTCCGGCCTGACAACACCATACTTCCAGACGCGGTAGCCGTCCACTGGGCTGAAGGCGGCCGTTGATTTCCATGTTCCAACGGCATCCGAAACTGCCGTTCTGCCGTACAATAGTGACTGGATGCTGCACAGACAGCGTTCGATGCATACCCTCCGTCGATAAAGACGGAACCCATGATCAACGATTCTGTCATAGTCGAACAGGCGCCGTACAATCCCAGAAACGGAATCTGTAAGTCTCTCGCTGCGTAATTGGCGATCATCAGCTGATTGATCAGATCCCCTCCCAAAAGAAGATCCACTTGTTTTTCCGGAACCCGCCCGTCGCCTAACGCTAAATCAATGGCTTTCTTCAGCATTTTTCCCTCGGCCTTTTCCCATGTTTTTTCGCCGAAAATATCATCTTCCAAAATGAAATCAAACCATTTACGTTGTGGGCCCTGTCCCTCTTTTACACCGACCACCGCCGCAGCTCCGACAACGTACGGACGGTTGGAAAAAACAATGCTCTGCTTTCCCCGTTGATGATTCATTCTTACCCTCTCCTTCCTGTCAACGCATACACCATTGGATCAAACCGGCAACAACAGAAGCCGTGATTCCACAAACCAGAACCGGTCCCGCCACGCTGAAGAGCTTTGCTCCCACACCCAGAACCGGACCTTCCGCCTTATATTCGATTGCCGGTGACACCATGGAATTCGCAAACCCCGTAATCGGAACGATACATCCGGCCCCGCAGAATTTCGCCAGCGTATCAAACCATCCCAATCCGGTCAGAAGCTGTGCCGTGCAGATCAAAAGGACCGTGACCCAGGTCTTTGCCGCGTCTTCTCCCAAATTCATAGTACGAATCAGCCAGGTCTGGACTGCATAGGCCGCAGCACAGATCAGTCCGCCGGTAATGAAGGCTTTTACACCGTTGACCAACACCTTTGGTTTCGGCGTAAATTCTTTAACATAGGCTTCGTATTGCTTCGCCTCCTGTTTCTTCGTTTTATTATTCTTCATTTCAATTCCTCCCGAACAGATCTACTTCTCATATCTTCTCCATCCGGTACAAAAAAATACCGCCGGCCCACCTTTCAGTGAACCGACGGTCATTGTTTCGCTTATTCCACGGTTTCATATTTTAATTTGTAATATTGCCAACAGTGAAGTTTCTCCAAAAGCTGTGCCATCTCTTCATCCAGCTCATTGGTATACGTACCGTCAGCCAGACGGTAATTTTCTTTCCAGATCACCGGGATCTGTTCCCGCATCTCATTCAGAAAATCGAAATACGGATCTTCCCCTGAAAATCCGGCCAGCTGTAATACTGTTCCTCCCAGATAATTGGCCGACATGGTTTCTTCATTCCCCAATGCAAGCTGTTCTTTCACAATCAGAAACTCCGTGGTTTCCGCAGCAGCTCCATTGGCCCAGACTACAAACGGAGGGCTGTATGTCCGCAGAGTATTCTCCACGGTATCGGTCTTACCAACCTCAATTCCCAGTTCTCTGTACGTCAGATAATCCGCACCGAGATTGGGCAGGTGATCCCCGAAAAATGCCAGAATTACAGGCTCGTCCAGCTGATCAAAGTAGGATGTCAATTTCCCAAGCATAGCGTCGGCGTCTCGAAGCCCTTCCAGATAAACCGACAGATATTCCTGCGCCATATAATCGCTGAGACTTCGTTCCGTCCATACCCAGGGGAACTGGAAATTCCCGTATTTATTATTGTTATACGCCGTATGGTTCTGGATCGTCACCATATATGTAAACACAGGAGCATCGCTTTCGGCGGTACGCCGTTCAAACTCTTCAATGAACTTATCGGCGCAGGCATCGTCCTTGACCCAGGCCAGATTATCTCCCTTGTAGTCTTCTTCGCTGAACGCATCTTCGAAGATCTGATCTTCCATTCCCAACATCCGATACACATTCTGGCGGTTGTAGAACCAACTGTCTCCCGGATGGAGGAAGAAACTCTGATATCCCTGTTTTTCCAGGACTCTGGCCAGAGATGTGGTGTTTTTATGGATCACACGGAACGCTGAAGGTCCGGACTGGCTGATCAGATTAGTCTGCATCCCCGTCAGAACGTCAAATTCCGTATTGGCTGTCCCTCCCCCGAAATTGGGAACGACAATATTTCCGCTGATTGCACGGCTTGTGGTAGACACCTCATTGAAATGAGCCAGTGGATCGATATTCGCGGATGCCATGCGCGCATGGTTGGAAATATCATAAAAGGCCTCACTCATGACAAAGATAATGTGAGGTTTTTTCTCAGGAACGGCTGCTTCCGTCTCTAGCTGATTCCAAGCTTCCGCCGTATCCTTATCGAAATTCAGCGGTTTTTCCACAGGATAAGCATTGAAATTATATAAGAAATTGTATGTAAACCCCAGTTCGTTACATACCGTGGTCATATTCGTCGAATCTGTCTTTTTGATCCCAAAATACAGATCTTTCGAAGCATACCACCCATCAAAAGCTCCTGACAGTCCGAAGGCAATCAATATCACGATCAGGGTCCGATGGCCCACATCAATTTTACTGCTTCGGAACATCCAGCCAAAAGCCAGAAACAACAACAGCGTTCCAAAGATGATCCCCAGTGACAGCCAATCCATTTCCAGACGATAGCCGCCTGCCGCGGCAATCGCTTCGCGATACAGCGCCAGATCATTGGGAACCAGTGGGTCATCCCGATATGTGATCTTCATCGTATTAATGAATGAAAATACCTGAAAAACAAAGGCAACTCCCGCCGCCGAATAGAACAGCCGGTCCGTCAAAAACCAGAAAAATCCTAAGAGCAGACACGGCGGAACAAAATTCAGCCAAAAGAGCAGCGGTTCTGTTTTTGTGTATTCCAGCACTTCCCACAGAGGCCCCGGCTGGATTCCGTAGACGGTGACAGTGATATAGGCCGCACACAGAAACATACAGATAATCGATAACCCAAATCCCATGGTCTGTGTATTTTTATATGAAATTATCTTTTTTTTAATGTCAGACATGTGGTTCCCTTTCTTACGCACCTACATAGTTTAGCATAAAGGAAAAAAGCCGTCAATCACAGGGTTATCGCTGGCTTTCGCGCTTTCATCGCAAAAAGTAAAATCACCGGAAACCACGTGATGTGATTTCCGGTGATTATTATGATCTAAGTGAACTTGTTAAAGCGAACTTGTTAATTACTTGTCCCAAGCTTCCATGATCTGCGGGATTACCTTGTACAGGTCGCCAACGATACCGTAGTCAGCAACTTCGAAGATCGGAGCATCCGGATCCTTGTTGATAGCTACGATGATGTCGGAGTTCTGCATACCAGCTAAGTGCTGGATAGCGCCGGAGATACCGCAAGCGAAGTAGATCTGAGGCTTAACGGTGGTACCGGTCTGGCCAACCTGATGAGCGTGGTCGATCCAACCGTTGTCAACGCAAGCACGAGAAGAACCTACAACACCGCCAACCTTGTCAGCGAATGCCTTGATCAGTTCGAAGCCTTCCGGACCGCCCAGACCACGACCGCCAGAGCAGATGATGTCAGCGTCGGTCAGGGAAACCATTTCCTTAGCTTCCTTAACGATTTCCAGAACCTTAGTTCTTACGTCAGCTTCTTCCAGCTTAACTGCTACGTTTACAACTTCGCCAGTTCTGCCTTCTACTCTTTCGTTCTTGGACATTACGCCAGGACGAACGGTAGCCATCTGCGGACGGGTTCTCGGAGAGATAATGGTAGCCATCAGGTTACCACCGAAAGCAGGTCTGGTCATCTTCAGACCCTTGTCCGGGCTGTTGGGATCCAGAGTGGAGGTATCCAGAGTGGTGTTAGCCTTTGCGAATTCGATGTACTTAGCAACGCTTACGTCCAGGTGAGTACAGTCAGCGGTCAGACCGGTGTGTGCTCTAGCTGCAATACGGGGAGCCAGGTCACGACCGATGTGAGTAGCACCGTACAGAACGATGTCGGGCTTGTATTCTTCCATAGCTTCAGTCATAACCTTTGCATAAGCATCGGTGGTGAAGTTTTCGAGCAGGGGGTGCTGCAGCATGTAAACCATGTCAGCGCCGTATTCGAAGCATTCCTGAGCCAGGTGGTCGATTCCGTTACCAACCAGAACAGCGCAAACCTTAGTTTCGTCGTCGATGTCCTTAGCCAGCTTGGTAGCTTCGCCAATCAGTTCCAGAGCTACGCCCATGATTTTTCCCTGACGCTGCTCTGCAAATACCCAAATATTCTTGTAATCTGCCAGATTTGTAGACATGTTACTTTTTCCTCCTATTAAATGATGTGCTTTTCTTTGAAGCTTGCGATCAGGTTAGCTGCGATTTCAGCTTCGGTATCGCCTGCAACCATGGAACCCTTGCCCTTCGGACGCGGAGTGAAGGAACGGAATACGTTGGTCGGAGAAGCCTTCAGACCTACAACGGTCAGGTCAACTTCGCAATCAGCTGCGTTCCAAACAGTGATCTTCTTGTCCTTGTTGAAGATACCCTTCATGGACATGTATCTGGGTTCGTTCAGTTCCTTGGTGCAAGTCAGCATGCAAGGAGTGTTAACTTCGATAACTTCGTAACCGTCTTCCAGCTGTCTCTTAACGGTAACAGTCTTTCCATCTTCGGAAACCTGGAAATCAACTACGTAAGTAACCTGGGGCAGGTGCTGCTTTTCAGCGATCTGCGGACCTACCTGAGCGGTGTCACCGTCGATAGCCTGACGACCACCGAAGATGATGTCGTAAGGACCGAATTCCTTAACGTACTTGTCGATTACTGCGGACAGTGCGTTGGAGGTAGCGAAGGTATCGGAACCACCTACAGCTCTGTCGCTCAGCAGGATAGCTTCGTCAGCACCCATAGCTAAGCATTCGAACAGCATGTCGGTTGCCTGGGGGGGACCCATGGAAATAACG
This sequence comes from Bacillota bacterium, assembly GCA_017472365.1. Taxonomy (GTDB): domain Bacteria; phylum Bacillota; class Clostridia; order Peptostreptococcales; family Anaerovoracaceae; genus RGIG446. The sequence goes on from JAFUQN010000087.1 coordinate 9,496, forward strand.
GTGATGTGAGTGTCAGGACGCTGGTCCTTCAGCTTCAGAGCTTCTTCCAGAGCGTTAGCATCGTCCGGATTCAGAATGGAAGGAACACCGTCTCTGATCAGAGCACCGGTTTCCGGATTGATCTTGATTTCGTTGGTATCAGGTACCTGCTTTGCGCATACGATAACTTTCATTATTATGTCTCCTCCCTCTTACTATTTTCCAAATACAGAACCAGCGATAACCATCTTCTGTACTTCGGAAGTACCTTCGTAGATTTCGGTGATCTTAGCGTCTCTCATCATACGTTCTACCGGGTAGTCCTTGGTGTAACCATAACCGCCGTGGAACTGAACGCACTTGGTGGTAACATACATAGCGGTTTCAGCAGCAAACAGCTTAGCCATTGCAGCGTCAACGCTGTAGGGAACGTGCTGGTCCTTCTTGAATGCAGCCTTGTAGATCAGCAGTCTAGCAGCTTCGATTCTGGTAGCCATTTCAGCCATTTCGAACTGCAGAGCCTGGAACTTGGACAGGGACTTTCCGAACTGCTTTCTGGACTTCATGTATTCAACGGTAACGTCGAATGCACCCTGTGCAATACCCAGAGCCTGAGAAGCGATACCGATACGACCACCGTCCAGAGTAGCCATAGCTACCTTGAAGCCCTGACCTTCCTTACCCAGCAGACGATCCTTGGGGATTCTGCAGTTTTCGAAGATCAGTTCGGTGGTGGAAGAAGCGCAGATACCCAGCTTGTCTTCGGTCTTACCGATGGAGAAGCCAGCGTCACCCTTTTCTACGATGAATGCGGAGATACCACGAGTACCCTTGGACTTGTCAGTCATAGCCATTACTACGAAAGTATCAGCGTAGCCACCGTTGGTGATGAATACCTTGGAACCGTTCAGAACGTATTCGTCGCCATCAACAACAGCCTTGGTCTGCTGACCAGACGCGTCGGTACCAGCACCGGGTTCGGTCAGACCGAAAGCACCCAGCTTCTTACCGGACAGCAGGTCGGGCAGATACTTTTCCTTCTGAGCCTGAGTACCGAAGTTGAAGATCGGCCAGCAGCACAGAGAGGTATGAGCGGAGCAGATAACGCCGGTAGATGCGCAGATTCTGGACAGTTCTTCTACGGTAATAGCGTAGGAGATGTGGTCGCCGCCAGCACCGCCGAATTCGGTCGGGAACGGAACGCCCAGCATGCCAAATCTAGCCATCTTTTCTACGGTTTCAACAGGGAATCTGTGTTCCTTGTCGATGTCTGCAGCAATAGGTTCGCATTCGTTTTCAGCGAAGCTGCGGACCATTTTTCTTACAAACTCTTGTTCTTTCGTCGGTTGAAAGTTCATGTTTTATGCCTCCTTAAATAATTTAACAAGTTCACCTTTTTGCAAGGCAATATGCCGTTCAAAAACCCTTTGTTACAGTTTTAACAGCATACGTATATAGTATTACATCTTTCGACGGATTTTGCAAGAC
>JAFUQN010000088.1 GCA_017472365.1 Bacillota bacterium
AGAGTCGCAACCTTCTTCTTGTTCGGTTCTCCGGAAGCGGACTTTAATCCAGCTGCCTTCTTCAGCAGAACTGCTGCGGGCGGATTCTTGGTAACAAATGTGAAGGATCTGTCGGAATAAACCGTGATCACTACAGGGATGATCATTCCGGGCTGGTCTGCGGTTCTCGCATTGAACTGCTTACAGAAGTCCATAATGTTAACACCCTTCTGACCCAGAGCAGGACCTACGGGAGGTGCCGGAGTAGCAGCGCCGGCTGCGATCTGTAACTTGATCAGGCCTTCTACTTTCTTTGCCATCTTGCGTAATTCTCCTTTCTTTAGATTTTATCTACCTGGCCGAATTCCAGTTCGACCGGGGTATCGCGACCAAACATGGATATCTTCACGCGCAGAACCTGACGGTCCATATTGACTTCTTCGACAACGCCCATAAAGCTTTCGAAGGGTCCGTTGATAACCTTCACGTTATCACCCGCTTCAATATCCAGATCGATGTAAACTTTTTCAATTCCCATTCTTCTTACTTCTTCGTCGGTAAGAGGAATCGGTTCGGAACCGTGACCTACGAAACCGGTAACACCCTGAGTATTTCTAACCAGATACCAGGATTCACTGGTAACAACCATCTTTACCAGTACGTAACCAGGGAAAATCTTTCTTGTCTTGACTTTACGCTGTCCGTTTTTGATTTCTACCCGGTCTTCCGTAGGAACTACTACGCTGAGAACCAGATCTTGCATACCTCTGTTCTCAACCAGTTTTTCGATATTTACTTTTACCTTGTTTTCATGACCGGAGTAGGTGTGAACTACAAACCACTTTGCTTTTTTGCTCAGATCACTGCCGTCCACAGCATCCGTCAGTTCCGCAAGCAGCTGATCTGCTTCCGTTACATTCGTTTTTACTTCTGACATTTCGGACTTCCTTTACTTATTGATTATAAAGTGACTCCAATAACCATTTCCAGCAGCTTCAGGAAAACGGTATCCAGAACCCAGAAACCCAGAGCAAATGCGCAGCAAACCAGAATTACTACCATGGTGTAGTTCTTCAGTTCTTTCTTAGTCGGCCATACAACCTTCTTCAGTTCAGTACGAACGCCTTTCCAAAAGCTGGGCTTCTTAACGGCTACATTCTTATCTGCCATAATTCTTCTCCTAAATAGTGATTCGCTTTAACGAATTACTTTGTTTCCTTGTGTACAGTGCTCTTCTTGCAGAATCTGCAGTACTTCTTCAGTTCGATACGATCGGGGTCGTTCTTCTTGTTCTTGGTAGTGTTGTAGTTTCTCTGCTTGCATTCGGTGCATGCTAATGTAACTTTAACTCTCATTACTGTCCTCCATAGAATATTTGTTTATCTTCATCACGGCACACTGTGCGTAATATACCATAGTGTCACCTAATAAATATACCACGAAAGCCTGTCAATGTCAATAACTTTCGCGGTTTAACTTCGGATTTTATTCCGGATCCTTTGTGACGCTGACCCACTGTCCGTCCGTGGCCAAAGCCAGCTCTTCGGGCAGAAAACCAACAGCAGAACTGGGCGTTCCGGCCGCCGGGAAAATCATCGGGTGACGCTTTAAAGATTCATCCAGATAGACTTGGATCCCATCCGGAAGTCCGAAGGGGCAAACACCGCCTACGGGGTGTCCCGTAGCTGCCAGCGTATCGTCGAAAGAGAGCATCTTGGCCTTGCAGTGGAACGTATCCTTAAACTTGCGGTTATCGATACGTGCAGTGCCTTCCACCACCAGAACAATCACGCTTCCATCCTTCATTTCCAGCGCCAGAGACTTGGCAATCTCGCCGGGCTGGCGTCCCAGAGCAGCAGCAGCTAAATCCACAGTGGCCGTGCTGACATCCAGCAGGATGATTTCGTTCTTCAGACCTCGTTCTTCGAAGTGTTTTACAACCTCAGGATAACCCATCGTTCGTACCTCTCTTGTCGTCAACGCCTTAGCGGCATTTTTCGCAATTTAAAACCGGCCTCTACAGGCCGGTCTATGTCCTCAGTTACATTTATAATACACGATAACCTCAAAAAAAGCAAGAGAAAAAATGCGATTTTCGTGTATTTTTCAATATTTTTCACCGTTTACCGGAACTTCACGAACCAGATCACGGCACATACCGCTGCCACATCCAGAAAAATGGATAATGGTACCAGAATTTTGAAACTCATGTGCTGTGTTTTATGGCGGAATACCGACATTCCCAGCGCCACACCCGGTCCCCCGAACAGGAAGGAACAAAGAAACAGCCGCTTTTCCGGAACGCGCCAGCCACCCTTCTTCGCACGATGCTTATCAAACCCCATCATCCCAAACGTAACAAGGTTCCAAAGCACCAGTCCCGTCGCTACATATAATAATGCTTTCATTATTTTACTCCGTTGACCACATTTCTGGGTTCACCCTTCAGAAACGCCGCAAGATTTTCTTCAGCCATGCGGATGATGCGCGCACGGCTTTCCTTTGCCGCCCAGGCATTATGCGGGGTGATAATGCAGTTCTTTGTATTCACCAGCGGGTTATTGGGTTCTACAGGCTCGTTGTGAAGCGTGTCCACCGCAGCCGCATATACCTTTCCGCTGTTTAACGCATCCGCCAGATCCTGCTCCACCACCAGACCGCCGCGGGCCGAATTGATCAGAATCACACCATCCTTCATCTTGGCAATGGTTTCTTTATTGATCATTCCTTTATTTCCGTCGTGCAGCGGACAATGCAGCGAAATCACATCAGCTTCGGCATAGATTTCATCCAGTGTTCCGTAACGGCAGTTTTCCGTTTCCCATTCCGGCTTCGGATGGCGGCTGTTGACGATCAGCTTCATACCCATAGCCTGCGCCATGCGGCCCATGGCCTGACCGATCATACCGTAACCGATGATTCCCAGCGTCTTACCGTCCAGTTCAATCAGCGGATAGTCCCAGAACGTAAAGTCCTCGCTGGTTTCCCAACGGCCCTTCTTGACCTCAGTATTGTGATGACCCACGCGATTCGTCACTTCCAGAAGCAGCGCCATGGCATGCTGCGCCACAGTCATGGTTCCGTAACCGGGAATGTTGGTCACAGGAATTCCCAAACGCCCAGCTTCTTCCGCATCCACCGCATTATACCCGGTGGAAATCATCCCGATGTATTTCACATTGGGGCATGCGCGCAAAACATCCTTCTGCATCAGGGTCTTATTATTAATGACGATTTCCGCATCGCCGATGCGATCGATCACTTCCTGCGGATTGGAAGAGTCAGTGACCGGATATACCGTCAACTCACCAAATTGTTCAAATCCTTCCCAGCTGAGATCTCCCGGATTACAGGTATTTCCGTCCAAAATCACGATTTTCATATGTATCTCCCCCAAATATACTCTGTGGCAACCGCGGGCTCCGCCCGCGATTGCCATCATACTTCGCTTCTTTATATATTACAGCAGTCTCTTTTCCAGTTCTTCCTTCGCGTCTTCGTATCCCGGCTTACCCAGCAGTGCGAACATATTCTTCTTGTAGCTTTCCACGCCTGGCTGGTCGAAGGGGTTTACATTCAGCATATAACCACCAACGCCGCAAGCCTTTTCAAAGAAGTACACTAGCTGGCCGAAGTGATATGCGTCAGCTTCAGGGATTTCCAAAACGATATTGGGAACATTTCCATCCACATGAGCCAGCAGCGTTCCCTGGAAAGCCTTGCTGTTGACAAACTGCATGGACTTACCGGTCAGGAAGTTCAGACCGTCGATGTTTTCCGGATCTTCTTCAATGAAAATATCCTGGCTGGAATTTTCCACCCACAGTACAGTTTCGAACAGCATGTCAGGACCATCCTGAATGTACTGGCCAATGGAGTGTAAGTCGGTGGAGAAGTTTGCACTTACCGGGAAAATACCCTTCTTATCTTTCCCATGGCTTTCACCGAACAGCTGCTTATACCATTCACCGAACATCACCAGCGCCGGTTCGTAGTTGACCAGGATTTCCACATCGCGTCTCTTGTTCATCATGCAGTGACGGATCGCAGCATATCTCAGGCAGTCATTATCTTCCACTGTACCGCCCTGATACTTTTCTCTGGCGTCGATGGCACCCTGCATCACCGCGTCGATATCGATTCCGGCAACCGCCATCGGCAGCAGGCCCACTGCGGTCAGAACGGAATAACGGCCGCCGATGTCGTCCGCGATGACGAAGGTTTCGTAACCTTCGCGGTCGCTGAGGGTCTTCAGGGTTCCGCGCGCCTTATCGGTGGTAGCGTAGATTCTTTCCTTGGCACCTTCCTTACCGTAGCGTTCTTCCAGTTCCTTCTTCAGAAGACGGAACGCAATGGCAGGTTCCGTGGTTGTACCGGACTTGGAAATCACGTTGATAGCAAAGTCTCTTCCTTCAATCAGACTCATGATTTCAGACAGAGCACGGGAGCTGATGCTGTTACCTACGAAATAGATGTCCGGAGTATCTTTCTTCAGGTTGTTGTAGATCGGGGACTTGATGAATTCCAGAGCTGCTCTGGCACCCAGATAAGAACCGCCGATTCCGATCACCAGGAAGACATCACACTGGCCCTTGATTTTTTCCGCAGCCTTCTTGATGCGGTCATACTCTTCCTTATCATAATTCACAGGCAGGTCCACCCAGCCCAGAAAATCATTTCCGGCAGCCTCACCGTTGTTCAGCCATTCTGCGCACTGACGCGCCTGTACGTCCTGCTTCTTGATTTCGTCATTGGTGATGAACCCGTTCAGTCCATTTTCTCTTAAAGTGATTCCCATTGATCACTACCTCCTTATTTATCATTATTTGTAATTCTTTGCAATATTTTGATTTTGTTTTATTACTTTTGCTCTTAAATTTTAGTATACCGTTTTTGAGGCAGCAACGCAACAAAAAACAAAAGAGCTGTTGCTTTCGCAACAGCTCTTGATTGGCTTTGATAGTTCCAGTTGGAATTATTCGTTGATCTTAGCTACAACGCCGGAAGCAACGGTTCTGCCGCCTTCACGAATAGCGAAACGCAGACCTTCTTCGATAGCGATCGGAGTGATCAGTTCGATGTCCATGGAGATGTTGTCTCCGGGCATGCACATTTCAACGCCTTCCGGCAGCTTGATGGTACCGGTAACGTCGGTGGTTCTGAAG
>JAFUQN010000089.1 GCA_017472365.1 Bacillota bacterium
CAGAAATTCCTTAGCCTTTTTGATTTCAGCGTCATTCAGCGCGGACAGTCTGTTGACTTATTCAATGGGCAGGAAGTTCAGCATTCTAAGACACTTATTTACGTCAGCGTCTTCTACGTTTCTCCAGTACTGGTAGAATTCGTAGGGAGAGGTCTTGTTGGCATCTAACCACAGAGCTCCCTTCTAAGTCTTACCCATCTTCTTACCTTCGCTGGTGGTCAGCAGGGAGAAGGTCATACCATATACCTGCTTCTGCAGTTCTCTTCTGCACAGGTCTACGCCGCCCAGGATGTTGGACCACTGGTCGTTTCCGCCGAATTCCATCTTGCAATCCAGGTCACGGCAGAGAGCCATGAAGTCGTAGGACTGCATCAGCATGTAGTTGAATTCCAGGAAGGACAGACCCTTTTCCAGACGCTGCTTGAAGCATTCTGCTCTCAGCATGTTGTTTACGGAGAAGTGACGACCGATATCGCGGATGAAATCGATGTAGTTCAGAGGCATCAGCCAGGTTGCGTTGTTGACGCATACCGCCTTACCAGCTTCCGGAGCCTTGTTGGCACCGTTTCCATCGTACTTGAAGTCTTCGTCGAAGTCGATGAACTTGTCGAACAGCTTCTTGAACTGGTCGCAGTTGTGCTGGATGGTTTCGGTGGTCATCATCTGACGCATATCGGTACGGCCGGAAGGGTCACCTACCATGGCGGTACCGCCGCCGATCAGAACGATGGGAGTGTGGCCGAACTTCTGCATCCACATCATGATGATGACCTGCATGAAGTGACCTACGTGCAGACAGTCTGCGGTGGGGTCAAAGCCGATATAGAACTTCACGCTTTCCCTACCCAGCAGTTCACGGATTTCTTCGTCGTGGGTAGTCTGTTCGATGAAGCCTCTTTCTTTCAGTACATCATACACGTTGGTGTACTGGCTTACGTTATCAGGAATAAACATTTTATAGTACCTCTTTCTGAAGTTTATGTATCGCTTATGCTTCGATCATGGCTCTGCGTTCTGCATGACGGCCCATTTCGGTTTCGGTGTCCAGCCAGATGTCGGTGAAGCGGATCGCTTCTTCGATGGTGATCACACGACCGCCGAAGGAAATGATGTTGGCATCGTTGTGAGCCTTGCACATTTCAGCCATGAATTCGTTGGTAACCACAGCAGCGCGGATACCCTTCACCTTGTTTGCAGCGATGGAGATACCGATGCCGGTACCGCATACCAGGATACCGCGGTCTGCCTGACCGGAAGCAACAGCTTCACCGCATGCCTTACCGTATACGGGATAAGGAACGGATGCTTCAGAGTCAGTACCCAGGTCTAAAATTTCGATTCCTCTTTCAACTAAGTGTGCTTTCAGGGCTTCCTTCATCTGGAAACCGCCATGGTCAGCTGCTAATGCAATTTTCATAGTGTCCTCCTATACTCTTACAACGTGATATCCAGCGGATTTCAACATTCGGTTCATAATAGCGAAGCCAACAGAATCCGAGGCTTCCACGGCACTGGCAACGATGAAATCCACGTTTTCTTCGTCGCAGCGTCTTAATTCAGCGAACAGAGTGTGGGCCGCTTCTGCCAAATTCTCATCGGAGAACAGCAGCTTCGCCACCTTCTTCCCTTCCGCTTCTTTTTCTATGGCAATCCGTTCCGCCTCACGGCGAACGGCCTTGCTGTCGCCCTGGAGGATGATCATCTCTCCCTTGGGCGCATAGTGCTTGTACTTCATTCCCGGAGCCTTCGGTGCCGGTCCTTTGCAGTCTTCCAGAAGACGCGCTTCCGGCTCATCCAGATTGATTCCGTCTTCTCGGCGATCCTCTGCAACTCCGCTTCGGGAATGGTTCACCAGGAGCGCCGGATCCAGCTCCGTCTTCATTCCGGTCACTTCTGTGATCTGTTCCGGTGTCACCCAGCCCGGCCGCAGAACAGTTGGAACATCTCCCGTCAGATCCAGCACCGTGGATTCGATCCCCACGCGGCTGTCTTTCGACTGGAGCACCGCATCGATGCGTCCGTTCAGATCTTTATAGACGTGCTCCCAGCTGGTGGGACTGGGGCCGCCGGACAGGTTGGCGCTGGGACCTGCGATGCACAATCCGCTTTCTCTGATCAAAGCCAGCGTCACCGGATCGTCGGGCATTCTCACCGCCACTGTCGCTAATCCGCCTGTGGTCCCGTCGGGAACCTCAGGCTTCTTTTCAAATATCATGGTCAGGGGGCCGGGCCAGAAGGCTTTCATCAGCTTCTTTGCCGTCTCCGAAACCCGGTCGGTCAGGATATCCAGCTGGCGTTCATCGGCGATGTGAACGATGAGAGGGTTGTCCGAGGGACGACCCTTTGCCGCATAGATTGCTCTGGCCGCATCAGGATCCAGGGCATTTCCGCCCAGTCCGTAGACCGTTTCTGTGGGGAAGGCCACCAGACCGCCGCGCTTCAGGATCTCAGAAGCTTCCGTGATGGCCCGCTGCATCCGTTCCCGATCCGCCTGCAGCTCTTCCGGAGAACCATCCTCCGAAAATCTCACATCCAGCAGTTTGGTTTCCATAGGTGTCTCCTTAGAAGTTCTTCATCTTTTCTGCCTGCTGTGCGGTGATCAGCGGATCGATGATGTCATCGATGTCACCGTCCAGGAAGGCATCCAGCTTGTAGATGGTCAGACCGATTCTGTGATCGGATACACGACCCTGGGGGAAGTTGTAGGTACGGATACGTTCGGATCTGTCACCGCTTCCAACCTGGGACTGACGGTCAGCCGCCTGCTTGTCGTGCTGTTCCTTCAGCTTCATGTCGTACAGTCTGGAACGCAGTACCTTGAAGGCCTTTTCCTTGTTCTTGATCTGGGACTTTTCGTCCTGACAAGTTACAACCAGACCGGTGGGGATATGGGTCAGACGAACGGCAGAGTCGGTGGTGTTTACGCACTGACCGCCGTTACCGGAGGAACGGTATACGTCCACACGAACGTCGTTGGGATTGATTTCAACTTCAACGTCATCGACTTCCGGAAGAACCGCGATGGTCGCAGCGGAAGTGTGGATACGGCCGGAGGATTCGGTTTCAGGAACACGCTGTACACGGTGTACGCCGGATTCGAACTTCAGGCGGGAATATGCACCCTTACCCTTGATCATCACAACAGCTTCCTTGATACCGCCGATTCCGGTATCATTCATATCCATGATTTCCGTCTTCCAGCCGCGACGTTCTGCATATCTGGTGTACATACGCAGCAGGTCAGCACCGAACAGAGCTGCTTCGTCACCGCCGGTACCTGCTCTGACTTCCAGAATAACGTTTCTTTCGTCGTTGGGGTCCTTTGGGATCAGCAGAATCTTCAGCTCCTGGCTGTAAACTTCGATCTTTTCTTCCAGTTCGGCGATTTCCATCTTCGCCATTTCCTTCAGGTCTTCATCAGAACCGGCTTCTGCCAGCAGTTCCTTTGCACCTGCCAGGTCGTCAGAGGCCTTCTTGTAGTCTCTGTATTTATTCACGATGGGTTCCATTTCACCCATTTCTTTGATGTGCTTCTGCCAGACGGTTTGGTTACTGATCACATCGGGATCGGATACCTTCAGGCTCAGCTCTTCGTACTTTTCCAAAATAAAGTCTAATTTGCCAAACATCGTTCGTTTCTCTCCTGTTTTTCACAACAAATCATGCTGATGGCCATAAACCACCAGTTTATTTATATTAACATCTTATTGTAACATCATTTTGCCCGAAAAAAAACCGGAAATTTTACATTTCCGGTTTCATTTTCATTATTCGATATTGAACTTCTTCTTGAACTTATCGATACGACCACCACGGTTGATGTGCTTCTGCTGTCCGGTAAAGAACGGATGGCAAGCGGAGCAAACGTCCAGTCTCATTTCTTCCTTAGTGGACTTGGTCATGAAAGTGTTACCGCAAGCGCAAACTACCTTGCAGTCTACGTACTTAGGATGGATTCCCTGCTTCATTTCTGATTCACCTCTTTTCTTTTTAAGAATTCCGTTTATATCTCGATCCTGGGGACTGAATCACCGCAGGATTCATTAGCTATTAAAAGCATACTATAGAATAATAACACAAGCCCTTCCTGTCTGCAAGACCTTTTTTGCTTTTATCGAATGTTTTTTGACCACGGGTATGTAGTAATTATTTAACAATGACCCCGTTTTTTATCGAAATGATAAATAAAATCAATGAACCCATCGATAGAATCTATTGTATTTTTCCCCAAATACGAGGTATTATGAAAGCAGAGAGTTATATTGCCGTACATAAATATTTTTAATCAACAGGAGGACGAATTTATGAACATTCAGGAAGAAGCTCTGTTATTCCATGAGCAGCTGAAGGGAAAAATCGACATCAAGGGAAAGGCTCCCGTAACCAACGCCAAGGAACTGTCTCTGGCTTACACTCCCGGTGTTGCAGAACCCTGCCGTTACATCGCTAAGAATAAAGATGACGTTTACAAATACACCGGAAAAGGCAATATGGTTGCCGTTGTTACCGACGGTTCCGCAGTCCTGGGTCTGGGCGATATCGGCCCCGAGGCAGGTATGCCTGTTATGGAAGGCAAGTGCGCGCTGTTTAAGTCCTTTGGCGATGTGGACGCCTTCCCTCTGTGCGTCAAGACCAAGGATGTGGACGAGTTCGTCAACGCTGTTTACCTGATGTCCGGCTCCTTCGGCGGCATCAATCTGGAGGATATCTCCGCTCCCCGGTGCTTTGAGATCGAGCGGAAGCTGAAGGAAAAGTGCGACATTCCCATCTTCCATGACGACCAGCACGGTACTGCTGTTATCACTCTGGCAGGCCTGCAGAATGCTCTGAAGGTGGTTGGTAAGAAGAAGGAAGAGGTAAAGATCGTCACCTCCGGTGCCGGTGCTGCTGCCATCGCCATCGTGAAGCTGCTGCTGAGCGCAGGCTTCAAGAACATCACCATGTGCGACCGGAAGGGCGCCATTTACGAAGGCCGTGAGGGTCTGAACTGGATCAAGGCAGAAATGGCCCTGCAGACCAACCTGGAGAAGAAGGCCGGCACTCTGGCTGATGTTCTGGTGGGTGCTGATGTGTTTATCGGCGTTTCCGCTCCCGGTATGGTCACAAAGGAAATGGTCGCCACTATGAACAAGGATGCCATCATCTTCGCCTGTGCTAACCCCACTCCTGAAATCTACC
>JAFUQN010000090.1 GCA_017472365.1 Bacillota bacterium
CACTTTTTCCGCCAGCGCATCGTCTTCCGCCAGATCTACGGCTGTCCAGGCAGCACAGTGAATCACGGCATCCGGCTGCACAGTAGACAGAATTCTCTCAACCGCGTTTTGATCGGTGATATCCAATTGAAAATATGGAAGATGCATTACCGCGCTTCCGTCCGTAATGCCACTATATGCAGGAGAAATATCTGTTCCGATTGCTTCGTGCCCGCGCCTGTCCAGTTCGTTCATCACGTCGTAGCCAAGCTGGCCGCAAACGCCAGTTACCAATACTTTCATACTATCTTCACTCCATCAGCGATTGGCGTACATCTTTTCATAGTAATTCTGATACTCGCCGGAAATAATCTCCTGCCACCATTCCTTGTTGTCCAGATACCACTGAATAGTCTTCTTGATGCCATCCTTGAACATCGTCTCTGGCAGCCAGCCAAGCTCGTTATGAATCTTGGTCGGATCAATCGCATAACGCAGATCGTGCCCCTTGCGGTCGCCCACATAAGTGATCAGGCTTTCCGGCTTGCCAAGCTCCTTGCAGATGATTTTCACAATGTCAATATTGGCCATCTCGTTGTGACCACCGATGTTGTAGACTTCGCCTACACGACCGTTATGGATGATCAGATCAATTGCCTTGCAGTGATCTTCCACATACAGCCAGTCACGAACATTCTCGCCGGTGCCGTATACAGGCAGAGGCTTATCAGCCAGTGCGTTGGCGATCATCAGCGGAATCAGCTTCTCCGGGAAGTGATAAGGACCGTAATTATTGGAACAACGGCTGATCGTTACCGGTAGCCCGAACGTGCGGTGATACGCTAGTACCAGCAGATCCGCACTTGCCTTGGACGCGGAATAGGGAGAGCTGGTATGGATGGGCGTTTCTTCCGTAAAGAACAAATCAGGGCGATCCAGAGGCAGATCTCCATATACTTCATCCGTGGACACCTGATGATAGCGCTCAATTCCATATTTGCGGCAGGCATCCATCATGACCTGGGTTCCCATAATGTTGGTTTCTAGGAATACGCCAGGATTCTCAATGGAACGATCCACATGACTTTCCGCAGCAAAGTTGACAACGATATCCGGATGCTCTTCTTCGAATAATACAAAAACAGCTTCGCGATCGCAGATGTCTGCTTTCACGAAGCGGAAATTCGGATGATCCATAATGGTTTTGAGTGTTGAAAGATTACCGGCATAGGTCAGCTTGTCCAGGCAGATCATACGGTAGTCTGGATACTTCTTCAGCATGTGGAACAAAAAATTGCTGCCAATAAATCCGGCGCCGCCGGTTACGATGATGGTTTTGCTCATCGCTTTCATCTCCTTATATTTCGCTATATACAAAATTGCAGTCACTGTCTTCCAACATGGGAGAAGTGGTATCCTTCTGGCTTAGAACGGGATCGGCAATACCCCAGTCCACACCGATAGAAGGATCGTTGAACCGGATCCCGCGGTCACATTCCTTGCTGTAGAGATTGTCGACCTTGTAGCAGAACTCCACATCATCCATAAGCGTTACAAAGCCGTGTCCAAAACCGCGAGGAATATAGAACATGCGCTTGTTTTCTGCGCTCAACTCTACACTGACCCACTGCTTGTAAGTGGGGCTTCCCTTGCGCAGATCCACCGCCACATCCAGCACGGCGCCTTTGGTCACGCGCACCAATTTCGCCTGTGACATGGGCGCATTCTGGAAATGAATACCCCTCAGAATGCCCTTCCGAGAGGAATAGGACTGATTATCCTGTACGAAAACCGTATCAATGCCCAGGTCAGCAAAGGTTTTGGTGGAGTAGGTTTCCATAAAATAGCCTCGGTTGTCGCCGTGAACCACTGGTTCAATGATGAAAACGCCAGGAAGTTTCGTATCGATTCGTTTCATTAGTATCTGATCTTCCCTTCCGCCACAGCTTTCAGATGAGCGCCGTAGGGCGATTTGCCGTAGCGTTCAGCGGATTCCAGCAACTTTTCTCTGGTGATCCAGCCGTTTTTATACGCGATCTCTTCCGGTGCGGAGATTTTAATCCCCTGACGTTTTTCCACCATCTGCACAAAATCGGCCGCTTCAACCAGACTGTCCATGGTACCGGTATCCAGCCAGGCAAAGCCGCGGCCAAGCAACTGCACATCCAGTTTTTCCTTTTTTAGATACATATCGTTCAGGGTTGTGATCTCCAGTTCGCCTCGTGCGGAAGGCCTGACATCGTGCGCCATGGTGCTTACGCCCTGCGGATAGAAGTACAGACCTGTAATGGCGTAATTACTCTTGGGATGAGCAGGTTTTTCCTCCACAGAAATGACCTTGCCGGTTTCATCAAACTCGACAATACCGAAGCGTTCCGGATCATTGACAAAGTAGCCAAAGACTGTCGCGCGGCTGTTGTTTTCGGCATTCTCAAC
>JAFUQN010000091.1 GCA_017472365.1 Bacillota bacterium
AAACGATCATGTAACCTTCGTCTACGCCCATACCCGGCTTAGCCAGGATCTGGTCAGGCTGAGTAGCCATAGCCAGGTTTACGCAAACCTGTGCAGAACGGTCGGTTTCGTTGCAGGTACCGCCCTGGTAAGCGCCGATACCCTTTTCCTTGCAGTAGATAACAGCTTCGCAGATGTTGTTGATACCACCCAGGTCAGGAGTCTTGATCTGAACCATGTGGCCAGCCTTGTTGTCAGCGAAGTACTTGATATCTTCCAGAGTGTTGCACCATTCGTCAGCAACCAGCTCAACATCGATACCACGACGGTCAACTTCTGCGGTCAGTTCCTTCAGAGCGATCATCTGAGCTTCTCTTTCTTCAGCGTCCATAGGACCTTCGATTCTCAGCTTGTAGGGCTTAGCAGTTTCAACCAGAGTTTCGATGTAGTCAGCCATTTCCTTGTAGTTGTTTACGCCGAATGCCATACCGATGGTACCATATACGTCGATGTGCATAACGGGAGCGTATTCTTCGTAGGGAGCCAGCTGAGAGATTCTGTCTCTTAACCAAGCAACGAAGTCGCGCAGGATGGAACCATCCTTACCCAGCTTGGTTTCTACGTTGTTGATCAGAGCGTGAGGCAGAACGTCTGCACCCTTCATGATCATCTTGTCGGAGTTGTCATAACGGTTGTCACCGGACTGAGTGAAGATGGGGATCTGTCTCCATTCGGGCTTCAGACCATATTCATCAGCAACAACTTCGCACATCATCTTCTTGTTAGCCTTAGCTACAGCGTCCAGAACAGCCTGGGTAACACCGTAACGGATAGCGGTGTGCAGTCTGTTGCCTTCAACTTCTACAGCTTCAACTTCAGCAGCCATTTCACGGAAAGTGGAGATTTCCTTACCTTCCAGAACGGGAGCAACGTACTTTTCGATTACGGGAATGAAGTCCTTAGCCAGGAACAGCGGGTCACGGCCACCAGCACCGGAGTACTGTACAGCTGCACAGTCACCGTAAGCCATCTGACCATCTTCCAGGATCAGGATAACGGAGATTGCTTCACCAGCCTGACGAACTGCGGTGAAACCAGCGGTTACGGGTTCGCCGATGTAAGCGGAACCGTCGGACTTAGCGCCCTTCTTGATAGCTCTCTGGTCGTCGAAGAAGAAACCAGTTCTGCCCTTAGCGCAGACTACCTTCTGAATTTTCATGATTGTAAATCCTCCGAAAAAATTTCGATTATCTATTGAGTTAGGCAATCGGCCGCTCTGCGGCCGGTTGCCAGAGTGAGTGAGTTGAATTACTTACCGGGACGGCCTACCAGCTTACCCTTAGAGATGGAGTAAACGTCGTCGATGGTCATCTGGAAGGAAGCCTGACGCTTTTCAGCCTGAGCTCTTTCTTCGATCTTTTCACGGTTGAAGTCCTTCAGTTCCTTAGTGAAGGGAACGTTGCCGGGGTTCAGGATACGGATCGCACCTTCGTTGTCACGGCAGGACAGCATCTTACCAGCGTTGTGCTTGGACGGAGCGAACGGAATATCCAGAACGCCTGCAGCGAATGCCTTAACGGTACCAACTGCCAGGTCGCCGTGACCCAGTTCGAAGCACTTGTCAACGATGCATCTGGTTTCAGCGGAGATGATCATCATTTCCTGAACTACCTGGCTGGAATTGGACATTTCCTGGTCGGTCAGCATGTTGATGATCTGCTTGGTGCAGCGCAGACCTGCAGCGTTAGCTTCCTTGGTGGGAACACCGAAAGCTTCATGCGGAGTCTTAACGATTACCTTGGTAGCCTTGGACAGAGCTGCGATGGTGGAACCCCAAGCGATTACGGAGAATGCCTGAGCTTCGTCCTGCGGGAAGCCACCCATCCACTGGTGCAGTACGGTGGTAACTTCTACATCATTGTAACCGTAACGACGCAGGTATTCTTCGGTCAGAGCGCCCAGAGAACGGATCGCTGCAACGTCCTGTACCAGGTTACCGCACTGGCCGTAACCAACGGTAACGTTCTTAACGCCCTGTTCAGCAGCCAGCAGAGATTCGATGATTGCTACTGCGTGAGAGATGCAGGGGGGAACCAGAGTACCGGTCAGCGGACCGTAGGGTTCTCTGTTGATGGAAACGCCAGCTTCTTCATAGATACCGGTCAGGCGGTCGCAATACTGCCAGTCACGGATGGTCTTTTCCAGGCTTACGTTCTTAGCGTAGGGGATATTGTAAGAGATACCGCCACCTTCGTAGCTGGTGAAACCAGCAGCGTAGGAGATTTCGGTCAGCAGACGAGCGTCCGGTGTACCGTGACGGATCTGTACGGGAGTGTTCAGTTCGTTGATGATCTGACGGGATGCATATACACCGTGGTTAACAACGGGCAGACCATTCAGCATGGACTTGTTTTCACGGATGGATTCCTGGATACCAACTTCAGCTTCCTTGAATCTGCTCTGACGAGTGTAGCTGTCGATGGTGGAGGGCAGCAGGTCAGCGCCGCCTTCGTTCTGCAGGAAGGTCAGCAGTTCGATGTGATCCTTGATCAGTGCAACACCTGCACGGGGCTGGATCAGGGTCTTGCCTTCAGCCTTAGCCTTAGACAGCTTCTTACCGAAGTTCTTGTGTTCCGGCAGGCTCTTGTGGAATTCTACAGCTTCTTCGAAGTTAACGTCTGCACCGGTGGGCCACTGGTTTAAGATTTCTTTCTGAATTCCATAGAATTCGTCATTGCTCAGTCTTTTATTCTGCAATTCCATAGGATTTAAGCTCCTTCTTCATAATGTTCAGTGCGATGTCCGGCTCATACTGGCTCAATAAGCCCATAGCGGACAGGATATACTGTTTATCGACCAGAACCTCAAATCTCTGAGGCTTCAGAGAGCCGGGTTCCTTCATGTCATACAGCGCATGCGCTGCGATTTTATCTACGGTGTCCACGTGGATCAGAGAACCGCCGGTGATGACCACCTTGTCGACTCTGCTGAGGTCCTTACCGGTCTGGGCATAGGCTTCACCCAAGGGTGTGTAAACCTTTTCCAGAGTACCGGCGTGACGTGTTACGCCAGTTTTGATTGCTAAGGACGCCAGCGCGAAGTCCAGATTTCTCAGTTCTTCGGTGGTGGGCATCGTATCGGTATGGGTGGTGATCAGTTCCATCAGCTCACATACGCGATCTTCGCTCAGTCCCGACAATCGACAGACATTGGCCAGTCCACCGGCTTCGACGATGCCATTGGCACTGTATCTCATACCGATGTCCCCTTCCACCGTACGCTTTGCGTAGGGCTCGGGAAGTCCCTTCAGAACGGTGTTGGTTCGTTCCGGAAGACCTTCTGTCATGGAGTAGATGTCTGTGGTGGCTCCGCCAACGTCCACGGCAACCAGTTCACCCCAACCGGGCTGGTTTTCCGTCCCCTTGGAGAGCAGTTCCATGGCGGCCAGTACAGCCGCAGGAGTCGGCATCATGATACCGGAAATCAGCTGGCTGGCTTTGGATAAGCCCTTCGCCTTGATGATTCTGTCCAGGAAGACCTCACGGATCACGTCCTGAGCAGGACCGATGTTCAGCTGATTGAACTTCGGCATGACGTTTTCACAGACCTTAACGTTTTTACCGGCTTCGGTCAGAATCTTTTCGCAGGTTCTGGCCGCGGTGCGGTTTCCGGCAATGATGATGGGGAAATCCAGAGGGATCTGTGCCAGGATCTTGGCGTTTTCGATGATGTTCTCTTTGTTTCCGCCGTCGGTACCACCGGTCAGCAGGAAAATATCCGGTTTGAGCTGCTGAATTTCTTCCGCGTCATCTTCGGTCATTTGATAGGAATATACTTTCATAACCTTTGCGCCTGCGCCCAGGGACGCCTGTCTGGCAGCTTCTGCTGTCAGCTCCGGTACCAGACCGCAGCTGATCATTTTCAGACCGCCGGCGGCGCTGGAACAAGCGTAGCGATGCTCGTATTCCAAATCTCCGATCTTTTCCGAAAGCAGCTTTAACGCGTTGTTCAGACCATCGTTCACGTCGGTCTGAACTGTGGTGTAACTGGCAGCTGTCCCCAGGACTTTCTGTTCGTCCAGGTCCACCGCCGTCACCTTGGTATTGGTGCTTCCGAAATCGATCATCAG
Source organism: Bacillota bacterium (assembly GCA_017472365.1). GTDB lineage: Bacteria > Bacillota > Clostridia > Peptostreptococcales > Anaerovoracaceae > RGIG446. The sequence goes on from JAFUQN010000091.1 coordinate 4,109, forward strand.
GATCGGTTTCATTTACGTCACCAGCCTATCTTACTTTAAATCTTCGTTCAGTGCTGCAATGGTTTCTTCCGGAGCGGTACCAGGTCCGAATACTCTGTTGTAACCCATCTTCTTGAAACGAGCTTCAACTTCATTGAACGGCTGCTTACCTACTACGATGTTACCGCCAACGTACAGCAGAATGTCCTTCAGACCTGCTTCGTCGCACTTTTCTCTCAGACCACGGCAGTCCAGTTCGCCGTGACCATACAGGGAAGATACCAGAATCGCATCAGCTGCGGTTTCGGTAGCAGCTGCGATGAATTCTTCCTGGGAAACCATTACGCCCAGGTTGGTTACGTCGAAACCAGCTGCTTCAAATGCGTGATTCAGGATCTGAATACCTACTGCGTGTACATCGGCACCAATTACACCGATGACTAACTTTTTCTTTTCGCTCATAGTCCACCTCGTACTTATTTAGTGAATTAGCTTAACTGATTGATATAATTTGCACATTTCAGAATAGCACATACAAATCCAGTTTATACTATTCAAAATGTATCATATCTATATATTACATTGTACCATATCTTTTGTCAACTGGGTCAATTCCCATAGCCTAGAAACGTAGTAGTTCCAACGTTTTCATGGATTCGCCAAAAAAGAAACCGTCCGCAGCAAAAACACAAAAAAAGCTGCGGACAAGTTGATTTTTTATCGTATAAAATTGTCACAATGCCAATGTTACACCCCAAAATTATTTGGTGTAACAAAGGATTTTACTCAATTCAGGACCGCAATTCCCAGGTTCAGATAACCGGCGAATGTCACCCAGATCAGATACGGTACCAAAAGCACCCCTGCCGCTTCCGACACATCCCGAAATGCTCGAATTGTTTTCAAAATCAGCCACCATAAAAATAACAACCATGCAAAAGCAGCGAAGTATAATCCCAATCGAAAGAACACGATCGGCCAAAGGAAATTCACTGCCAGCTGGATCCGATACCAGGTCAGAGCCTGGTCGATATCCTCCTTATTTCCATTCGATGTGACTACCAGATAAGACGCGATTCCCATCATCACATACAGGATCGTCCAGACCACCGGGAACAGCCAACCCGGCGGTGCCAGCGGCGGCTGTTCCAACTCACGAAACTGCATCATGTTGTCTTTCGTCAGAAGCGAAGCGACTGCTCCCACCGCTAAAGGGATCGCAATACA
>JAFUQN010000092.1 GCA_017472365.1 Bacillota bacterium
ATTCTGGGTATCCTGGCTGCAGTAGCAGTTCCCGCTTACTCCGGTTATATCACTAAGGCTAACGAAGCTGGCGATACTCAGGTATTAAGTGCAGCAAATACTGCATTCTCTGCAGCCGCAACCGAAAATCAGGTTGCATTTGACGATCTTGGCGATTATTTGAAGTTAACTGTAACTGCTGGAACCAAAGGATGCTCCATTGTAGTAGATGAAAAATCCACTACTGCGACAGAAACTGAAACTGCAATTTTGAATGATTTCAAAGCATATTATGGCAGTGATACTATCGTGTTCGATTACTACACTAGTGCTTCCTTCGGAACAGATGGAAATTTAGCAGTTGTAGAACCGACTAACTAGGTGAAAGTAGCTGCCAAGGGTAAATGGGTAATTGCTCAGTAAGCAATCTTGCTATTTGATTGAACCCTTCAGGTGGACCCAATTCCATAAAGTCAAAGGGAGCGGAACCCGTTTCGGTCCGCTCCCTTTTCCTATTTACAGGTTGGATAGGAATGGTCGGCGGAGCCGACCTACATTATTGGAGTAGAGTAACGAGGAGCGTTGTTTTCCAAAATCGTGAAAAAGTTTTCCGAGGAAAACGAATTGGTGGTTTTAGAAAATAATTCTTTTAAACCATGAAAATATGACTTGAAATGCGTATCAAGTCGAAGGTTTTTCTGATAAAACCGATTGGATTTGAGAAATTCCAAGGAAAAATGTTGATTGTTTTCCGACAGTAAAAGAATATTTTCTAGAGAAAACAAAATTGCATTTTCAGAAAACCATGCTTCGATCATTGGGGAAAAAGGATAGAAAAAGGAGATTCTGGCTTGTTTTTCCTGAGAAAATCGGAGAAAGTTGTGGATTTGTCCAGAAAACGGTTAATCGTTTTCCAGATACGAGAAAAAGTTTTCTGTAGAAAACAAAGTCGTCTTATGGAAAAACCGTGGCCAAACCACGGCCGAATCGACTAATGCATAACAAAGGAGCTGACATGACCCTGATGATTCTGACCATTCTGGGGCTGTGTATGGGGAGCTTCTGTAACGTTCTGATCCTGCGGATCCCTCGCGGAGAAGAATTCGTAAAGACGCCGTCCCACTGCATGACCTGCGGACACAATTTAACATGGTATGAAAATATCCCGCTGGTCAGCTGGCTGATCCAGGGAGGAAAATGCAGAGGCTGCGGCGTAAAGCTCAGCGCCCAATATCCGCTGGTCGAAGGGGCCAACGGCATTTTGTGGTTTTTGGCGGGACTTCGTTTCTACGGTGACTGGGATGTCCTGGCGTTGACCTGTGTTTTGTTGTCGATGTTACTTGTCTTGGCGATCATCGATTGGCGGACGTTCACCATCCCCAACGGGATCAATCTTGTGATCTTTGTTCTGGGCGTGGCTCGTCTGGTGACGGATCTGGAACAATGGACCGGACATATGGCCGGACTGGCCTTTGGCGGCGGGTTGTTCTTCGCACTGTGGTTCCTGACTCGTGGAGCGGGTTTAGGCTTCGGCGATGTGAAGCTGATGTTTGGCGCAGGGCTGTTTCTGGGCTTTGGACCGGTGGTACTGGCGCTGATTCTGGGTTGCACGGTGGGATCGGTGATTCATCTGATCCGCATGAAGCGCGGAGCCGGAAAGAAGCTGGCGTTCGGACCGTACCTGGCGCTGGGGATCGGGTTTTCTGCTTTGTTTGGGGAACCGATCATCGAGGCGTATTTAAAGTTATTCGGGCTGTAAGAAGTCCTCTGTTTCCTGTGGAAATGGAAGAGTTGTTTTGAAGAGACGGCTGTTCCATTTCCATAGTTTCAGGAAAGGAGATGTAAAGTATGTTGAATAAAAGATCAGGTAAGACCCTCATCTTTCGTATGGATAGAGACGAGATCCGCATTGCACTGCTGAATCTCAAGAATTCGGATCCTGTTCCGGAGTTTACGACTGTGATCAAAACGCCGGAGGGTGCCATCGAAGACGGGGACATTAAACGACCGGACCTTCTGGAAGAAGTCATCGGACCCGTGTTGGACTTACCGCAATATAAGAAACACAGAAAAGCGATTTTCACCATCTGTACCGGCCAGGTCATCAGTGAAACCATCACCATTCCGGCAGTTTCGGAAAAGAAGCTGGAAAAGATGTTACAGGCTAACTTAGACATGTACTTCCCCGTATCCACAGAAGATCACCATCTGGTGTATCAGATCCTGGATAAGTTGGAAGGCGAAGATGGAAAAGAGATGCTGATCCAGCTGTGGGCAATCCCCCGCGACATGATCGTGGCTTACTACGCTCTGGCCAACATGTTGGGCCTGGGTATCGTTGCCATGGACTACTGCGGAACCAGCTTGGTCAGCGGTGTCGGTGCATCCTTCATCAAGCCGGAGGAACGTGACGAAAAGGGTCGTAAGATCAAAGAAAAGAAGCCGAAGAAGGAAAAGAAGGCTAAGAAGCCGTCCCGCTTCGGAAAGAAATCAAAGCCGGCATCGCTGGACGAAAAGTATCAGGAAGAGATCCGACCGGAAGGGAAGGTTAATGGAGAAACAGCACCGGAAGAAAGCGTTCCCACGGAATTGTATCTGTGTCTTGAAGAGGAACACATCATTGCGACCTTCGTTCAGCGTGGGCATGTGAAGATGCAGCGAGTTTTCCTGACCGGCTATTCCATCGCGGCGGAGCTGGATGAAGTCCGCATGACACTGGAATATTTCGTTTCTTTGGAAGGCGCCGATACGGATAAGATGACGACGATCCTCTGCGGTAAGATGGCCGGGGATCCGATGATTTGCGGAGACGTGGAATCGGCGCTGGATCTTCCGGTGGTGGTTTGGAACTGTCCCGGCGGTCCGGAATGGACGCTGAACGCGGGGGCAGCGAAGAGCGAAAAGGACTTCGGTATTCCCAATCTGGCGAAGCAGATGAAGGGCCCCAGCCCGATCAAGACCAAGTGGCAGGGCTATGCGCTTCTGGCGTCTGCAGCCTTTTTGGTGGGAACTGTTTCTTTGACCGTGTTCTCCACTCTCGGATGGGAGCTGGATTTAAAGTCCCTGGATAACCGGCAGTACCAGCTGATGATCGAAGAAGCGAAGCATTCCGGTAACGTGGACCGTTACAATACATATGCCTCCAAGTACGATGCTTACAGCTACGACTGGGATGTGATGTTCGCCAACCTGCGGACTTATAACGACAACCTGGCGAGAATGTTGGAAGAAGTGGAACGGACCGTTCCGAAGGACGCTGCAGTTGTGACCATCGGGATTGCCGATGAAGGTTTGGGATTACAGTTTGCCTGCGAAGACAAGGAAATGGCGGCCTATCTGATCATGTCGCTGCGCGATTTGAAGTACGCGGAACTGGCGGCGGTTTCCAATCTGTCCGTCGGTCCCGGGGCAACCGCCCGCGACATGTTACCGTCGCTGGCCGCGGTGGAAACGAGTCAGAATTCGCTGAACGGCGTACTGAATGGTGCAGTGAATGGAGCGATCAACGGGGCAATCAACGGCGCCGCCGGCGCGTTGAACGGCAGCGAACCTGCGCCGAATACCGGTGCGGGGCTGGATCTGTCTGCGCTGATGGGTATGGTAGGCGGAAGCGGCGGCTTTGACCTCAGTAAGCTGACTCCGGCTCAGCAGCAGCAGCTCATGCAGATGTATCTGAATGGTGAGTTGGACGGAATTTTAGGAAGCTTAGGCGGCGGATCTACCACTAGTTCCGTGGACTTTTTAGGACAGGCCATCAAGAATGGTACCGTTACTTCAGACGATATGTTTGATGCTATGGACCGCATGACGGACGAACAGAGAGATGCGCTGGACGATGCGTACAGCACCACTCCCGCGCCAAAGAGCCCGTACAATAAAATGTCCTATATGCATAAGAATTACAATCAGCTGAGTGTACGAAAGGCTGCGCTGGAAGAAATGTTGACCAAGGATGACTTCGCGGTGTATCGCTTCCACAAGGCGTTTATGCAGGATTTGTCCCGCGAAGACAAGGATTCGATCCTGTTCGTACATATCAAGGATGATTTACAGAAGAGCGGAAGTCTGTTTGGAAATATTATCAGCGGCGAAGTCAAGGAAATGAAGAAGACGATGCCTCAGCTGATCAAAATCCTGACGAAAGATGAAAAGACGGTTCGTCGGACAGAAGATTTGATTGAAACCGATAAACGCCTGACCAATAAATATCTGTACTACTGGGCTGTGGAAGCAGATCTGCGTAAAGCGGATAAGGACGCCGGTTCCATCGATATGGACGACCTGATGAATGATATTGTGAAGAACGATCTGAACAACAACTCCAAGGAACTGGAAACCGCTGTGGAAGGCCTGGCGAACAAGGTCATTATGAGTGATCCGGCTCTGAGAGACCAGTGGGAAGACCTGACCGGCGGAAATTTACCGGGCGGCTTAGGCGGTATGTTGGGTGGCCTCACTGGCGGTGTGGAAGAACCTGTCATCGAAGATACGCGAATTCACTTCGCGGTTGCCCTGAGCTATAAACAGGAACTGATCGAGGAAGAACAACGCCATAAGGGCCTTCCGTACAATGCGAAGCTGAACAAGGTGGAGGTGGAGTAAATGAGCATGATCAAGAATAATTGGAAAGTGCTGTTGGCGATCCTCCTGGCCGTGATTTCGGTGGTGATCCTTCTGGTTGGCTATGCGCCCCGGAGATTGGAATTTAAGAGCGAAGAGTCGCAGATGTCCACGAAAGTGGATCAGTTGGAAGTGCTGATTGCAGAAAATATCAAATACGAATCGGTTCAGAATTTACTGGACCCGGCTTCGGAAGCGATTGATAAGAGCCGCAGAGCGCTGTATCAGCGATTCCCGGCAGAGTACCGTGAAGAAGATCAGATCATGTACGTTCTGTATCTGGAAGAAAAGTTCGGGACGGAAATTATGTTCAACTTCGGAACGGAACATACGATTACTCGTTTCTCCGACGGGGCGATGTTGAATGGCCTGTCGCTGACGGTGAACTACGAGTCGACGTATGACGAATTTAAGGACATGATCGATTATCTGGCCCGCGATTCGCGCATTACTTCGATTCAGTACGGTACGATGGAATACGACGCGGAAAACGATTTGGTGACCGGCCATCTGACGCTGTTGTTATACACGATGAAGTCGCCGATAGTGGATTACTATCGTCCGACAATCACTCCGTCGCTCCAGGGGAAGGATAATATCTTTGAAGGCAGTGTTCTGACTCCGGAAGACGTGAAGAACCAGACCGATGCTAGCCTGGGCGGCAACGCCGGCAGCGGCGGTTCCGGTGGAAGCGGCGGCTCCGGGACTGGTTCGGGTTCTGGCTCGACGGGGTCTGGGAATGGATCGGGCGCCGGCGGCTCCGGAAGCGGTTCGAACGGTCTGCATAATTCTGCAGAGGGTGTGATCCCCGGATACGTGGAACCGAATAAAAACGGTACGAACAGTGCTGGTACCGTGAGAACCAACGAAACCTTGTAAAAAGTGCTAGTTTGGAATGGGGCGGGCGTTAGGCCGCCCCTTCATTAAAACAGAAAGGAGGATGTATGAACATGAAAAAGTATATAACGAAGAAGAGCGCAGGGCTGCGCGAAGCGGTTGCGCACTGGATGAATCATACGGCCTCCGAAGAAGGTTTTTCGCTTTTGGAGTCACTGGTCGCGATTGTGGTGTTTGCCGTGGTGATCACTGCGGTAGGATCGAGCCTGGTGATGGCTCACCGCATCAATGCGCGCAGCGAGGTTCTGATGCAGGAACAGCTGAAGGTCAGCCGGGCCGTGGAAGGAATCATGGCGAGCGGGATAGATCCGCGGTTGAAAGACGATGAATTAAATTATTATGGGCCACTATATAGTGAAGTAGAATTAATTATTAAACCCGGTAAAATAGGGGAAGATAAGGCTGCATTCTACAAAGTTGTAGTGACGAGTAAAAATGAAGAGTTAAAAGACCTTGTAAGTGTGATGACGTATGTTCGGCCGGTAGAGCATTTACCGATAGCGGATGTTCCGGATGCAAATGATGAACTCTATGGGGATGGTGGAGAACAAGGAGGCGAGGGATAACTATGTTCGACAAAAATCGACAAAACTCGTCTGTAAAAGCCTTCAACTCTGTAGGGGGATACATTCTTATTTATGTCATGGTTGTCGTGATGACACTGTGCATTTTGGCTGCATCGATCTGCACTTCCGCGGTGCGCAATTTAAAAGTACAGCAGAATTCCATCGAACACATGAAGTTCGTGTACGAAGCAGAAGGAATCGGAGAACGATTTGTTTCAGAATTCCAAAAGGCAGTACAGGAAGGAGAAGTAAGTTACACGAAAACTATCGAGAATCCTAATGTGGATTCGAAGCATAGTAGTGCTTTAGAAACAATTGTACAAGAAGCCATTGATGAGGCAAAGACTAATGCGTCGTTAGATCCAGAGGGCAAGGATATTACGATCGTAAACGCTGATGACGAAGAGTTCATTAGAAATAATATTATTTATGAAGGAGAGACTGTCGGTAAATTTACGATTCAATTATGCATTATTGCTGGGGACAGTGAGCTTGATACTGAAATTCAATGGAAGATGAGCGTGGCTATGGAAGAGACGCGTAATGAAGGCATATTAATGAGCTGTAAATATTACATTGATGATATAGATTCTCCGGTATATAACTCTTATGAAATAAAAGCGGTGAATACTACAGAGCTGGAAGGTGGTACTGAATGAGAAATTTTTTAAACCGGTATCGCCGGAATGATGGTTTTACTCTAGTAGAACTGGTGGTTTCGATACTTTGTGCAACACTGGTCATGGGAGCAGTGTTGACTTGGCTGTTAGTGGGAATCCGTATTGAAAAATCTGCTGCAGATACGATGGAGCAACAAAACAAAACACGTGTGATTATGTCTTTGATGGAATCAATGGCATCGAACGGGAAGGTTGTGAAGGTTTATAAAGCAGAGGAAGGACAGTTAGATTGGGCACTTCTTGATGAAGAAGGGGCCGCTCTCTTGCAATATGATGCTGACCAGAAGAAGATTATTTCGGGAAAAGGAAATGTTCTTATTGAACAATTGGATAATGCTACAGCTGATTTTGATACTGCGAAGAGTTTGTTAAAGTTGTCTTTGACGGTAAATAACCAAACGTATTCGACAGATGTCTTTTGCCGGACAAATATTGAAACGCGGAATACCGGTGTTGCGCAAATTTTAAATATTTTGAATCGAAAGAGTCAAACAACAAATAATCGTATTGACTTCGTAAATCTTTTGAAATCACAGCTTGGGAGTAATGGACAAATCATTGATAACTCTATAGATAATGGTGGCAAAGGAGAATACCAATTCGATTATTTTACAGAATGCTATCTGGCAAATACATCGGTTGAAGGGAACAATCCATGGATAAGTGATCCGGAATGGAATGCGGAGACACCTTGGTGTGCAACTTATATCTCATGGGCCATGTATCATATGAATCACGATTGCTTTGGTAATGACCGATATACTTTGGCATATATTCCGATGTTTGCTGATGTAAACCATGGAAAAGAAATGTTTCATGAGGATTATGTTCTTGGAAGTGGATTTACGGATCAGGGTGGATTAAATACGGCGTTTATTGATGATAAAGGAAATTTCACAGGTCCAGGCCAAAAGGGAATCGGTGAAAAAATTTGGAAGTATAAGTATTCCTTTGATGGAAGTAAAGAGATTGAGCAGAAGGTTGGAACGTGGGTTGATTCAGCACTTGTCCAGGACCATTCCGAAATAATTACTGCTGGTGATTTGATTTTCTTTGATTGGGAACAAGATAACAGTCTCGATCATGTTGGGGTTGTGCTAGATATAGTGGATGGAAAAGTACAAACTATTGAAGGGAACACCAATGGATTAGTCGATTATCGCGAGTATGATATTACAGATTCAAATATCGTTGGGTACGGTATTCTTGATTGGGCCGGAACAACTGAAGGAGATTCGTTATAATTAAAGGAAATATAAAAAGCGGCGGAGCCAAAAGGCTCGGCCGCTTTTACATTTCAATCAAAATATGATTTAGTTTTCACAAACATACAAAAAACATGTGCGGTGTATAAAATTTTATGAGGGTATAGAAATGGGTTTGAACGGATCAGGCGAATCTATCACTGTTGGGAAAACTATTAGGTGGGTGGAGCTACGAGGTTTGAACAAATTGAGAAAAACA
>JAFUQN010000009.1 GCA_017472365.1 Bacillota bacterium
CCCTTAAAGTCGCTGAGACTCACTTCCTTACACTCTTTGTCCTTTAACGTAAAATCCGGTGCTTTAATTCCAACTTCTAACATATTGTAGTCTACTTTCGTAACATTCTTTTATTGTATCATACCCAGCTTCGGTTCACAACAAACCTGTCCATCGTTCAAATTCTGTTTCAACTCCATCTGTCAGACCTCCACACCATGTGATATAATAATGGAAAGCCGCCCGCGGCCCTCCATCGCCCGGCCCTTGCGGCAGCATACCTTGAAAGGAACGAAAACCATGAAGAAAACCTTATCACTGATGTTAATCCTAATACTCATTCTGACTGGCTGTGGAAGTGCTCCCATAGATCCTGCGCCTTCCATCACTCCCGAAAGTGCGCCTGAAACCTTTGAATCTCCGGAAAGCGTCAAAGAGTTTCTGATTTCCGAAAATGCTTCTTACGTCGAAAACGATATTAACGACGGAAACGTGTCTCAGGATCTTCGCACAGATACTGCTGTGAACGGTCAGACTCCTTATGCAGTCGTTGTTACCTGTTCTGACTCGCGCGTACCTGCAGAACACGTCTTTCATGCCGGTCTCGGTGAACTGTTCGTGATCCGTACCGCCGGAAATGTGATCGGTGACTATGAACTGGGCAGTGTAGAATATGGTGCAGATCACTTACATACCAAGCTGGTGGTTGTATTGGGCCACACCCACTGCGGAGCCGTTGGCGCAACTTTAGAAGGCGGCGCTCACGGTTATATCGAAACCATCACAAACGAAATCGCATCTTGTCTCCCGGAAGGAGTCACTGCAGAAGACGCAGAGATCCTGAACGTGCAGAACAGTATCGCCAAGATTCGTGAAAGCCACATCATGCAGGAGCTGGAAGAAAGCGGCGCCGTACAAATCGTCGGAGCTATTTATGATATCGAAACCGGCCTTGTGGAATTTTTATAATATCAGGAGGAACTTATGAAACGCTTAACATCCCTCGTGTTCAGCCCCACCGGCGGAACCCAGAAAGTAACCGATATTTTAGCAGAAGAACTGATGGTCGAACTGATGAACCATGAAGGTCTTCAGATCGTAGAAACCGCGTATCTGAACCTGTGTGACCGCCTCATCGATTTTTCCATGACCGAACTGACCGAACACGACATCTGTCTCATTTCCGTACCGTCCTACGGTGGCCGCGTTCCTACCACTGCTGTGGAACGCCTCAGCCAGATCAAAGGAAACGGCGCTCAGGCGATCTTAGTCGCTGTCTACGGAAACCGCGCTTTTGAAGACACTCTGGTGGAACTGGAAGATGTGGCGAATGAAGCCGGCTTCAAGCCGGTTGCTGCAGTAGCGGCAATCGCGGAACACTCCGTTGTCCGCGATTTTGCAGCGGGCCGCCCCAATGGCTTCGACCGCCGTCAGCTGACTACGTTTGCAAAGAAAATCGCCGCCCGACTGGCACTTCTGAAAGCCAATCCTTCGGAAAACAAGTTGGATCTGAAGCTTCCCGGAAACCGTCCTTATAAAGAATTCAAAGGTGCTCCCACCTACGGTGTTCCCGATGACACCTGCGTCAACTGCGGAATCTGCGCAGCTCAGTGCCCAGTGGGTGCTATCGACGAAAAAGATCCTTCTAAGGTGGACGAAAGCCTCTGCATCGCTTGTAAGCGCTGCACCGTTGTATGTCCTACCAACTCCCGTGCGCTAAAGCCGGAGGTTCTGGAAGCCAGCCGCAAGTTCCTGTCCCAGCATATCAAGGAAGATAAGATCAACGAACTGTTCTAACACAGGAGTACCACATGAACATCTTAGTTATCAACGGAAGTCCCAAAGGCGAATACAGTATCACGCTTCAGACAGTGAAATTTTTGGAAAAGAAATTCCCGGATCATCAGTTTAACGTAATCCATGCCGGGCAAAAAATCAAAGCGTTGGAACGTGACTTTGTTCCCGTAATCGAAGCTGTCACAAACGCCGATCTGATTCTGTATTCTTACCCGGTTTACACTTTTATTGTACCGTATCAGCTCCACCGTTTCATTGAGTTAGTCAAAGAATCCGGTGTGGATCTGGCGGGTAAGTTTGTAACCCAGCTTTCCACATCGAAACATTTCTACGATGTGACGGCCCATCGCTTTATCCAGGATAACTGTCAGGATCTTGAAATGAAGTATATCCGTGGATTGTCCGCTGATATGGAAGACCTGCTCACTGACAAGGGACAGCGCGAAGCGATTGCCTTTATGGACCGCGTTCTGTGGTCCGTCAATGAAGACCACTACGAACCCTTCTCACAGCGTCCATCCCCGCCAAATCATAAAGTCGTCTTTCCTCCTTTTGAAATGTTGGTTTGTGAAGTACAGGAAAGCGACATTTCTGCCGACCGTCCCGGCGATGTGGTGATCCTCACCGACTGCGAACCGGATAACATTCAGCTGAAATCCATGATCGACCAGTTCCGCTATCAGTTCCCGCGGAAAACCCGCGTGGTAAATCTGAGGGAATATCCTTTCCGCGGTGGCTGCCTCGGTTGTTTTCACTGTGCTGCCGACGGAAAGTGTGTGTATACCGATGGCTTTGATGAATATCTGAGATCTGAAATCCAAACGGCGGAAGCCATTGTGATTGCCTTTACCATCAAAGACCACTCCATGGGTTCTACGTTTAAGCTGTACGATGACCGCCAGTTCTGCAACGGCCACCGGACCGTTACCATGGGGATGCCCATGGGTTATCTGGTCAGCGGAAATTACAGTCAGGAGCCGAACCTCCGTACCATCATCGAAGCCCGTGCCGAAGTCGGAAATAATTTCTTAGCCGGTGTGGCAACCGACGAAGTTCGTCCTGAGTGGGAAATCACAGAACTGGCAAAGTCTCTGAACTATGCCATCGAACAGCACTACGGTCCTCCCCAGAATTTCTACGGCGTGGGAGGTATGAAGATTTTCCGCGATTTGATCTACCAGATGCAGGGAATGATGAAAGCGGATCACAAGTTCTATAAATCTCATGGCCAGTATGACTTCCCGCAGAAAAAGAAAGGAACCATTCTGAAGATGTACTTGGTCGGTCTTCTCATTTCCAACCCTAAGATCAAAGCTAAGATGGGCAACGCCATGAACGAAGGCATGATCGCTCCTTATAAAAAATTGATCGACAGTATCAAGTAAAGCAAAAACCCGTTTCGACTTTCGTGCGAAACGGGTTTTTCGATTGTTATGCTGTAATTTACTTATTCTTTCTGGATTTATCAAACATCACACCAACTGCCATGATGACCAGGAATACGATCATATACCAGAAGCATGCCATACCGTGTCCAATGATACATGCGTATACCATGAATACACTTCCGCACAGTGCCAGGAACGGTAATACGAAACGAATCAGTGTCGACTGATCCTTTTCTTTTCTCATCCACTGAATGAACATCGGAATGTACATCAGATAGATGGTGATGATCGGCAGTTCGGAAGAGTCGAACGCGAAGGGACCGCTCCACATTCCTGCCAGATTCGCAGCGTAGAAGTAGAAGAACCATGCACCGGTAACCAGCAGAGCAAATACAGAAGAATTGTTCGGCATATTGGTCACCTTGTCGACCTGACCGTACATATCCGGGTTCGGGCCTTCGCCGCGGGCTGCGATGGAATACATACAACGGCAGCAGCCAAGCATCAGACCATTGGTCGTACCCAGACAGGAAATTACGATGAACAGGTTCAGAACGTTACCTAAGAACGGTCCGAAAATATTCACGAAAGCAATGGTCGCACCCTTATCGATCAGTTCCTGATTCGTCGCACCACCGGCAACACCGATGTAATACAGGATATAGGTCGCTACGATGACAATACCACCGATGGTCAGCGCTTTCGGAAGATTCTTTTTGGAATCCTTGATTTCAGAGTTGATGGAGGTCGCAATGATCCATCCTTCATATGCGAACGCAGTCGCACATACGGAAGCCAGCAGAGGATTTGCGGAAACATCGGCTACCTGTGCGGTAGTCACGAAGTTTTCCTGTAGCTGACCGCTGGACATACCGACAAACAAACCTACAACAGCCATCAGAATCAAAGGAATCATCTTGATCACAGTGGTGCTCGCCTGTACCTTACCAGCCATCTTAGGAGACAGCGCATTGATAGAGTAGATCGCACTCATGTAGAGCACCGACAGTGCCATAACTTCCGGACCCACGATACAGCCACCCTGCGCAGCCGGGATCGTCATTGGGAAGTTCGGAAATGCGGACGTCAGGAATTCCAGAGTATATCTGGCGGAAACCCAAACCAATACCGACGTCATTCCAGGGAAGTAGATCGTTGCAGTAAACCAACCCATCAGATATCCGTATCTGGGGCCAACAGTAGCTTCTGCGTAGTCTACAACACCATTTACTCGTTCGTATTTCTGACCCATGAAGGAAAATGTCAGAAGACATACCAACATGATGGCCCCGCCGATCCCCCAGGCCAGGATACCGAGAGGCATATTTCCTCCGGTCTTGGTGAGGACGGTCTGAGCCTTAAAAAATACCCCGGAACCGATAACGATACCGACAACCATACAAATCGCCGTAAATAATCCATACTTACGTTCCAGCTTTTGTTCCAATTACATCGCCTCATTTCTTGTTAGATTTTACACAACAACTGTAATTATTTTCTCACAGTTTATTAGAAATGTCAATGAATGTGAACGTTTTTGCTTATGATTGTGCAAATTTGTTCAAAGGAACAAAAAAAGCCAGATTTCACTGGCTTTTCACACATATTATTATCTTGCTATTCGTTGATTACTCGGATCTGACATACTTTCATGGCTTCCAGTGCATTTTTGTGGCTCTCAGGAGTCACTCCTGCACAGCAGCTTGCGTCCACAATCAGCTCTGCTTCCGGAAGAAATGCCTTCACTACCATGGCGTTGGATATTACGCAAATATCAGTACAAAGACCTGCCAGCTCCACAGAACCGATGGTTTCTTCTTCGTTCCACTTCGCCATAGCCAGACCCAGTTCTCTCGAACCGAAGGTCACCTTATCGAAGGTTTCACATCCTTTTCTAAGCTCTTCCAACGCCGGGCATACCTGCCAGCCGTCAGTCCCCTCGATACAGTGCGGTACCGGAAGTTTACGCCCTTCCTGTGTTTCCATATAATCTGCGAAATGCGTGTCACGGGTGAAAATTACTTTTCCCGGGAACGCCTTCACCTTCTTCACAACATTATCTACGATTTGTACCGCTTCCGCCGTTCCCAGCGCACCATCGATAAAATCGTTTTGCATATCCACTACAATCAATACGTTCTGCATCTGATTTCTCCTTTCCCTTCCACGTTACTTCGCCAACTGCGGTCTGGCCAGATCCAATGCACGCTTGAACCAGGCGCTGAAAGCTTCCGGCTCGCGTTCACACCACCGGTCGATTTCCTCCAGCGTCAGCCACTGTAAAGCCTCAGCTTCTTCCGGATTCAATTCGATCTGCCCTTTCAGTTCCTCAGGAATATCATAGACAAACACACGATCGATTTCGTGTTCCGAAAGTCCTTCAAACGGTGCATAGTATGTAAACTTCCCCATGTAGTGGAACGGTTCACTTCCACCGGATTCGCCAATCACAGTTTCCGGAACTGTCAATCCCAGCTCTTCTTTCAGGCGCGTTGTCAGGACATCTTCCATTGTCTCATCCTTGCGGGGATGAGAACAACATGCGTTGGACCACTTTCCACCGGAATGGTATTTCCCCATGGCGCGGCGCTGAATCAGAATCTTTCCCGTAGTCCGGTCCTGAATAAAAATCGAAAATGCGCGATGGAGCAGTTCCTTCACATGGGTCTCCATTTTTTCTCCGTATCCGATCATTTCGTCATTTTCATTCACTAATATCAACAAATCATTCATCGTCCGATTCCCCTTCCTCCAAACGCAGCTGCCAAAGAATCGAATCTTCGATCCAATATGTGAATTCCGTCCGCGGCAACCTCACTTCGTGAGGCTTGATCTTCCGATAAGCCTTCGCTCCGTCCACCTGGTTTTCCCAGATATCAGCAAAGCAAAAGTCGAATCTCCCCTCCTCATCCGCAGCAAATCCATCTTCCTCGCGCAGTTCATTCATGTAGATAAATGCATCTGACTGAACCACTTTCATTTTATCTTTATAACTGAACTGTGGTAGTAAATACTTATTAAACAGTTCAATCACTTCTTTTTGACGTTCCACGATGACGATTTCAGAAACGGAATCCATTTTGGAAATCATAAAAGGATAATATCCCAGACCCAGGCCCAGAACCAAAACACGTCCGTGAGCGCGCCGAATCGGCTCTTCCATAGAGAAAATCTCCGACGGACAGATGCTCATCCAAGGTGTAATTCCCTCATAAATCGATGGAAAATGGATTCTTCCGTCGAAAAAGCCCACTTTCGGAACCACCGGAACCGTTGAAAAATCAGGCATGTCGTACTGAAAGAACTCACCTTTATCATAAATGGCCGTTCCCAGTTGGAACTTTCCGATCCTTGCCTTTGGTACCGTAACCTCTTTCATATACAGGTTGTCATAAAACCAATTTATGTCCAGTTTTCGTGCATTCTTAAAAAACTGGCGGATGTATTCCTCATCCGCCACTTCTTCCAGTTCTAATGCATCCACAAACCATTTCACCGTCAGGAACGTTTCGAAATCCTCACCTAAAATTCCCTGCTCTCTCAGAGCTTCCAGCTCATCTTCGGTGAAACTGCGCTTTGCCGCTTTCAGTTCCTTTTGTGAAAATTCCACGCTGGGTTCACGCTCTGCGATGACCATGGAAATCAATCCGCTGATCAGCTCCGAACGTTCCCGCGTCATGGGTTCACGTTTCATACATCCTCACTTCTTATTTTACAAATAACTCATATCCGAACTTTACGAACAGCATGGCCAGAACCAGGAAGATCGTAGCCTTTATGTACTTCGAACCGCCCTTGATGGCCAGTCGCGAACCGATCACAGCTCCCAGTGTGGTGCAGATCGCTGCGGGGATCCCCAGTGCAAAATTGATCTGACCGCTGAACAAGAAGACGAACAGCGAAGCCACGTTAGATGCCAGGTTGGATAACTTTGCACATCCGGAAGAGGTAACCAGATCCAGTCCAATCAAGCTGGTGAACGCCAGAATCATGAAGGTTCCGGTTCCCGGTCCGATCATCCCGTCGTACATCCCAATGAACAAACCGATGGCGATGCAGGTCAGAGTAAATTTGGTCTTACTCATTTCCTTCAGTTGAATATCATCGCTTCTCAGTTCCTTACGTGTCAGAATGAATACCGCCACCACCGGCAGCGCTGCCAGCATCATCATGGTCAGGATCTTATCAGGAATCAAAAGTGCCAGATTTGAACCGGTGGCTGCACCAGCCAGAGCTCCCAGCATAGACCAGATAGCGATAGAGAAATTGACTCTCTTTGCTCTGATATAGTTCGCCGATGCTGTAGCTGTTCCGATACTCATGGCGAACTTATTCGTACCGATAGCCATATGCGACGGTACTCCGGCGAACAGATACGCCGGTAAGGAAATCAGTCCGCCGCCGCCTGCGATAGCGTCCACAAATCCCGCCAGAAATACCAGCGGACAAACGATCATCAGCTGCTTCAAATACTCTCCCATTTCTAAAAACATGGTTAAATTGCTCCTCCTACTACGTGAATACGCATCATATTGGTGTTACCGCTTCCACCCACCGGAAGACCTGCCGTAATCACCACGATGTCACCATCTTCCACAAAGCCTTTTCCCTTGGAGATAGCAACAACCTCTCTGAAAATCTGGTTTTCATGTTCCACCGGAGCCATCAGCTGCGGATCGGTCCCCCAACAGAGAGATAAGCGGCGGGCAACCGCCGGGGTTGCCGCAAAGGCCAGAATCTTTGTCTTCGGACGGAACTTTGCCACTGTAAAGGCAGTCGCTCCGCTGCTGGTCGGTGTAATGATTGCGCTGGCGTTCAGTCCGTGAGCACTGGTCACCGTAGCGTGACCGATGGTGTTGGTCACGTCATGAGTACGCATCAGCGCGCGTTCTCTTAAAATCAAGTCATAATTTAATGTCGCTTCCGCTGTCTGTGCAATGTTGTTCATGGTCTTCAGCGCCTCCACCGGATATTTTCCGGAAGCACTTTCACCTGATAACATAATCGCATCGGTACCGTCTAAGATGGCGTTTGCTACGTCGGCAACCTCCGCTCTCGTCGGTCTCGGGTTTCTCATCATGGAGTCCAGCATCTGCGTCGCCGTGATGACAGGAACGCCTTCGAAATTACAGCGGCGGATGATATTCTTCTGAATGATGGGAACCTGCTCTGCAGGGATTTCCACACCCAGGTCACCTCTGGCTACCATGATTCCGTCGGATTCAGCCACGATTTCAGCGATATTGTCTACGCCTTCCTTGTTTTCGATCTTGGAAATGATAAATATGCCTTCTCCTCCGCAGCTTTTCAGCACTTCACGGATGGCTTTGACGTCCGAAGCCTTGCGGATAAAAGATGCCGCGATAAAGTCGATCCCGTTTTCCACACCGAATTTAATATCATCGATGTCCTTTTCCGTCAGAGACGGTAAATGGATCTTAACTCCGGGAACGTTGATTCCTTTATTGTTCTTCACGATCCCCGCATTGTTGACTACGCAGTGGATCTCGGTTTCTGTCGTTTCTCTGACTTCCAGTTCAATCAAACCGTCATCGATCAGAATCTTATTTCCGGGCACTACATCAGCAGGTAATCCATGATACGAAATGGAGCATCTCGTTTCATCCCCTTCGATGTCCTCTGTGGTCAGCGTATATTCCTGTCCCACCTGAAGTTCAACTTCCGGCTTGGAGAAACGGCCGGTACGGATCTCCGGACCCTTGGTATCTAACATGATCCCCACATGAGCTCCCATTTCGCCACGGATCTCCTTGATCAGATCGATCTTCGCCTTATGATCGGCATGAGTTCCGTGCGAGAAGTTCAGACGGGCCACGTTCATTCCGTTTTCAATCAGTTTGGTCAGCACACAGCGCGAATCGCTGGCCGGACCGATGGTGCAAATAATCTTTGTTTTTCTCATAGTGTTCACTCTCTTTCCTGCGCACCTGCGCATACTCACTATATCTTTCATTTTTCCTCATCAAGTGTATCACATTTTCTCACGGTTTCAAATATAGCATTTACCGATTTTCATTAAAATTTACATCACCCAGGCTGTTCTTTTTTTGATAAGTTTTTCAGGGAAATGCCTTTTGTTTTGACACTGTAAATCCCCTGTGGTATGTTGGAATCACAAGGAGGTTTTCACTATGATTTACGATACTCTTTACATAAACGGCCGGATTTTCACATCCGACGATAACAATCCTTTTGTCAATTCTATGGCTGTCAAAGACGGTAAAATCGTCTGGACCGGGGCAATCGCCGATGTAAATATCGGCGAGGCAAAAAGCGTGGTGGACCTGGATGGACGCTGCGTCGTTCCCGGGTTTATCGACAGCCATCAACACTGCTTGAAAATGGCCAATTCCCAGAACTCTCTTCTGGTTCTGCCTCCGAACATCAACTCCATCGAAGAGCTGATCGAAAACGTGAGCCGCGTCCGTGAAGAACAAGGTCCGGGAATCCCCGTCTACGGTTGGGGTTATGAAGAAGGAAAGCTCGCAGAACTGAGGACTCCCACAAAGGACGATCTGGATCGTGCTGTCACCGACGTTCCCGTCATCATCTTCCGTACCTGCGGCCACGTATGTTCCGTCAATTCCAAAGCACTGGAACTTTTGAAGATTACAGCTGAAACGCCTGATCCTGTGGGTGGTCAGATCGGCCACGATGAAAGCGGCGAACCCAACGGGATCTTATACGAAAACGCGGCCACTGCATCCCGCGTTCTCCTTCCCGTCCTGACCTCGGAAGACACCGCCGAAAATCTTGTGTCTTATGGACGCCTGTTAGCATCTCAGGGCGTGACCACCGTCAGCGATATGGGCGGTGAAATGGGACTGGACCACAACGAGATCTTCGATCTGGCCATCGCCAAAGGATTCAAAACCAAAGTAGGTTTTTATTATCGCTGGTCTCTCGCCAAAGATGATCCTGACTATCTCCGCGATCCCTCTGCTCAGGATCCGGAACGTCAAATCCGCATGGCCGGAATCAAACTGTTAGGCGACGGAAGCATCGGTGGTAAGACCGCCTGGTTCCACGAAGCCTATCCCGGTACGGAAAACTATGGTGCTCCTGTTTGTACCAATGAAGAAATCGAAGAAGCCATGGCCTTCTGTCGTAAACATCAGTGTCAGCTGGCCGTTCATGCCATCGGCGACAAAGCCGTCGACCGCTGCTTAGACTATTTCTGCGGCGAACCCACCTGGACACCGGCGCCCGTCCCCACCTTCCGCGTGGAACACGCGGGGACTGCCACCCCGGAAGCTGTCCGCAGAGCGGTTGCCAGCGGTGTTGCCTTCAATGGCCAGCCAATCTTCCTCTATGCAGAAATCACCAGTCACGTAGGAAGCCTCGGTCTGGAACGGACACAAAAAGCCTACCCCATGAAGTCCTGGATGGAAGCCGGTCTTCAGTGCTGTATTTCCACCGACTCCCCGGCAACCTCCTGGGTCACTCCTACGGATCCTTTCGTATCTTTGAAAGCTGCCACCACCCGCATCGCCTGGGATGGAACCGATTGCGGCCAGGACGAAACCATCTCCCTGGAGGACGCAATTAAACTCTATACCCGCGAATCTGCCATTGTCCTCGGCTACACCAACACCGGTGTTCTCGCGCCCGGTTACTGCGCCGACTTCGTCGTCCTCGACCGCGACATCTTCCAGATCCCCTGTGACCAGTTGGATCAGGTCAAAGTTCAGGAAACCTACATCAATGGAGAACGGGTGTATTAATTCCAAAGTATCAAAAAGAAAACTCCAAAGTATCAAATTGATACTTTGGAGTTTTTCTTTTAATCTAATTCAATCGCTCCGGTATACAGCTGATAATATCTTCCCTGCATTTCCAGAAGGTCTTCGTGTGTCCCTCGTTCGATGATCTGTCCCTGTTCCATGACGAGGATCGCCTTGGAGTTGCGGACGGTGGATAATCGATGGGCAATGACGAAGGTGGTTCTGCCTTCCATAAGAGCGTCCAACCCCTGTTCGATGTGGCGTTCCGTACGAGTATCGACGGAAGAGGTCGCTTCGTCCAGAATCAGGATCGGAGCGTCTGCCAGAGCAGCTCTCGCAATATTCAAAAGCTGGCGCTGACCCTGAGACAGGTTTCCGCCGTCGCCTTCGATGATCGTATCATACCCCTGCGGTAAACGTCGGATAAAGGGATCCGCTTCCGCCAGCTTTGCCGCCTGGATGACTTCCTCATCGGTGGCGTCCAGTTTGGAGTAACGAATATTGTCGCGGATGGTTCCGGAAAACAGGTGAGTATCCTGCAGTACCACGGACATGGATCGTCTCAAGTCTTCGCGACGGATCCGGGAAATATCGATCCCGTCGATGGTGATGGAACCGCCGTTGATATCGTAGAATCCGGTCAACAAGTTGATGATTGTGGTCTTTCCTGCACCGGTGGAACCTACAAAGGCAATCTTCTGACCGGGCTTTGCCCAAAGAGAAATCCCGTTTAAGATCTGTTTCTTTTCCGTATATCCGAAGGTCACATCGTTGAATCGAACGTCACCCTTGACCTCTCTCTTATCCTTTTCGTTTTCCCAGTAGAAGTGGCCGTGATGGTCATTGATCAGATGATACAGGCCGCCTTCCCCGATGATTTTCGGATCGCGGGCGCGTTCCTGTTCCTCTGCATCCTCCGGCTTTTCCTCCATGACATTACAGATGCGCTCCGTACCGGCCAAGGCTGTCACAAGAGAGTTGTACTGCTGAGTCAGTTCATTGATCGGTCGTCCAAAGTTCTGAACAAGCTGCATGAATACCACGAGACTCCCCACAGTCATGGAACCAGTGATGGTCATGAGACCACCGACGGTGGCGATCACCGCGTAGATGATACTGTTGATGTTTTTGGACATGGGCATCATCATTCCGGCGTACCCTTGAGCCGACTGGGCTGCTGTCTTCAGAGCTTCGTTTCTCTGATAAAATTCTTCCTTGGCGCGATCTTCATAACAGAAGGTCTTGACCACCTTCTGACCGGTCATGATTTCTTCGATATAGCCGTTCACACTTCCCAGACATTTCTGCTGTTCTGTGAAATAATGTCTGGCCTTCTTCATGACACTTCCAGTAGCCAGTAAGGTCAGCGGAACGGAACAGATCGCAAGGAACGTCAGGAAGATGCTTCTCTTCAACATCAGGTATAAGATCCCCACAACCATGATGGAGCTGGAAAACAGCGTGGTCAGGCCGTTTTGGACAGCGTCGTTGAGCGTATCCACGTCGTTGGTGAACCGGCTCATCACATCCCCCGTGGTTCGGGTATCAAAGTAGCGGACAGGAAGCTCCTGTAAGTGGTTGAACAGTCCTTCGCGGACTTCGTTGATGGTGGTCTGGGCAACCTTCACCATGACACGGCTTTGAATATAGGCCGCTGCCACGGACACCAGATAGATACACCCCAGTCCCATGACACCCTTCGCAAGTCCAGCCAGGCGATCCGCAGGAGAGCCGGTTGCCGTGGCGGGATCCAGGAAGTTATCGATGATGGGTTCCAGTGCGTTAGTACCTGCCAAAGACGCCAGCGTGTTGACCATCACCATGAGGAACGCCAGGACCATGAGGCCTTTTCTGTGCTTCAAGTAGCTCCAGATGAAGCGGAGACTCTTTTTCGCACTGACAGGCTTTTCTCCCATAACGCGGGCGCCGGGGCCTCCCTTGGGACGCGGTGCTGCTTTATACTTTTCAGCCATTACTCATCCGCCCCCTTTCCCATCTGCGATTCGTAGATTTCGCGGTATTCCTCACAAGTCTTCAGAAGATCTGCGTGAACACCCATTCCCACGATCTTACCATCATCCAATACGATGATCTGGTCCGCATCCTGTACGGAACTGATTCTCTGGGCGATGATAAACGTCGTCGTATCTTTCAGTGTGGTATAGAAGGCCTGTCGGATTTTCGCTTCGGTAGCCGTATCCACCGCACTGGTGCTGTCGTCCAAAATCAGAATGGGCGGCTTCTTCAGCATGGCTCTGGCGATGCAAAGTCTCTGCTTCTGACCGCCGGATACGTTGACGCCGCCCTGGTCGATCCAGGTCTCATATTTGTCCGGGAATCCTTCGATAAAGTCCGCTGCACAAGCCGCTTCCGCAGCTTCCCGGATCTCTTCGTCGGTGGCGTTTTCATTTCCCCAGCGCAGGTTTTCTGCAATGGTTCCGGAAAACAGCGTATTCTTCTGAAGGACCATACCGATCTGACCACGCAGTTCCTCCAGCGGATAATTTCTCACATCGATTCCGTCAATCTTTACCGTTCCTTCCGTAGGATCGTATAAACGCGGGATCATCTGGATCAAAGAACTCTTCCCTGCGCCGGTCCCGCCGATGATGGCAACCACCTCTCCCGGCTTCGCCGTGAAGGTGATATCGTCCAGCACTTCTTCTCCGTTATCGTTATAATGGAACTTCACGCCTTCGAATTCCACAAGTCCGCGGATCTTGTGACCGCGTCCGGTAGCTTCGCCTTCGATGCGTTTTGTTTCATCCTTTAAGTCCACCTCGGTTTCCAGGACTTCCTTGATACGCTTAAAGGAAGCGGTGGCTCTGGAAAGCATGATAAAGAGCATCGATACCATCATCAGGGACATCAGGATCATGAAGATGTAACTGATGAACGCATTCAGAGTCGCCACATCCAGATCTTCCCCGATGACCTGACGGCCGCCGATCCAAAGTACTGTCACAGTGGAAATGTTCATCAGAAGCATCATGATGGGCATGTTCAGGATCACCAGATTCATGGCGTTCATGGCACGGTGCATCAGATTGTCGTTGGCTTCATCGAACTTTTCTTTTTCGTGTTCTTCACTGACGAAGGACTTGACCACGCGAACATTGGTCACGTTTTCCTGAACGGTACGGTTCAGCTGGTCCACACCTTTTTGCATCAGATTGAACATAGGCATCGCCTTGCGGATGATCAGCGCCACCGAAATCAAAAGGATCGGTGTGGTCACTGCCAAAACCAACGACAGCGAACGGCTCATGCGAATCGCCATGATCACGGAAAACACCAGCATCAGCGGTGCACGGATCAGAAGTCTCATCCCCATGGTGCAGATCATCTGCAGCTGGGTAACATCGTTGGTCAGTCGTGTGGTCAGAGACGCCGTGGAAAAGGTGTCGATGTTCTTAAAGGAAAACTCCTGGACCTTTTCAAACAGCGCGCAGCGTAAGTTTGCCGCAAATCCCGCTCCGGCAAAGGCGCTGAACCGGGAATTTCCCATGGCCGCCACGATACAAATCAGCGCCACAGTGATCATCGCGATCCCTGTGGTCCAGACGATCTGCATGTTTCCGCCCTGGATCCCCGGACCCACGATGCGGGCCATCAGTACCGGCTGAACGATTTCAGCCAGAACGTCGATAAGCATGCATCCTACAGCCAGACCCACATACTTCATGTAAGGTCTTAAATACGAATACATTCGTTTCAAACTATAACTCCCCCTTTTTTTCTGTCTCTTCCAGGAATCGTTCCATGTTAGCCATGATCCGGTTCTGGAAAGTGATCAGTTGTTCTATTTCTTCCTGAGAAAACCCGTCCAATTGGATCTCCCCGATTTCCTTCATGCAGGAAATGCTCTGTTCAGCCAAAGCTTTCCCCGCTTCCGTTAAAGCAATCCGCGTGCTGCGCAGGTCCTCTGGATCTGTCTCCTTTTTTACGTACCCCGACTTCTCCAAGCGCTTGATGGATGTATTGACCGACGCCGCACTACAGTTCATCTGACGAACCAGCGTACGCTGGTTGCAGCATCCGTTTTTCGCCAATGTAATCAATATCCCCATCTGGCCGGGATGGAGTTCATCCGGCTTCCCGTTCAAACGGAAGCGGCACCGCACCATCAAAGAATGACGCTGCGGATCCTGCTGAAGATATACATCTTTCAGATTCATGTTTCACCTCAAAAGAAAAGTTAGTCGACTAATATTTAATCGACTAACTAATCATACTTCTCTTTTATTCTTCTGTCAACGATGTTCACGAAATCTACATCTTTGATGTCATCTGAGCCTGGTCATCTCACTACGGATCTCATCCAGCAGTTCTTTCGCTTTTGCACCCCCCGCTTCAACTGCGCGCAATGCCCATTCTTCCGCCTTTTTCAGGTCTTTCCCTACATAGTAACCGTACAGATAAAAATTGGCCAGATTACTCATACTATTTGCATTTCCCTCCGCAGCAGCCTCAGAAAACCATTTGAATGCCTTCTCCAGATCCTGCATCACACATTTTCCATTTGTATATGCAATAGCCACTTTAAATTTGGAGGTTGGATGTCCCTGTTCGGCGGCAGCAAGGTACCATTGAAAGGCCAGCCGATCGTTCGCGTCAACACCGAAGCCCCGCTCATGCATGACTCCAAGATCGTTCTGAGCGCTTGCGTTACCTAACTTTGCACCCTCCTGAAAGAGGGGCAGTGCCCCCGCATAATCCTTCTTTTCATACAGGACCCATCCACGGGCATAAAGATCCTCTCCCCGTTGCATCTTTCGTCTATCAAAAAGTCCCACAATCCTCTCTTCTTATTTACAAAATCCGCAGGAAGTTCTTATGAGTAATCAAATCGATCTGGTCATCGGTGAAGTGTTCCTGCATCTTTTCGATCAGTCTGGGGTATCCCGCATAATCCTTCATTTCCAGTTCACAATCAATACCGTCAAAGTCAGAACCTAATGCCAATGTTTCGATCCCTGCTTTATTTGCAATATGTACCATATGCTTTAAAATCGCTTCGTCTCTACTGAAGATAAGATTGTCTTTTTCCAGGAAGGCCGAATAGAAATTGATTCCCACAACACTTCCCGTTTCACCCATGGCTTTCAGCTGTTCGTCGGTCAGATTTCTGGAATGATCGCATAAAGCTCTCGCACAGGAGTGGGACGCACAGATGGGCTTCTTACTGTATTTGATCACATCCCAGAAGCCGCCTTCCGATAAGTGAGACACGTCCACGATAATCCCCAGATCGTTCATGGCTTCCACCGCTTCGATCCCAAAAGGCTTTAAACCAAGCTTATGCAGCTCTGCATTTTTATGATTCGGGTAACCGATACTATTTTCGTAATTCCAAGTCAGAGAGGCCATTTTTACGCCTCTGGAAGCCATCTCAACTATGCGTTCCATCTTTCCTTCCACGAAGATACAGTCTTCGATGGTCAGGATCGCAGAAAGCTTCCCATCCGCATTATTTTTCAGGATCTCTTCCGCAGAACGGGCCTGTCGGATCACATCCTTATGCGCTTCCATCTCACGCTGAAAGGTCTCGTACATCCGGTTATACAGGTCGTAAACCTCCCCGTAACAGTTATGTTCATCCTGCATATCGTTGCTCAGTGTGAACAGTGCAAAGCACTGAGCCATGCTCCCGCCCTTCTTCAGCTTTTCCAGATTGATATGACCCGGACGTCCGTCCAGCCCCTGTTCCTTTAACATACATTCCATAATGGTGTCGCAATGTAAATCGATAATATGTCCCATGATGTCCTCCCTGTTATTTCAATTCCTGTGTATTCAATCCGCCGCGATTCAATTCTTCATCCCAGGCTTCCACCAACCGATCCAGCGACCAGGCCGCGTTGGCCGGACTGGTGGACGGCAGTTTTACCACCGGAAGTTCTGTCATCTTCGAGCAGTACTTCTGATATAACTCATACGCCTTTCCTCCATTACAAAAGATGGTCTTCACTGGCGCTTTCTCCAAAATGATCCGCAAATTTGCCGGTGTCACATTCTTGATGGAACTATCCGCTGATCCAATGATGTCACAGCTTTGGATCACATCCCAAATGGCGATTCCATTTGCAAGAAGCATCTCCTTCTTTTCGGCAATCGTCTCCGGCGATTCTGTTTTCGTGATCCTCGCCAGGACTTTCCAGAAGCGGTTCTGCGGATGGTGATAATAGAATTGACCCTCCCTTGATTTTACCGAAGGAAGCGTCCCCAGAATCAAAACCTGACTTCGTTCATCAAAGATTGGTTCGAATTCGTGGGTAATATGTTGATATTGTTCGGATTTTTGTTTCATACGTACCTCCGAAGATCCTGCGCAGGGAACGAGGCCGCCGCAGGCGACCGGTTGCCGGGCAGGTTCTTATCTTTTATAGTACCGCGTTTTCGCTTTTTTGTAAATCAGAGTTGTGCTCCCATAATTATTCTTCAAAAAAATGTATTTTTTATCGCATACTTTTCTTTACATAAGACAGACTTTCCTTTATAATAGTTATGTTATTGGGTTGTAACACAATATGATGTGTTCCCTCTTGATGTTAATCAACAATACATTTTATTCTTATAAAGAAAGGATGGTCATCATTTATGGAAAGAATGATTGGTACCGTTTCCAGAGGCGTTCGTGCTCCTATTATCCGCGAAGGCGACAATCTGGCTGAAATCGTTGTAGATTCCGTTGTTAAGGCTTGTGCTTCCGAAGGCATCGAGTTCAACGACAGAGATATCGTAGCTGTTACCGAAGCTGTCGTTGCAAGAGCTCAGGGTAACTATGCTTCCATCGACGACATTGCTCAGGATGTTCGCGAAAAGCTGGGCGGCGAAACCATCGGTGTTATCATGCCGATCCTGAGCCGTAACCGTTTCTCTGTATGTCTGAAAGGGATCGCTAAGGGTGCCAAGAAGATCGTTCTGCAGGTAAGCTATCCTTCCGATGAAGTTGGTAACCACCTGATCGACATCGATCTGCTGGACGAAAAGGGTATCAACCCCTACACCGACGTACTGACCGAAGCGCAGTACAGAGAACTGTTCGGTAAGGTATACCATCCCTTCACCGGTGTAGACTATCTGGAATTCTACTCCGACCTGATCCGCGAACAGGGTGCTGAAGTTGAAATCATCCTGTCCAACGATCCCAAGACCATTCTGAAGTACACCGACAAGGTCCTGACCTGCGATATCCACTCCAGAGCCCGTACCAAGAGAATCCTGAAGAACGCAGGTGCTTCTGTTGTCTGCAACTTAGAAGACATCATGACCGCTCCCATCAACGGTTCCGGTTACAACCCGAACTACGGTCTTCTGGGTTCCAACAAGGCGACCGAAGATACCATCAAGCTGTTCCCCAAGGACTGCGATGAATTCGTTGCTGACGTTGCTGCTCGTATGAAGGACGCTACCGGTAAGAACATCGAAGTTATGGTATACGGTGACGGTGCGTTCAAGGATCCCATCGGTAAGATTTGGGAACTGGCTGACCCCGTAGTATCTCCCGCTTACACTCCCGGACTGGAAGGCCAGCCCAACGAAGTTAAGCTGAAGTACCTGGCTGACAACGATTTCGCTGATCTGAGCGGTGATGCTCTGAAGGAAGCGATCTCCAACTACATCAAGAACAAGGATGCTGACCTGAAGGGAAGCATGGTTTCTCAGGGTACTACCCCCCGTCGTCTGACCGACCTGATCGGTTCTCTGTGCGACCTGACCTCCGGTTCCGGAGACAAGGGTACTCCCATCATCCTGGTTCAGGGTTACTTCGATAACTACACCAAGTAAATCAAAAAACCAAAAGAGCTGACAACGCGTCAGCTCTTTTTTAGTTTTCTTTATTCCAGTATCCACGGTAGCGTTACCCAAAATTCCAGATCAAAATGCGGTGTCGGAAACCCCGGCGCTCCATAGGGATAAGGCTCATGACAGCACCGTACTTCTCCCCAATGAAACCCCACACTTTCTACAGTGTCTTCATTTAAAAATCGTCCGGCAATACGATAGCTGAATTGGTATAGATGTCCTTGTTCTTTCGGCATCATTTCACACACATACGTTGCTTTTTCCGGAGCAATGTTTAATTCATCCAGAACAGCCAGGATCGGCTCCGGAAGTTCCCTACCCTTCGCTAATTCCAGAAAGTACTGACAGTCATCACAGTCACAGTCCCACTCGTCCT
This sequence comes from Bacillota bacterium, assembly GCA_017472365.1. Taxonomy (GTDB): domain Bacteria; phylum Bacillota; class Clostridia; order Peptostreptococcales; family Anaerovoracaceae; genus RGIG446. The sequence goes on from JAFUQN010000009.1 coordinate 19,095, forward strand.
TTGCTTGATACCATACTGCAGTGACTTCCTCGTCAATTTCCACTTCATAATCCCAAAGATTACGTTTTCTCATTTCCAACACCGCCCTTACTACAAAATACCCCTCAATCCGAAGCCTTGAAGTTATAGATCGGTTTCAATACTTCGATGATATCCACGGACTCTTCGATCACACCGATGATGTCCTCCAAAGACTTATACGCCATGGGGGCTTCATCCAGCGTAGCTTCATTTACCGATGTGGTATAAATCCCAGCCATGGTTTTCTTGTAACTTTCCAGATCCAGCGTTTCCTTCGCCTTCGTTCTGGACATGATGCGTCCGGCTCCGTGGGGCGCAGAGTCATTCCATTCCGGATTTCCCTTCCCTCTCGCCAGAACGCTTCCATCGCGCATGTTGATGGGAATCAACACCAGTTCATCCTTGTGCGCGGCAATCGCTCCCTTGCGCAGGATCATTTCTTCGGTGTTGATGTAATTGTGGATCGTATGGAATGCCGAAAGTGCTGTCATACCCGTCCGTTCCAAAATAATCTCCGCCATACGCTCACGGCTTCGCTTTGCGAATTTCTGACACAGATCCACGTCGTGGAGATAATCTTCCAGATACTCGCCGTAAACGTAGCACAGATCCGCGGGGATCGTTGACTCCTTCGCCTTCCACTCCTTTTCCATGGCCTTTAACAGCGGCTGGATTTCTTTTCTTCTCCCCTGTTCTTTATAGGTTCGGATCAGTTCGTCCCGTTCTTTGAAATACTCTTCTTTTCCCAGATTCAGATCAACAGCCAGGTTCTGATAATATTCCGCCACCTGCTTTCCCAGATTCCGGCTTCCCGAGTGGATCACCAGATACTTGTTCCCGTCGGCCGCTTCATCGATTTCGATGAAGTGGTTTCCGCCGCCCAGAGTACCTAAGCTGCGTTCCAAACGCTTGGTGTTTTTCAAATGACGGTAACATCGCAGGATCGTCAGGTCAAATCGTTCCATCCGTCCTTCCCACACATCCATCCCACTGGGAATGTAATGAGCAGCTTCATCCACACGTTCAAAGTCGATTTCGATCTTTCCCAGTTCCACGGTGTACATCCCGCATCCGATATCGACCCCGACCACATTGGGAACTGCCTTGTCGGTGATGGTCATGGTAGTCCCGATGGTGCATCCTTTCCCCGCATGAACGTCCGGCATGATCCGGATCTGCGATCCTCTTGTAAACTCGTGATCGCACATTCTGCGGATCTGTTCGATGGCCTCATCTTCCACAACGGTCGCGTAACAGATCGCTGTATTTACTTTTCCCTTGATTTCAAACATCGTACTGCTCCTTTCCCATCAGGTTTCTTTTTTCATTCTCTGCATCTTACAATTTCATTATATAGACCCCCACCCTCTGTTTCACGGAAAAAAAGCTGCGAACTAACGCAGTTCACAGCTTTTTTGTGCTAATAATCGTTCTTTGATCAAATCGATGAAACTTTCCGGTTCGATCACTTTGACACAAGGGCCGAAGGATAACACTCGGATCACGATTTCTGTTTCATCACTTTCATAGTAATTCATCCGCAGGAGATACGTTCGGTCATCCACCCGCTCTGCCTGTTTTTCGAAATGTGCAAAGTGAAGCATTACACGTTCCAGCGCATTGCGTTCATCAGTAATCTGAAGCGTCAACGTTTTGACCACATCTTCCTTTGGTGTTTCTCTCCATGGTCCGTGACCATTGTAATACTGACAACTGGTCACCCGTCCCAGATTGAACTGCCTGAATTTACAGCCATCCGCAAGGATACGGATCTTATCATCCTTCAGGGAATATTCAAATCCCTTGGGACAAAAGCGGACCCACAGATCCTTTCCGTGACGATTCCGCATGGTAATCCGTACCGGTCGACACTCTTTAATGGCGGACATAATCAAGCAAAAATTTCGGATATAGGTTTCGTCCTCAAAGGGATCTCCATCATTATACTGGTCGAAAATTTTATAGTCCTCTCTGGTAAACAACGGCTCTATTCCTTCCAGTTCCGGAAACTCCACACCGAAGAGTCGGACTCTCGGATCGTCAAGGATTGCCTTCAGCCAGCGCTGTTCCAGAAGCGTCAGAGGCATCGACGGTTTATGTTCTAATTTCGGAGACAGATCCTTGTTCAAAAGCGGCCACTTTCCAGATTTCAGTGCAGGGAGGATGGTCATGACACTTTCGGAGAAAGCATTTTCCTCCACACATTTCTGCAGTTCCTTTTCTGTTGTCCCCGGTTCCAAGGCGCACTCGATAATTTTGGCAACGGTATTGTAATATACCGAATACAATTCGCTAAACAGCATCATCGTCACCTCCTTCGATTCCGTACATCCGATACATCTCCTGGATATCCGTCTTAAAGAGATTTTCTGCAGAACGATTGGAGAAATTCATCTTCGTAATTCTCGAAATGAAAGAGCGGACCCAGGGAATCATCTCCGTAGTATCGTAGACGTCAGCAACGTACCTGTAATGGTTTTCATCCACCTGTTCCACACGTCCGCATCGCTTTTCCCGTTCTAACCGCTGGACAATATATTGCTCATCCGCATCAACTCGAATCTCAAATTCCACATGTTCCGTCTGATTGGGATTCCACTTACAATTTACACCCCACATATGACTTTCTGCCCGTTTCAGAATCTCACGATATTGCTCAAATTCCACGCAGGGATCACCCAGTTTCACATTGGTTATGTAATCCAGACGGTAAGAACTGATGCGGTTTCCTCTCTCGTGATACGCAATCAGATTCTGTCGTCCGTTCTGTGCGCTGATGTAAATCTTCAACGGAACAAGGCAGACGCTTTTCACCTCTCCGGCCCACTTCCCAAGATTGTCTAAGGTCACGTACCGCCGAAGGCGGATTGCCTCAAAGAGCGTTTCCATCACAGCACTGTCCATAGCTTGGGTGATGTAATGATGTTTGAACGAGAACCGTTCTTCATGCTCCTGCAACCGTTCCTGAAGGAACGATCCAATCACACCGCAGGGTGCTGCTTCGCTGAAAAAGTCGATCGCGTCAACCAACTGCGAAATGTCGATGTCCGGCATTCGACTGTAGAACACCTTTCGCCCCTCTTTTTCAATGCGAACAATTCCTTCACTTTCGTATTCTTTTAATTTTTTCCGTAGTGTGGATTCGTCAAAAGACATCGCAGAATCCAAACGCTGATCGATATCTTCGATCAACTCAGCCAGCGTTTTTCGAATGGAAGGCTCATAAAGAATATCGAAAATCACAAAGTGCAAAGTGATATCTCCATCTGTAAAACTCTTGGCCTTCCAGGCTTTATAGAACGGATTCTTTTTCGTGATACGGCTATCCACCGACAGGAATACATTCTTTCCTTCCGGTGTCTGGGTAAAGCTCATGTATTCGCCCAGCCAGCTTTCCAACCGACGGCGTTCATCGTCATAGGAGCGTGTACTTTTCCCGTTATATTCCGTCCGACTCTTGAAGCCATAGACGTAGAACTCCCGCATATAAGCTCTGACTTTTTCAAAATTCTTGATTAGTTCATTATATGCCACCGTACACCCTCCTTTCATTTGATTTCATTCCTGTTATAATTCCAAGCTGTTTTCTTTCAATAAGAAATCATAAATGCTCATTGTCGTAATTCCATTTTCATCTCTGGTAACATTCACAACATCTTTGACAACAATAATTTTCTTGAAGGAATCATTTACATTTAATAAGGAACGCTTCTCCTGCTCGCACTTTTCTTCGGTTGGCATACTGAAGGCTGACTGGATATAATATCTCTTACTTCCCAAGTTAGCGATAAAATCGATTTCTAACTGGTTCGTCTTCATTTTTCCAGTCTCATCTCTTTCACGTTTTTCCACAAGGCCAACATCGACAGAATATCCTCTGCTGCATAATTCATTATATATTACATTCTCCATCAAATGTGTTTCTTCAATTTGCCTGAATTCCAAACGTGCATTACGAAGGCCTATATCTTCAAAATAATATTTTAAAGGTGTTCCAATATATTTTCGACCTTTTACGTTATATCGATTTGCTCGATTAACAATAAATGCGTCTTCTAAATACTCAATATACTGTCTGATTGTATTTAAACTAATGCTGGATTGTATCACACTTTTAAATGTTGCTTCAATTTTAGGAGCATTCGTTAACGAACCGATACTCGATGCCAAAATATTAATTAAATCCTCAAGTTCCTGAGTTTTTTCGATATGATTTCTTTCTATAATATCTTTTAAATATGTTTCTTTAAACAGAGTCGTCAAATAGAGTACTTTTTGTTCCTCAGTTTTCATCGTAACAGTTAAAGGAAGGCCACCGTATATGATGTATTCAGCCCACCCATGATACATATCCCCGTCATAGGCTCCCATGAATTCTTTAAAGGTTAACGGATATACATGAATTTCGTCACCTCGTCCTCTGAATTCAGTAATAACATCCTTTGACAAAAATCTTGAATTACTTCCTGTTACATAAATATCTGCATTTTGAATGTGAAGCAAAGAATTCAAAACCTCTTCGAATTCATTTAACATCTGTACTTCATCCAGCAAAATGTAATACTGATCATCATCTACAATCGACGATTCAATGTGCTCTAAAATCGCATCTGGATCCCGATATTTTTTATTTTTTCTCTGATCCAATTCAATTCGAATAATATGCGACTCTTGTATTCCCTGTTTTATTAAGTAGTCTTTGAAAATATTAAATAAAAGATAAGACTTCCCACTTCTTCGAATTCCTGTCACAACCTTGATCATTCCATTGTGCATACGATTAATCAAATCCTGTAAATATTTATCTCTCTTGATTACCATACCACTTCTCCTTTATTGAACATTTTTTGCACATGTGCACTTTTTATTCAAAGTAATTATAACTTATATAAAAGCAATGCGCAATTATCATTGAACATTTTTTGCACATGTGCAATTTTTATTCAATAAAAAAGGCCTGACGGTACGCCAGGTCTTTCTCATCACCACACAAACGGAACTAACCGCCATTTTACCCTTTGTTTATATTCCCGATACCCTTCCCGTTCCTGTTCCAGTAACACCTCTTCATCCTTGATCCGCATCCCGATGATCATGGGATAAACCAGAAAGATCACAAAGGAAATCAAGCTTCCTAATATCAGCGGCATCGACAAAAACATGAGGATCGTTGCGCTGTACATCGGGTGTCTCACGATCCCGTGCTGAGTTTAATCACTAAACTCTGTTCTACCCTGCTTTCTTTGGACTTTAACCGTTTCTCCAGCAGCTCCGGACGCTTGATCAGTAAGACAACACCGATCAGAATCATAGGAAGGAACAGTACCCCCATAAACAGCCAGCCGTTCCAGTAATGTAACGTTCCTGCCGGTCCAAAGACAAGAAGTCCCGTCAAAATCAGACCAGCACTGATTTTCTCCATCGCATTGATGAATAGTTTCTTTGTCATCGTGTTCCCTTCCCTACGGCCGGAAGTATTCAAAAATCGGTAACAATCCTTCGCTTACTGCCTGATCATAATCTTCTTTCGTTCGAAGTGTCCAGGAGACGCCCTGGGCTCCCCAGAGTTTTTGACAGATTTCATTACTTAACGTATCCTTGCGATGATTGAAGTTATAGGCAATAAAGTCCGGAGCGGTCAGGAATCCGGTCAACAGATGAGTCAGAACGAATCGCAGGATCATGGACAGATTTTCGTTCTTCTTTAAGAAATTCTGCGATAACTGTCCGCGAATGATCTCTGACTTGTTCTTCTTCAGCCACAGGATACATCTGGGATCGAAGGATTCAATGCAATAGTCTCCTTCGTAGTTTTCCAGCATTTTCACCGCTGTCTCCGTCAGCACCGCGTGATTTCCACGTTCTGCTTTCAGTTCCACGATCAGCGGAGCCTTTCCTGCGAATAAATCCAATACTTCTTTAAACTGGGGAATGGTCTCTTCCGTTCCTTCCAGGTGATACTTCTTCAGGTCTTCTGTGGTCAGGTCTTCGATTTCCACGTCCACTCCAGCTGTTCTCTTTAAAGACGAATCGTGAATCACAGCCAGATTTCCATCCTTTAATAAATGAATATCTAACTCGATCCCATAACCTGCCTCTAAAGCCAAACGGAAGGCTTCCATGGAGTTCTCAGGAACGCCGTTCCCATGAAGGCCGCGATGAGCATAGGACCAGCCGCGAAGAGACTCCATGGCGGGATGGTTTCCGCGGCAGCGGGTTGCCAGGATCCAAAGGAGAACCAGAACCGCCAGAATCGCAAATACAATGGTCATGTTTCCGTTCCTCCCTTAATCGTCCATTTCGCCGAAGGCTTCCAGCCCCTTCTTCACTTCCACTTTGTTGTCACCGTGTCTTACGAAGGACATGGTGATGAAGGATCCGAAGACAAAGATGGCTGCATAGGGGAACAGCGTCTTATAGCCTACGTTTTCCAAAAGCCAACCGGCCACGATGGGTGTGGCGATCTGGGCCGACATGGAGAAGGTGTAATAGAGGCCCGTAAATTTCCCTACTTCGCTTCCCTTACACATTTCCACCACCATAGGTAAGCTGTTCACGTTGATCAGCGCCCAGGCGATCCCCACCAAAACGAACAGCACGTACAGGATCATCGAGAACTGATCGGAAATCATGGTATATCCAAAGGCCGCAAAGAACGAACCGGATAACAGCACCGTTCCCAGACGAATGGTCTTTTTGCGGCCAAACTTACTGGCTAATGTCCCGGAAGGAATATAGGTAACGATGGCTCCCGCCGTAGCGATAGTGAGACAGGTATTGGCCTGGCCTAGGGTCATGTTCCAGCTTTCGGAGGCATACACCGAGAACCAGGTGGTCACGCCGTTATAGCCGATGAACCATAGTGCGATCGATACTAATAAAAAGCTGAGGCTTCGCTTCACGTCAGCAGGCAACGCTTCGCCGGTTTCCGTCACTTCCATCAAGTTATCTTCCGGATGAGCCAACTCGTACTGTCGCTGTTCTTCCGCCAGCTTCGGTTCGTCCACAAACTTCATGACGATGAACAGCGCCAGAAGCATGATCGCGCCCACGATGATGAACAGCGGGAGATACGATACGTATACATCCCCACCAGTTCTGTATAAGAACGTCGTGATGATCAGATATAAGATCCCGCCGATGGCACCCATCAAATTGATGATGGCATTGGCCTTACTGCGCAGCGGCTTCGGTGTCACATCCGGCATCAAGGCAACCGCCGGGCTGCGATAGGTTCCCATGGCAACCAACAGTACCCCCAGCGTTACCACGAAGGCTGCGGTTTTCCAGGTTGCCGGAGCAGCGTGGAAGGAGTCGGTCAGGATCGGCAGGGCCATCATCAGGACGACTGCCGCGATGGTCCCTCGCAGAATGAACGGACGGCGGCGGCCCAGCTTACTGGTGCACTTATCCGACAGACCGCCGAACAACGGCAACAGGAACAGCGCCAGTACGTTGTCGGAGGCCATGATCATCCCGGACACGCTTTCTCCGATCCCGAAGGTTTCTGTTAGGATTTTCGGTACTAAGTTATCGTACATCTGCCAGAAGGCGCAGATCGATAAAAAGGCAAAACCGATCAGGACAGTGCGTTTGTTGTTCAGTTTCATATCAGGTCCTTCACTTTCTTACTTTGATGGGGTGGCGGATCACGGTCTTCATCTTCGCCGGCTCCGTTTTACGTGCATCGGATAAATAGATCTCGTGGTGCATTCTCGTATCGGTGATATCGTTTTCATATCCCTGTTCTTCCAGATACTGATCCATCAGCGCCACGGTGGCCGGTTCGTCATCGAAGGCCCCCTGGTGCATGATCTGTACGCATATTCCTTCTTCCACAGTCAGAAATTCCGCGGAAGAGCAGTCCATCTTCTTTTTCTTTTCCGCAGTTTTCACCGCCCATGCGAAGTCTTCTTCCGTCACAAAGTCCGGAAGGCGGATCATGGAGATCCAGCGGAACGTGGACTTATCGGAATAATCCACGCCCTTCACATCGTCCTGCCACCAGAACCCTTCCAGCGGCGGAACCACATATTCAAAAAATCCCTTGATCTGATAATCGGTCTTGTAACTCATCTTCAAGGTGTATGCCACCGAATACAACACGCCGATGGCCGCCTGATAGGCTCCTCCCTCTTCGTTGGGATCTCCCATCCCCCGAACCGCAATATAGTTCATCTTCGGAACCGTCACGATCTGAGGCTTGTTCTTCGGCATGTAGTATTCCTTGAACTCTTTTTTAAAATCAAAGGCCATGATGTCCTCCTTTGTCATTCTCATTCATAAGCGCTGGTGCTTCTGTTAAATTTCAGTTTACCAGATATAGCCACACTCTTCAAGAACCGCTTGCAAGTGAGCAACCCGTACTCCTTTTTACCTTTTGGACTGATTTGTGATATAAAGAACTTCCCTCCGTCAAAATGACGGAGGGAAGTATATTAACAGAACACAACTGTTCGATAAATACGAATTTATCGTTCAGTTTACTTTATCATATTTCTCGGTTCACATCAATGTTTGGTGAAACTGACAGAGTTGGAATTCGTCAGTCCAAAAGTAAAAAGGGACCATCACCATATCCCACATAGGGAAGGAGTAGTTGGGATTGACGCTTTTATTCAACAACTGCAGCTCCAGTAAAATACCGGTTTTCGCCAGATCTTTTTTCTAGGCATGGCAGTTGGCGCCGCAGACATGCATTCGTACTTCCGAACTGTTGTTGCCGCCAAACATAGAACGGGCCTGCACAATCGCAGTCTTCGCCCCTTGTCTTGCCGATGCCAGAGCCGCGCAAACACCCGAAAGACCTCCTCCAATGATTACCACCTGATACTTCTTATGGATAATTTTTCTTTCACGCATACGATCACCTTACCACTCCGCGACAGAGCCGTCTTCATGATGCCAAACTGGATTTTTCCAGTTGTGGGGATTCTTATTCTCTTCCACTACCAGTTCTTTATTCACATCAACGCCAAGTCCTGCCCTCTTCGGCAATTCTACATAGCCGTCTGTAAACTTAAAGTCGTCCTGATTTTTAACATAGTCAAGTACGCTTTTGCCCACATTGTAGTGGATACCGATGCTCTGCTCCTGAATGACCGCATTATAGCAGGTAGCATCTACATTCAGGCAGGCAGCAAGGGCAATCGGTCCCAAAGGACAATGAGGTGCCAGGGCAACATCATAGCTTTCCGCCATGGAGGCAATCTTTTTCACTTCCGTGATGCCGCCCGCATGGCTCAGGTCGGGCTGAATGATGTCTACACCGCCAATTTGCAAAAGCCGCTTAAAATCGTACTTGGAGAACAGCCGCTCGCCGGTAGCAATAGGAATATTGCAGGCAGCGGCGATTTCCGGGAATAGTTCCATATTTTCACATAGAACCGGTTCTTCGATGAACATGGGATCAAATTCTTCCAGCTTTTTTGCCAGTATTTTTGCCATTGGCTTATGTACTCTGCCGTGGAAATCAATGGCGATGCCAAAATATTTGCCACAGGCCTCCCGGATGGCAGCCACCCGTTCCAGAACCGCATCGACTTTGTCGTATGTATCGATCATCTGCAGCTCTTCCGTGGCATTCATTTTGATTGCCTTGAAACCTTCATCCATCTTTTCCTTGGCTGCCCGGCCGACGTCTGCGGGTCGATCACCGCCGATCCAGGAATAAACCTTCATTTTCTCCCGGCATTTGCCCCCCATTAACTGATAGACGGGCACACCAAAAACCTTTCCTTTGATGTCCCACAGGGCCTGATCAATGCCGGAAAGGGCGCTCATCAGCACACCACCGCCACGATAAAAGCCTGCCCTGTAAATGGTGGACCAAATTCCCTCAATGTCAGCAGGATCGGAACCGATCAAATAATCTTTGTATTCCTGCACACAGGCAAGAACCGCCTTTGCGTGGCCTTCCAGAACTGCTTCGCCCCAGCCAGTCAGACCTTCGTCTGTGATAATTTCAACAAAACCCCACCGTGGGCGGACGAAGTAGGTGTTGACTTCTGTAATTTTCATAAATACCGCTCCTTATCCTTACACTGCATTACGCATGCAGAGCTTTTTTCCTAAGATATTCCAACATTGCGTAGGAATCATCATGACAGACAATCTGTGCGCCCCACTGTATTGTTAAGTCATATTTGGGGTACTCCTTATCCGCACCCGCTTCCACTACCATACGGAATGCGATCATTGTATTCTCAATATTGCGCAACCGTTCCCCACGGTGCGCGCACAGAATAACTTTTTCTTCAAATTGCTGCACAACGAAACTCCTTTACGCAAAAAATAGCTGTGAGTAAGCGCGTTTGCCATTAAAGTCCACAATGCCCCGGCAATACCGGAGACCTCCTTTGACCAGGTAGGATGGTTATAGCTTACGATAAAGCCTGCATTCTTCGCTTTGGAAATCAGTCGATTTAGGCCCTCAACCGAGTACTCCTTATATTCATTGCCATCCCCATCATACACCGCCTTGGATATGTCCGGTTTTTTATCCAGGCGCATCACGTCATCATAATTATAGAAGGGCATCCTGCAATTATTTGGATCTTTGGGATAAAAATTTAAATGACTAACACGACGCAATCGTTTCGGAAGCTGCATATCTCCGTATGTTTACATTTCGTATCCGGGAATGGTTAGAAAAGCCTCGTCATTCAGTTCGTTGTGCGGAACCAGAACCTCGTGATCATTGTAGGCAAGAATGCTGTAATCCTGCCCTTTGTAGTGTTACTTCAACTCCTCCGGCGTCATAATACCATCAGATATGGTGCTGTGGCAATGCAGATTCGCCTTAAAGCAAGTGGCGTTTTTATTGATTAATTCGATTATGATTTTCTTCTCTGTAATTCGATGTTCACCGCTGGATTCTGCCGGAGGCATTGCCCTTTGCCAGATTTTCAACCTCTGCCACGGTCACCAGATTAAAATCATGCTCAATGCTATGCTTCAGGCAAGAGGCCGCCACCGCAAAGTTAATGGCATCCTGAGCGTTTTTTCCGGTAATCAGGCTGTAAATCAAACCGCCGCCAAAGCTGTCGCCGCCGCCCACCCGGTCCACGATGTGGATGTGATAGGTGGGAGATATGACTGCCCGGTCAGCAGCAGCATCGTAGAGCATACCGGCCCAGTCGTTATCGTTGGCAGACAGGGAGCTTCTCAGGGTAATGGCAACCTTCCTGCAGCCAAAGCGCTGTGCCATCTGGCGAGCTACGCTAACATAGCCCTCATAGCCCAGCTTGCCGCCGGCAATATCGGCTCCTTCAGCCTCGATGCCGAACACATCCTTGCAGTCCTCTTCGTTAGCAATACACACATCCACATAGGGAAGAAGCTGCGCCATGCACTTGCCTGCTTCTTCCCGGGACCAAAGTTTGTTGCGGTAATTCAAGTCGCAGGAAACAGTCAGACCCATTGCCTTAGCGGCTTTACAGGCGTCCAGGCAGGCCTGTGCCATATGGCTGCTGAGCGCTGGTGTGATGCCGGTCCAGTGGAACCAATCTGCGCCGGCGAAGATGGTTTTCCAGTCAAATTCACTGGCCTGCGCAGTGGCAATGGCTGAATTGGCCCGGTCATAAATCACCTTGCTGGGCCGTTGCGAAGCACCCTTTTCCACAAAGTATACGCCCAAACGGTCACCGCCACGCAGGATCATAGAAGTGTCCACACCGAATTGGCGCAGCGCATTGATTGCACACTGCCCAATATCATGGGCAGGCACTTTGGAAACGAAGGCGGCATCCTGTCCGTAATTTGCCAACGAAACAGCTACATTGGCTTCTCCACCGGCATAGCTGGCTTCAAATTTGGAACTCTGGGTAAAACGCAGGTAGCTCTCCGGATTCAAGCGGAGCATGATCTCTCCAAAGGTAATGATTCTACTCATAATCGCAATTCCTTTCCTATTTAGAAATATTGGCAACAAAACGCTTTGCTTCTTCTGTGATCTTACTGTATAGACCATCATCCAGCCACTTTTTGTTCACCAGACTGCTGCCGACACCAATACCGACGGCACCCGCCTTCAAAAAATCCGCAGCGTTATCTGCGTTAACACCGCCTACCGCTAAAAATGGAATGTGATTAAGCGGTCCGCAAAGCGCTTTTATGTATGCAGGCGCATCCCCCACACAAGGGAAGAGCTTTACAAAGTCTGCGCCTGCGTTATACGCCCGCTTTGCCTCAGTGGGGGTGTAAGCTCCGGGGATAGACACCAGCCCCAACTGTTTGGTTTCACGGATCACGGCTTCATCCGTATCCGGAGAAATGATGTAAGAAGCACCGGAATCGGCGGCCATTCTCGCCAATTCGACACTGGTTACCGTACCGGCACCTACCAACATCTGATCCCCCATTGCGTCCCGGATCGCCCGGATGGCATTGGCAGTGCAGACAAAGGTTTCCGGTGCTTTTTGATTAAAAGTAACCTCAACCAAGGTAATACCGCCTTCGTAAAGTGCTCTGGCAGCGGCAAGGGCCTGCTGTTCGTCTGCGCCCCGAATAATGGCAATAATTTTCTGCCGGCAAATCTCTGTTATGACTGTTTCTCTCATTCGTGTAACCCTCCAAGTAAAAAAGTACTTTTCTTTTTGCCTATTTATGCTATTATAATAATATATATTTTCGGCATATTCTTGCCATAGAATCAAAATAATATGCCATTTTTTGCTGTCGGAGGGAAAGGATATGTATACGCATTTTGACATAGAGCGGGAACGGAGCAGGGAGCTGTTCAAAGAGCTTACCAACGATAATATAGACGGAATCTGCCATTTCAATTTTCACTCGCAAATCGAGCTATATTTTGTGGATGATGGACAAATCGATGCCTTTGTGAATCAGCAGCAAAGACGGCTGAAAAAGGGCCAAATGGCGGTGGCATTGAGCTATGATGCCCATTTGTATCGCTCCATAGGCAACTCAAAATCCAGTATCCTTTTGATTCCGCCGGATCTTTGCAGAGAATTTAAAGACGCGGTACAGCACAAGCAGGTGAAAATCCCCTTTATCTGCGATGAGACTACGGTAAAACAGATAAAATCCTTTGTGGATGCCATCAAAGCAGACAGCGGCAACGAATTGAAGCTGCGAGGGTATTTGTATGTTATTTTAGGCATCGTGCTGGAAAACCTCTTTCTGGAAAATACGGAAAGCTCTGTTGACACAGAGCTTTCTACAAGAATCCTGTTTTATTTGAATCAGCATTTCCGCAACGAACTCACACTCAGCGACTTATCGTCCACATTCGGCTACAGCCAAAGCTACCTTTCCCGCTATTTCAAAGATTGTTTCGGCATCGGCATGACCCAGTACGTCAACATCTTGCGTTTAAGAAATGCGCTGTTGCTCTTGCGAGAGGGGAAGCACACACACACTTACTGCGCTCTTGAAAGCGGATTCACATCTATGCGGACATTTTATCGAGTGTTTAAGCAGGAGTTTGGTTGTACACCCCGGAATTATGTTTCGGAGCTTGAGAGTCAATACTAATCAGTTGAATCCGCTCCCTGTACTCCTTGCTGGGAGAAGAATCAGATTCAGTCGGTACGATGTTGCTATACCAAGATTCTTCCAAGACATTCATACGAACACCTCCGCATTGACGATTTCTTCCGCTGCGTTGCGGATATTGTTCATAGCGCCCACCCAGGCCATTTGATTCTGCGCTTTTAACTGTTCGGTGATACCTTCCTTTTCAGCCAGTTGCTTCACCAGCTGGTCAAACATCTCTGTTGCCCGGTTGTCAATCTCGGCAAGGTGGCCATTCAACTTGCCGCTGAGAAGCAGAGATGTGTGCAGTACCGGACGATGCTCCTTGATGTAACGCAAATACTTTCTGCCCCACATTCCAATAGGTTGGGTATCCTCTTCATCCAACACCAAGCAGGGGATGTAATAATCGCCCTGCAATTCATACCAAAGACCGTTCTGCTCATTATAAATGTACTTTTCCATTATGTAATCCTCCAAGATTTTTATATTCGCACATATGTCACAAGTTCCCGATTGCCACACTCTGTTATATAGTTTTATCAGATTTTTCTTCCCTTTCTTTTGCCCTTACGGGGTGTCGTGGACAAGGTAAAACAGTGTGAAATCGTATAATGGGATAAGGTGAGCAAACTGCGAAAAACCATTGATTTGCAACGGTTTTGGAGGATTTTGTTAATACCCTATGGAGGGTATTAACAGCATTATATTTTTACAAATTCAAACCTGCTAATAAAAAGCAAGTACTTTTTTCAAAAACTTTTCTTCTAAAAATGAGTATAACAAATAAACCAGCATTTTTCATCTGGTTTGTGAAAAGGCATATCTACATCTATTTATTGATATACTTCCATTACTCTTGCATAATAAATTCTCAAAAACTTATTAAATCCTGCAATCTTTGCAACCTTACAAGCTTTCCCTTCAGCTTGTTTCTTTTTCATAAAGTCATATACAGGATCTCCACATTTTTTCTGCATTACCAAACAGGTCATTGTTTCAAATCCTACTTTTCGAAGCGTTGATGAACCTCTTTTGGATATATGCCTATATGTCCCTGTAAATTTTCCAGATTGATATGGTGGAGCATCTATACCAGCATATGCGATAAGAGACTTCGCATTATGAAATCGTCGTACATCTCCGATTTCACCAATTAATCTTGCTGCTAAAGCATCACCTACGCCACCCATATCATGCACCACTTGATATTCAGGTAACATCTTGGCTATTTCGCTCATTCGTGTTAAAATCTGCGTGAGAGTGTCATCCACTTCTCTAACTATTTTTACCGATTCCTGTACTAACATTTTGGTCGATGGGGTACTGGATGGTAAAGTTGGGATACCTTCTTTTGCCAGAGCATATATCTGTTTAGCTTTGCTCTCATTCTGACGGTATCCTTTCTTTTTTGCCCATTTTGAATAACTCTCTAAAAACTGTTTCTCACTTTTCTTTGTAATGTTATCAAAATTACAGTAGTAATAATCAAAATCGTCTAATTTATCCTTTCATTTGTACTTATTCCAATCACATAACAAAGTCTTTATACCATGCATCGTCTGATCCAACATATTTGCTAAAGCCA
>JAFUQN010000093.1 GCA_017472365.1 Bacillota bacterium
CCCATTCCCCATCGTGATAGTTCACGTAAAGCGGATTCTTCAAATTACACCAGCCGCAACGTTTCTGTTCCATCGTTTTCTCCTGTTATTCTTTCAAAGTCTTCATCAAATCCGGTCTTTGAACACCGAAATAATCATGTAATTCTTTATACACACCGAACAACACGTCATATCGCTTTGCCCGTTCCGGATCCGGCGTGTACACAACCATCGCCTGCCGCGCCATCCGTCCCGCTGCTTCTTCCACCGTTCCGTAGTACCCGGAGGCAGCCGCCGCAAATATTGCGCTCCCCAATCCCGCCGAAGGCGGGTTTTTTGCCGCAGAAACCGGGCAATTCAGCACGTCAGCGTAAATCTGCATGATCAGCGGATTCTTCCCGGGGATTCCACCCGATGCGTAAACCTCGCGAATCTCCACCCCGTGACTCCGATAAGCATCCATAATCACCCGCGCTCCATAGGCTGTAGCTTCCAACAAAGCCCGGTAGATTTCTTCCGGCTTTGTCTGTAACGTCAGGCCGAACATCGCGCCCAACAGGTCCGTATTCGATAAAATACTGCGGTTTCCGTTCCACCAGTCCAGGGCAACCACCCCGGCTCCGCCGGGTGGTAACGCTGCCGCCAGCTCTTCCATAAATGCGTGGAGCGTGATTCCCCGCGTCGCTACTGCGTCGTGATACGTTTTCGGGACGCAGTTGTCCACGAACCAGCCGAACATATCGCCCACGGCGGACTGCCCGGCTTCGTAAGCATAAAGTCCGGGGACGATCCCGTCCTTCACTACGCCGCTGATCCCGGGAACGATGTGTTCCTTTTCGTCCATGATGATGTGACAGGTAGATGTCCCCATGATCATCAGCATCTTTCCAGGACCCACCAGTCCCAGTGCCGGAAGCGCCGCATGGGCGTCGATGATTGCCGTGGCTACCGCTGTTCCCTCAGCGAGGCCCAACAGTCCCGCCGCTTCTTTCGTCAGCGTTCCTGCGAAACTTCCCGTGGGAAGGATCGTTCCGGCTAGTTTTGTTTCGACAAAATCCGACAACCGCGGATCCACCGCCTCAAAGAAGTCGCGGGAAGGATATCCTCCCTGACCGCCGCCGGAATCCTCGCCATCAATACCGGTCCAGAAATACTTATATCCCATCATGCAGGAACTGCGCACTTTTCGTCCAGTCAGATTCCAGACAATCCAGTCACCGGCCTCCACAAAATAAGCTGCAGAGCAATAAAGCTCTTCATTATCCTCCAGAACTTCCAGAATTTTAGGAAGCGCCCATTCCGCAGATACCTGATTTCCGTAACGCGCCAGCCAGTCAAAAGCCTGATCGTCGGACCGGCGTTCTGCTTCGATTACGCATTTCGCCGCGGTTTCGATCCGCGTTGCCTGATCCTGGGCCGCATGATGTTTCCACAATTTCAAATACGCGTGGGGCTCGTTATTCCAACGGTCCAGCGCGCAGAGCGGCGTTCCGTCCTCTGTCACGGGAAGGACAGAGCTGGCTGTAGAATCCACCGCAATCCCCAACACGTCCGCCGGATCTACACCGGAACGATTCATTACGTCGCGGACGGTCCCTTCCAGGGCCTCCATATAGTCCCGCGGGTCCTGGATTGCCGAACCGGGTTTCAGTCTGGGGGCTGGTTCTGCTGCGACGTTCCCGCAGGGAAGTACGTCTGTCATGACCCCATGGGGATAATCCATGGCGCTGGAAGAAACCTCCGTCCCATCCTCGAGACACACCAGCGCAGCCCTTGCCGACAGCGTTCCGAAATCCACACCGATCACATAGTTCTTTTTCCGTTCTGCAGTCATTGTTGCAACCTCCCCGATTCGTTTTTTTCATTATACTTCATTTTTCCTGTTTATCCCACCGTATCTGCGGGTATTATTTTTTTGACAAAATGTGCGTATGATCTACGGGAGGTATGTGATATGAAAAAATTCTTATTGTTAGTTCTGAGCCTGATCCTCGTTTTGACGCTGCTGAGCGCCTGTGGTAATCCCGGTGAGGACACCACGGTTCTGGACAACACCGAACCGGAGTCCGAACTGAAGGTTCTGTCTGAAGACGAACTGATCGAGCTCTTTGAAGTGGCCTATGGCGGCTACGAAGTGGTGGACGGTACGACGGAAGAACGCATCGAACTGGAACTGGGCCTGTTGGAAGACCTGGCTTATGTCAGCGGTTCCATCCTCCCCGACGATTACGAAGAGCTGTATCTGGAATGGCGTCCGGTTGAATAAAATGTACCAATAACCGCCCCTCAAGGGGCGGTTATTTATCTTGCAACCATAGGTTGCGCGTTTCTTTTTAAAATTCCAACTATCGTCGATTGTGTTTTACCGGCGATTTTGATACCATAAAGCCATCACAGCAAAGGAGGGCAACATGGAATTCAGAGATATGCTGGTGAAAGCCAGAAAAGAAAAAGGATATAACCAGGAGGAACTGGCTGAACGGATCGGTGTTTCCCGTCAGGCCGTCAGTAAGTGGGAAACCGGTGATGCCCAACCGGCTCTGGCTCAGCTCATCGCCTTAGCAGACGCCCTGGACATCAGCCTTGACGTCCTCTGCGGCCGTACACCTTCGACCCCTGCAGCTCCCGATCTTTCCGCGGCAACCTCGCCCGCTCCCGCGGGCTCGGATCCGACCAGCGCCCCGGCGGACCACTCCATCTCATTAAAGATAGCGTTCCTTCCGCTGGTTCTGGCCGTCCTGATCGTGGCTGGAATGTTCTTCCACATGTCGTCTACCCTCGCTGACGCAGAAGAAGCCGCTGTAAAAAATCAGCTCCCAGATACCATCGAAGTATCCGGAGTCTATTTTTACGGAGGAAAGAATGGGAACGTTGAGTATGAATTCACTCCCAGTATTGTGAACCCGAATTTCGAATACACCATAAGCTTCACCGGATTCGACAGACAAACCCATATATTTACCGTGACCCCGAAACCCGGTGGGATCTGCCAGGGAACGGCCGACCTTCCCGGCGGCATGGGTTCTTATACCGTCACTTTGGAAATCAGTAACGGCGAAGAGAGCCGGGTGATTGCCCTGGCCAGCGGCCTGGTCTTCGAAGAAAGCCACGCCAGCTGGAATCCGCTGGTGGAACCATAATAAAAAACGAAGGGAGCTGACGCTCCCTTTTATCATTCCCAAAGCTGCAGTTGTCCAAATCGCGGCTTTTGTTTTCTACAGAAAACTTCTTGGTTCATCCAGAAAACATCGCTTGTTTTTCGCGAAAATCTTGCATCAATTTCCGGATTGCCGCTTCATTTTCTCGAAAAAGTTCCTCAAATCTGTAAAATCGCTTCTCCGTTTTCTTATTTCTCAATTTCGTTTTCTCTGGAAAACTATTTTATCATTTAGGAAAACCGAAAAATGCCCTCGTACTGTCGGAGGCGGAATTTCGCATAAAATTCGCCAATTCCTCTTCCTGCTTCAACCTTTTTATTACAAATTTGTGAAAAATCGCCGTTTCAAACCTCATCTCCCTCAATGAGTTTCATAAAAGTTTTCCTGTGAAAACAATATCGGCCAACAGGGTATACCAGTGGAACAGAAAACGACCGCCGGAATTCTCCGACGGTCGTTTTCTGTGTGTTTTGTGTGTTCAAGTTTATGAAATGAAGCTATTTCAGATTCTTGATTTCTTCGAATCTCTTAACCTTGTTGGTGGTGGTCTTCACCATGGGCTGATCGGTCACGTAGGTACGCAGGATCTGCTTGTAGACCGGCATCGATGCGCTGATCTTATCCATATCCGCCTTGATCAGTTCTTCGATCTTCGCCAAATCTTCCGGCTTGGTGTTGTCCAGACCCAGTTCGGTCTTCATGTATTCCGGGTTGTACACGATCTTGGTGCATACCACCAGGTCGCGTTCGTCTTCTTCGTTTCTCGGAAGACCGAAGACGAAGTTTTCAGCCACGTAAGGCAGGTTGGAAATCAGCTGTTCGATTTCTTCCGGGAATACGTTCTTACCATTCTTCAGAACGATAACGTTCTTCTTACGACCGCATACAAAGATGAAACCATCTTCATCGATACGGCCTAAGTCACCGGTGTGTAACCAGCCGTCCACCAGAGTCTCCTTGGTAGCTTCTTCGTTTTCGTAGTAACCGTACATGATGTTCGGTCCGCGAGCGATGATTTCACCGATTCCGTTTTCGTCCGGATTATCGATAGCAACTTCCACGTTGGGCATCGCACGGCCGCAGGAACCGGTCTTCTGTTCCCACTTATTTTCCGCAGAGATAACCGGAGATGCTTCTGTCATGCCGAAGCCCTGTACCGCGATGATGCCCAGATTGTTGAAGCCTTCGATAGCTTCCGGATCGATGGCAGCAGCGCCGGTGATCACCATTCTCAGTTCTCCGCCCAGCTGGTCCAGGATCTGCTTGAAGACCTTACGACGGATGTCGATACCGAACTTCATTAAGAACTTGGTCAGCTTGATACCGAACTTTACGGTGTTTTCTTTACCCTGCTTCTTTACGGTCGCCTGGATCTTCTTGTAAATACCTTCGATCAGCAGCGGTACGCAGAAGAATACGGATACCTTGTATTCCACGATGTTTCTCTGTAAGTACTTCAGACCATCGCAGTAAGCAGTCGCTGCACCACAGGCCAACATATATGTCTGACCAACGGAACCGAAGGTGTGGTGATACGGCAGGAACGCCATGTTGGTATCGGTAGGCCAAATATCTTCAGTCAGCTGCAGAGAATATACATTGGATGTGATATTTTTCTGGGACAGCATAACCGCTTTCGCCATGGAAGTAGTCCCGGAGGTGAACAGCAGGATTTCAACAGCATCACCATCGATAGGAGTGTTCAGGAACACTTCCTTTTCTTCAGGAGCATTCTTCCCTTCTTCGATCAATGCGGGAACATTCAATTCAACGCCCAGTTCGTCCATGCAGATGTAAGTTTCCACATCGCCCTTACCGCTCTTCTTCAGTTCTTCCACCATGGACTTCATGTCGGATCCATAGATCAGAACCTTCGCATAGCTGCGGACAATGCAGGATTCAAATTCTTCGTAGGGTAATCCCTTATCGAGAGGAACCACCATACCGTTACCGCTCAGTACTGCGAAGAAGGATACCATCCATTCGTAACGGTTCTTACTAATCACGGCAACCCTCTGGTCAATGAGTCCTCTCTTCATCAAAGCGGTTCCCAGATTGTTGATATCTTCGCGGAATTCCTTGAAGGTGATCTTCTGGTAAGTGGGTTCTTCCCCTTTCTTTCCCTTGAACTTATTGATGAAAGCCACGTTGTCCGGATATTTTCTTGCGCTTCCGGCGATGAGCTCTCTCATATTTTCATAGAGATCAGCTTTAAAGCGTTTTTTCAGCTCGGGTAATGTTCTCATAAAATAATCTCCTCAAAACCATAAAGACACGACAAAAAGTGCCCTTATTTCGACATAGTTACGATAACCATGTTACATCGTTTTTCACACTATGTCAACATTGACATTTCCAAAAACCTGTGATAATTTTATATATGTATGGAGTTACTCCAAGAAAGCAGGGGATTATGAGTAAAAAAACGCTAGCTGACTTCAAATTGCCGCATTGGAACGACCTTCCGGCCGTACCGCTGTACCTGGAACAGGTCCTGTCCCTGGTGGACGAATGGCTCGGCCCCTATTTGAAGCAGGATGACAAACCGATCATGACCAAGACCATGATCAACAATTACGTAAAACAAAAACATATTCCGGCGCCGGTCAAGAAAAAGTATGACCGCCTGACCGTGGCTTATATTTTCATCATCGCTGTACTGAAACCGTTGTACACCATCGACGAAATCATGACCTTCGTCCGTCTGGCACTGGATTTCTCCGGGGACGAAGTGGCTTACGACCAGTTCTGTGATAACATCGAAGCCGCTGTAAAACATGCCTTCGAACAGACCACCATGCCGAAGCCGGAGGATCCCAAGGATCCGCGCCACGTATCCTGGAGCGTCTGCAACGCCTTCGCGCTTCAGCTGTACGCCCGTAAGGTCTACCTGGAACATGCCGACATCCAGGAAGCCTTCCGCGCCCGCGCCGCACGCCGCGCCGCGAAAGAAGCCGAAAAAGAATAA
>JAFUQN010000094.1 GCA_017472365.1 Bacillota bacterium
GGTATGGGCCGTATCGGCTATCAGCCCTACGATCCCGCTGCTGTGGAAGATGTCAAGAAGATGACAACTCTGTCCAACTTCCAGATCAAGGGGATGTTCTCTCACTTCTCCACCGCTGACGCGCTGGACAAGACCTATACCCACGGCCAGGAAAAGAAGTATGCAGATTTCTACGATGCGCTGACCGCTGCCGGAGTGGAAGTTCCCACCGCATACTACGATGCAGTACGTCCCGGCATCATCCTGTACGGACTGTATCCCTCTGACGAAGTGGACAAGAACGAACTGGATATCAAGCCGGTTATGTCTGTAAAGGCAAATATCGTTCATCTGAAGGAAGTCGGTGAAAACTTCTCTGTAGGTTACGGCCGCAGATTCATCTCTGAACGTCCTTCCAAGATCGCTACGCTGGCTCTCGGTTACGCTGACGGTTACCCCCGTCCGTTCTCCAAGTATGCCCGCGTTATCGTCAACGGCGTGTATGCGCCGATTGCCGGCAACATCTGCATGGACCAGTGCATGGTGGACGTGACCGATGTTCCCAATGTAAATGTGGGTGACGAATGTATCATCGTTGGTACCGATGGTAAGAACACCATTCTGGCGGATGAAATTGCTGACGCTACCGGAACTATCAACTACGAAATCGCTTGTGCCTTTGGTCAGAGACTGCCCAAGGTTTACGTAAAGTAGGTGCCCCATGATCAAAGTGATGACGCCGGAATATCGGGATCAGGTATTGGCCATCTGGCTGGCGGAGACCACCAAGGCCCATCCCTTCATTTCCAACGGATATTGGGCGAAGAATTTCATCAAGGTGAAGAATCAGTATCTTCCGGCTTCTGAAACCGTGATCTGTGTGGAAGGTGGTCAGCTGAAAGGCTTCCTGAGTCTGTTGGACGGTCACCATATCGGAGCCTTGTTTGTGGCTTCGGAATTTCAGGGTCAGGGTGTGGGAACACGCCTTCTGGAATACATCATGGACAACTGTGATGAGCTGACGCTGAAGGTCTACGCCGAAAACGAACGGGCCGTGGGGTTCTATGAACACATGGGTTTTTATGAAGAAGACCGCAGCCTGAATGAAGAGACGGGACATCTGGAATATACCATGTCCTGGATCTCCGGAGATATGGAAGAGCTGCTGTTCGGACTGCAGTGTTAGAAAGGCAATAAAAGAGCGCTGTGCATCATGCACAGCGCTTTTTCGCTTTTTGAGGCAACCGCTTCGCGGCTCATTAGTCGTTGGGTCTTGTATAGAACCGACCGATAATCTGATCGGTGCGGACCACGTTGATAAATGCCTTCGGATCCACCTCTCTGGCCACATGGGAGATGGTCTTCACCTGGTCAGTTGTAACGACAGTGTAAATCATGTCCTGTTCCTGACCGTTATACAGACCGGTACCGCGGAACAGTGTACCGCCGTGATGGGTCGGGGTTTTGATGGCGTTGTAAATCTCTTCCGCATTTTGAGAGACGATAAACAACGTTACACGCTGATAACGGGGGTTCAGCATCTGCACGATCTGTGTAGACGTGAACTGGAAGATGATGGAGTACAGGGCTTTTTCCCAGCCGAATAACATACCGGCGATTCCCAGAACACAAACGTTTCCTGCGAAGATGTAGTTCCAACAGTCGATGTTCATGCGTTCCGACAGAGCAACTGCGATGAAGTCGGTTCCACCGGAAGTGGCGCGTCCCTTGAGGCAAAGTGCGACACCGGCACCGTTGATCAGACCGCCAAAGATACAGATCAGAAGCAGGTCATCAGTCAGGGGCATTGGCGGGATCACGTCAGTCAGAAAGCTGGACATCAGGATGGCGACACAGGAGAAGATGGTAAAGCGCTTCCCGATGAACTTGTAACTGATGAGAGCCGGAACGGCGTTCAGAGACAGATTTACCACGGTGAAGGGAATGTGGATTCCGTAAAACTGATCACAGACACGCTGGATCAGGAAGGTAATTCCGCTGAAGCCGCCGGGATACAGACCTCCGGCAGATACGAAGATTTTATTGTTGATCCCCATGATAATCGAAGCAAGGATGATACACATAAAACGAAGGGTATCATCTGCCTGTTTTTTTCCGGGGCGATAAAGTTGATCTAAACTATCCATAACCAGAACACTCTCCTTTCGACATAAATAAGATATCCGATTTTATCACAAAAAGCAACTTAATGTTATGTGAATTTGTCTGAACTATGCTATAATAAAATGATAAATAATGCACAGGTCTGTCCATTTGGATGATCATGCGAAATCAGAAAGGATCGTCGGATGAAAAATGTACTTCTGACAATTCAATACGACGGAACGAATTTTTCCGGATGGCAGCGCCAGCCGGAGCGCCGCACCGTTCAGGGTGAGGTGGAGCGGGTCCTGTCCATCCTCTGTAAACAGGAGATCCAGGTCAACGGGACCAGTCGCACTGACGCCGGCGTCCACGCCTTCGACCAGCATTGCAGTTTCGTCGGGGACTTCGGGATCCCGGTGGACCGGATCCCGGTTGCCGCAAACGCTTTGCTTCTGGCAGGAAGCTACAGGCCCGGATCGGTGAGCGATGTCAGAATCGTTGGGGCGAGAGAAGTGCCGATGGAATTCCACGCCCGGTTCAACAGCCAGGGGAAGCGATATATTTACAAGATTCGAAACGCCAAAGAACCGGACATGTTTCTGAGAAATCAGTGCTACCAGATCCCAAAACCGCTGGATCATGAAGCGATGCACCGTGCGGGACAATATATCGTAGGAGAGCACGATTTCATGTGTTTCATGGCTGCCGGAAGCCAAGTAGGAGAAGATACAATACGAACGGTCTACGATCTGGAGGTGACCAGAGAAGGAGACTGGATCACGCTGTCCATCAGCGGGAACGGGTTTTTATATAACATGGTCCGCATCATCACCGGTACGCTGGTGGAGGTGGGACTGGGCCAGAGAACGGAGGATTCCGTAGCCGAGACAATCGCTTCGCGAGACCGGGCCAAGGCCGGTCATACGGCACCGCCTCAGGGACTGTACCTGGCCAAGGTTTTCTACGACGAAAACGAAATGAAATTATGATAGAAAGGAAATGACAAAAGATGAAGATCAAGGATTTATTTGAACAGAAAGAAGTAGTATTTTCCATGGAAATTTTCCCGCCGAAGTTCGACGTTCCGGTGGAAACCATCTATAAGACTCTGGACGGACTGAAAGGTCTGGAACCGGATTACATCAGCGTTACCTACGGTGCCGGTGGTAAGTCCAAGGACAGAACCGTGGAAATTGCCAAGAAGATCAAATACGAATACGGAATCGAAAGCATGGCTCATCTGACCTGCATTTCCCATTCCAAGGACGAAGTCAAGAAGCTGATCACCGACTTGAAGGGCGCAGGAATTGAAAACGTTCTGGCCCTGAGAGGCGACATCCCTGAAGATCCGGATTTCCAGTTCCCCACACCGCTGCATTACGAACATGCATATCAGCTGGTACAGGAACTGAAAAAGGACGGAAGCTTCTCCATTGGGGCTGCTTGTTATCCGGAATGTCATCCCGACTGTGTGAACCTGAAGACCGACATCAAGAACCTGAAAGCCAAGGTTGACAGTGGTGTCGATTTCCTGGTGAGCCAGCTGTTCTTTGATAACGAAGAGTTCTTTGAATTCATGGAAAAGTTGGACATTGCAGGGATCGATATCCCCGTGGAAGCAGGGATCATGCCCGTTCTGAACAAGAACCAGATCCTGCGTATGTGTAAGCTGTCCGGATGTAAGGTTCCCAAGAAGCTTCAGAGAATGTTAGATCGCTTCGGCGATGATCCTCAGTCCCTGAGAGAAGCCGGTGAAGCCTACGCCACCGAACAGATCATCGATCTGGTCACCGGCGGTGTGAGAGGGATCCACTTATACAGCATGAACAAACCCGACGTATCCAAGCGCATCTGGGACAACATCCAGAGCATTCGTCGGTTCACAAAATAAGAAAAATACATCCTCCCCTGAAATAGTGGGAGGATTTTTCAAACATTGGAGGTGTGGAGTAGATGCAGAGGAACCTTCGGGAATACGAACCACTATGGGACAACTGGACCATTGATGAACAGCTATATTGTGGAACAAATAGCAGTGTATTTTTGGTGAAGCGTGATCGATATGGTGAATCGCTAACCTCCGTGGTAAAAGTGGTGGAACTGGCAGCCAGAGAAGATCGCGACTTGGTATGGCGATTGGAACAGACTTTGGAAGAGATCCGTCGCATGGAACGGCTGAACGAATCGGAATACATCGTATCGTTAAAAGACGATTTAATTCTAGAACGTCCGGATGGGGGCTTTGATGTCCTCATGCGTATGGAATATTTGGACTGTCTGGAGACAATGGTTCGCGAAGAGACGCTTCCATGGCAATTGCCTTTGGACGATCTGTCCATTGATTTTGCTGTGAATGAAGTGATCCACATGGGGAAGGATTTATGTCGGGCGTTGGCTTGTGCCCACAGTCAGGGGATCCTTCACAGGGATATCAAGCCGGGGAATATTTATCGGGAGAGGGATGGAGACCGCTGGAAACTAGGGGATTTTGGAGCGTCCAGATTGTTGGCCTTTGGAAATGATCCCGCAACGATCACAGGAACGACAGCGTACATGGCGCCGGAAATTGCCCGGGGCGAAGAATGGGGGACCTGGTCGGATCTGTACAGCTTGGGAATCGTATTATATCAACTTTTGAATGGCGGTTTTTTACCGCTGACGGGAGAAAACTCAACTTATAATGAGAGGGAGTTGGCCGTTCTCCGGCGTTGGCGAGGGGAAGAGCTTCCGGTTCCGGTGATGTTGGCGTGTGGAGAAAAGGAAACGCGTTTAGCGGATATTATTTTAAAGGCTTGTCAGCGTCGGCCAGAGGAACGGTATTCCACGGCAGAAGAGATGCTTTTCGATTTGGAAGCGTTGGAAAGCGGTAATTCCCTCCCAACGGCATCTCAAAAGAAGCCAAGAAAGAAGAGTGGTGTTATTGTCGGGAGAATTTTGGCATTGGTCATGGTGGTAAGCTCCTTTATGGGTGGATGGTGGTATGGAAATCACACCGCTGAACAAAATCATTTGGTGGCTGCCCAGGATGGACACCGATATGAAGTGATTAAACGAAAATCTACCTGGGAATCGGCGAAAGTATACTGCGAATCACAGGGAGGACATCTGGCTACGATTACCAGTAAAGAAGAGGAAACGCTGATTGTGGAGCTTTTGGAACAGAGTGGTATTAATATCGCTTGGTTGGGAGCGAATAACCGAAACAGCAGCGGCGGTTTTCGATGGATCACCGATGAAGAATTTGAATTCGCAACATGGGGAATCGGTGAACCAAACAATACCAATGGACAGGAACATTGTTTGACGTTGATCAATAGTCCTACCCAGGGATGGATATGGAATGATGCACCGGATAACGGTCATGATTTTTATGAGTTAAAAGAAATCGGTTTTGTCTGTGAATGGGAGTAAGTTCATGTGGAGCTCGACGGAGACTGTAACAATTGAGCGTGAAGTGGGAAATTGCGAAGACAGTAGTGATCTGCAGAGATTATTGGAATGTTATGATGATACCTATATTCGGTGGCATCAATACATCAATCGACTGGTGACGGAAAGCGGGCTTTCTTATCGTCAGCTTTCGGAACGAAGCGGATTAAGTAAAACCACCATTCGTGACTGGTGTATCCGGGGAACGATGCCTCGTCGCAGAGAATCTCTGGTCCGCCTGGGCTTTGCACTGGAGATGGATCGGTTTCAGATCGATCGGCTCCTCATGTACGGAGGTGGTTTCCACGGATTGTACCCCCGGGATGTGTTGGATGCGGCTTGTATTTTCGTACTGAATCTTCGAAAGAAAGAAGAAGAACCTTCCGAAAAGCCAAGTTATGAGATGGCCCTGGAATTATTTCGTGAAGCCACGGAAAAGACTGTAGAAAGCAATGACCTATTGATGACAACCCAGATGGCCATGGAGCGGCTGTTGACAACAGAGACACGACAGGATTTTCTGGATTTTATGTTGCAGCTTTCTCAAGGGGAAAAGAACCGTGGTCATTTGGTGGAGTATTTGACAGATTTTTTGGAAGCGAGGTGCAGAGAACGAAGTCGACAGGAAAATGGTTCTATCAGTATTCATGGATTGGCAGGTGCCTGGGGCAGCGACGGTGAAGTAGAAAAAATGCTGTCCTGTCTGAAGAAGCATGGAATGGTTCCTCGCAGGGATCGGCTGATCGCTTTGGGACTGAGATTGGGAATGAACCTATCGGAGTTGAATTCAATTTTAATGTATGCCGGTATGGAGAAGCTGTACGCCAGGGATAAACTGGAATGTGTTTTAATTTATGCTCTTCAGAATCTGGAACTGCGTTTTCCGGTGGTGGCGAGGGAAAATGCGTTTCTGCTTCAGAATTTGGCGAAAGATCCGAAGCTGCGCCACCAATGCAAAGAACTGGTAGAAGAGTATATGGAATGCAGCTACCAGGATGAGGACTCCGATTGGACAGAACTTTCGGAGTACATTTGTGGGATTTTGGAGGAGTTGGAACTTCCGGAAGCGGAGTGGCTTTTAAAGACATTGAGATAGTGGCGAAACCGCCGGTCAGTTGAGAGAAAATCCTCTCTTTTTGAGTGATACGATAATTGAAATATCACAGGAAGGGAGGATTTTTATTATGAAGAAATGGTTGTTGGTCGGAGTTTGCGTTTTGATCGGACTCGGGGCGCTTCTGCTTGAGACACCGGAGGTGGTTCCGGAAGAAGCGGTTCCTGATCCGAGTGAGACAACGAAGGTTGTGATGTTAGAAGGGAAATTGGTATTTCGCGGTGAGATTTGTTTGATCGAAGGTATGATCCCAAAGAACGGGCGGCTTTGTCTTCCGTGGGAAGAAACAGACCAATGGATGAGAACTTTGGATCCGAACTATACTCCGAAAGATATGGGAGAAAATGCGCTAAAAGAAGAAGGAAACCTTGAGTATATCAGTCTCAATGACTTTTGTGACCGTTGGAATCTGTGGCCCGTTTTTTCCGGAGAAGGAATTACATTTTACAGATATGAATTTGGTTGGGAGGCTGTGGAGGAACAAGCTCAAGAGCATCCTTTGGATAAAGTTGCTTGTTTGAGGTTGGAGGATATCATGGCAGATCCCACGGCAGAGGGGCGTTTTACCCATGAAAAATTGGAAAAAGTCAGGATTTTGATTCGCTGGTTGTGGGATCAAGGACAGGAATATTCCGTGGCATGGATCCCGATTTTTGTGGACCCCGTCAAGGGAATCGTAAATGATCTGACTGAGGATTATCATTGGTATAACGTGGATTTCCTTTATACGCTGGACATGATGGCAGAATATGGAGGACATATCGGTGTTCATGGGTTGACCCATCAGTACGGCGAAGATATGAGTGCTGCCGGTTGGGAATTCGGTGAAGATTCGCCGTTTACACTGAAGGAAGCAGAAGAGCGGATGGTGAAAGCGAAAGCGATTGCCGAACGGTTGGGATTCGAAGTGGAATTCTTTGAGTTTCCACACTATGGGATGACGAAGGCCCAGGGGATGATTGCGGAACGTCATTTTGACGTGATCTATCAGCAGGAACTTTGGACAAAGCCTTATGGCTATGTGGAAACGAAACAGGTGGGAGAACGAACCGTAATGTATGTTCCCACTCCGGCAGATTGTGTTCAGTCAGTTTATGACTATGAGGGAATGCTCCAACGATTGGAAGACTCCTATGAAGGGGGACAGCTGGTGAGTCTGTTTTTCCATCCCAGTCTGGATTATGATAAACTTAGCGGAATTGTCGACAATGATGGGAACCGTCGACTGGAATATGCGGAGGACCGGGGAATCCTTTCCGGAATCATCCAACAGATTGAAAATTGGGAGCTGCAATTTGGGGTAGTGTGGTCTCCCATTTACCTTTTGGACTGATTTAGTATATAAATAACCTCTCTTCGTCAAAACGACAAAGAGAGGTATACACACAGACCACAACTGCCCGATATATTGGAATTTGTTGAACAGTTTTAGAATCGAAATTTTTGTTTATAACTTTATTGAATAATACTGGCTAACTCTGCCTTCTTTATAGTTATCATTTTCATTCACCAACATTCCGCCACTCTTTTTAATAGTAGCTGCAGATGCCAAGTTATCCTTATAGCAGCCAAGTAAAACATTGTCCATTCCTTTTTCTTTACAAACAGACAATGCATAGTGGAGCATGGTGGTAGCATAACCCTTATTTCTTTCGGATGGTCTTACCCCATATCCGATGTCACCATATATTTTAGTGAGATTTTCAGGCAATTCATAACGAATGCTTAATAAACCTATGAGTTTGTTATTATCAAAGCAAAGGTACAACAAGGACTTACCCCATTGCTCGTCCCCAACTAAAGAATTTCTTTGTATTTTTTCTACCCAATCAGTATATTCGGAAGCTGGTAATCCAAGGCTTGCACTAACGCTATTTTCTTTATTGTCGTAGTGCTCCTGCATGTATTCCTGCAAGATGCTTTTATCGCTAATTTCTGGAAGGCGGTATATCATGTTCATCACCTCGTCAAATTCAAATTTATCTTTCAGTTCATATTATCATATTTTTCTGTTCGTATCAATGTTTAGTGAAACTGCCGGAGTTGGATACCGTCAGTCCAAAAGTAAAAAGGGACAGTGTGGTAATACTGTTGTATTTTCCAATGGTTTTGTGATACAATTAGATATTCAGGAGGTACGAACTATGAGTATCAGAGAACTGTTGGGAAAGCGCATCGTGATCTGTGACGGGGCCATGGGGACCATGATCCAGAAGTCCGGCGTTCCCATTGAAACCCATCCGGAACTGTTGAATTTCACCCATCCGGAAGAAATCAAGAATATCTATAAAATGTACTATGAAGCCGGAAGCGACTTCATTTCTACCAATACTTTTGGAGCCAATGCCTTTAAGATGGAAGGTTGCGGATATACTGTCACGGAGATCGTGACCCAGGCCATCAAGATCGCGAAAGAAGCGGCCGATGAAATGACGGACAAGCTGGGCCGGAAGTGCCACGTGGGTCTGGACATCGCGCCCATCGGACGTCTGATGGAACCGGCCGGGGACATGGTCTTCGATGAAGCGGTGGCTCTGTTCAAGGAACAGGCGGAGGCCGGTGTGAAGGCCGGTGCAGACCTGGTGGTCTGTGAGACCTTCACCGACATTTACGAATTAAAGGCGGCCATCGTCGCCGTCCGCGAGGCATCCGAAGAGATCCCGCTGTTCTGCTCCGTCAGCTTTGAAAGCGACGGCCGCATGTTGATGGGGACCGATCCGGAGACCATGGTCTACTACCTTCAGGACCTGGGAATGGACGCCCTGGGCGTCAACTGTTCCCTGGGACCGAAGCAGATGGTGCCCATCGTGGAGCAGATCCTGGATATCTGTAAATTACCGGTCCTGGTACAGCCCAATGCCGGATTACCTCATATCGATGAAAACGGTGAGACCGTATTCGACGTGACCATCGACGAATACGCTGCTGTCATGGAAGAACTGGTGGACAAGGGAATCGCTGTGGCCGGAGCTTGTTGCGGGACATCTCCTGACTATATCCGCGCCATCGTGGGCCGCGTGGGCCAGAAAACTCCCATTCAGAGTCCGGGTGCACGGAAAGCGGCGCGGGGACTAACTCCCATGACCGTGTGTTCTTCCACCCGTACCGTAAAGTTCGACGGTGGTGTGAAGATCGTAGGGGAACGCATTAACCCCACCGGAAAGAAGCTTTTGAAAGAAGCACTGAAGTCGGGAGATTTCAACTATATCGAAGATGAAGCGGAACGTCAGGTGGATGCCGGTGCTCACATCCTGGATGTGAATGTGGGCCTTCCCGGGATCGACGAAAAGGAAGCAATGTTGGAAGCGGTCCGCAGAGTATCACAGATGGTCAACGTACCGCTGCAGATCGACAGCGCATCTGCGGAAGTTCTGGAAGCTGCTGTACGACGCATCAACGGTAAGCCCATCATCAACTCCGTCAACGGAAAAGAAGAAAGCATGAATGCGGTGCTGCCCATCGCGAAGAAATATGGGGCCAACATCGTGGCGCTGACCCTGGATGAAAACGGACTTCCGGAAAACGAGGAAGAGCGCGTGGCCATCGCGGAACGGATCATCAATAGAGCTGCAGAATACGGAATCGGACCGGAACGTATCTTAGTAGATTGTCTGACATTGACCGTATCTGCTCAGCAGAACGCAGCCATGGATACGCTGAATGCGATCAAGACTGTGAAAGAAAAGTTCGGTGTAAAGACCACGCTGGGCGCATCCAACGTGTCCTTTGGCCTTCCCAACCGTAAGCTTTTAAATGGAACCTTCCTGACCATGGCCATGATGGCCGGTTTGGACGCGCCCATCACCGACCCTCTGGTGAAGGAATACACCGACGCCATCGCGGCCTTTGAAGCGCTGGCTGGACGGGACGTGGAATGTGTGAAATTCATTGCGAAGAACGCTTCTGTGGAGCCGGAGGGGAAAGCTGCGCAGGCGGGAGCGCCGCGGAGCGGCGCGGTTGCCGGTGAGGTGAAAC
This sequence comes from Bacillota bacterium, assembly GCA_017472365.1. Lineage (GTDB taxonomy): Bacteria > Bacillota > Clostridia > Peptostreptococcales > Anaerovoracaceae > RGIG446. Next base: position 10,604 of record JAFUQN010000094.1, read on the forward strand.
TGTCGCTGTACGATATCATCCTCAAGGGAGCCATCGACAGAGCGGCGGACGCTGCAACGGAACTGTTAAAGACGAAGGAACCGCTTCAGATCGTGGAAGAAGTCATCATTCCGGCGCTGGAAGCCGTGGGGAAGGACTACGAAACGGGAGCCAGCTTTTTACCGCAGCTGATCAAGTCTGCGGACACCGTGAGAGAAGCCTTTGTGGTTCTGAAAGAAGCCATGGCTAAAGACGGCGGCGACATTTCCTACGGAAAGGTGATCATTGCCACGGTAGAGGGCGATATCCACGACATCGGAAAGAATATCGTGAAAGTCCTTCTGGAAAACTACGGCTATGAAGTCATTGACCTGGGGAAAGATGTTCCCGTGGATCGCGTGGTTGAGGCTGCGAAGGAACATGACATCCGGATGGTAGGACTTTCCGCGCTGATGACTACCACTGTGGTGAATATGGAAAAGACGATCCGGGCGCTGAAAGATGCGGGGCTGGATTGTAAAATTGCCGTGGGCGGCGCTGTGCTGACCCAGGATTACGCCGACAAGATCGGTGCCGATTATTATTGCCGTGAAGCCATGGATACGGTAAAAGCGGCCAACGAATTATTTAAGAAGTAAAAAGGGGATACGACTATGACGAACCGACCGAATTGGGACGAATATTTCATGGAAATGGCCGAGCTGGCCAGAACCAGAACCACCTGCCTCAGACGCGGTGTTGGCGCAGTCATCGTGAAGGACAACCGCGTTATGGCCACCGGATATAATGGTGCGCCTGCCGGGGTAGCTCACTGTGAAGAGACCGGCTGTCTGAGACAGCAGATGAACGTGCCCAGCGGAAAGTGCCATGAACTTTGCCGCGGACTGCACGCCGAACAGAATGCCATCATCCAGGCTGCGCGCCATGGGCAGAATATTTCCGGAGGAACGCTGTACTGCACGACCCAGCCCTGTGTCATCTGTTCCAAGATGATCATCAATGCCGGGATCAAGCGCATCGTCATCAAAGAAGCGTATCCGGACGAACTGGGTGTGGGAATGCTGACTGAAGCAGGGATCAAGATCGAACTGATCGACGATCTGCGCTCCAAACCTCAGACGGAGGAATAATCAATGAATCAACTGATGTTAATGTTTATGGCGGCCTTTGCGGTCTCCGTGGTCTGCACGCCGCTGGCCATCAAAATTGCGCCGAAGATCGGTGCAGTGGACATACCGAAAGATGCCAGACGTATGCATACAAAACCGATGCCCCGCTTCGGTGGGATGGCGATTTTCCTGGGAACCATGAGTATCGTGACGATCTTTCTTCCCAAGGACAGCCAGCTGTGGGGTGTGATCCTCAGTGCTACGCTGATGTATGTGGTGGGGGTGGTGGACGACCTGAAGGGAATCCGGGCTAAGGTGAAGCTGTTTGGACAGATCGCCTGCGCAACGATCCTGTATTTGTTCAGCATCCGCATCTCCGTCATGGGAAATCCGCTCCCCTGGGGGCCGGAAGTATTCCATTTTCCGTTGCTGGTCAGCTATCTGGTCACCGTGGTATGGATCGTGGGCGTTACCAATGCCGTAAACCTGATCGACGGCCTGGACGGATTGGCTGCGGGAGTCTGTGCCATCGCCAGCCTGTCCATCGCGTATACGGCGCACTTACACGACCGCATGACCACATGCAGTATCATGAGTGCTCTGGCGGGAGCCTGCCTGGGCTTTCTAGTGTTCAACTTCAATCCGGCAAAGATTTTCATGGGTGACAGCGGATCGCTGTTCCTGGGGTATATGCTGGCAAGCGTATCGCTGTTAGGCGATACGCCGCTGAAGAGCACCACCATCCTGGCGACCATGGTGCCGATCTGTGTACTGGCACTTCCGCTGTTCGATACCACCTTTGCGATTCTGAGAAGACTGGTGACCCACCGTCCCATTATGGAAGCGGACCGTGGTCATCTGCATCACCGCATCATGGCCATCGGCTGGGGCCAGCGCCGCACCGTACTGATCCTGTACTGCATTTCCGGCGTTATGGGCGTGGCTGCGATCCTGTTTAGTTTGGACATGATCGTTGAAACGCTGATCCTCATGGTGATCGCGGGAACACTGATCTTTGTCTTCCTGGATAATGAGATCGTGGATAAGAGCGAAAATGTTACAAAAGGCCGGAAGTTATTACAGGAATGGCCCAAGAACAAGAATGAAATCGTTAAGCGCAAGGATGCGAGCATCGTTGTGAAAGACGATAAGAAAGGGAAAAGGAAAAAATAGATGAAGATCATGACCGTATTCGGAACCAGACCGGAAGCTATTAAAATGGCACCGCTGGTAAAGAAACTGAATGAAGATCCCGAAATCGAATCCGTACTGTGCGTTACAGCACAGCATCGTCAGATGCTGGATCAGGTAATGGACCTGTTCGAGCTGACTCCGGATTATGACCTGAATATCATGAAGCCCAATCAGACCATTTCCATGATCACCGCCAACGTACTGACGGGACTGGAACCGGTGCTCAAAAAGGAAAAACCGGATATGGTGCTGGTTCATGGCGATACATCCACCACCTTTGTAACGGCGCTGGCATCGTTTTACCAGCAGATCCCGGTAGGTCATGTGGAAGCGGGCTTACGAACCTACGATAAATATTCTCCGTTCCCGGAAGAAATCAACCGCGTCCTCACCGGACATATCGCGGAACTGCATTTTGCTCCCACCGAACGGAACCGTCAGAACCTGCTGGCAGAACGTATTTCCGACGATAAAATCGTCATTACCGGAAATACCGTCATCGACGCTCTGCTGCAGGTGGCGGATAAGCCTTACGAATTCGAAGATGAAACCCTGAAAGCTCTGGATTTTGAAAACAAGCGCGTGATTTGTGTCACTTGTCACCGTCGTGAAAACCTGGGCGAAAACATGGAACACATCTTCACTGCTCTGCGTGATATCGCTGCGGAATTTGATGATGTGGAAATCGTATACCCGATCCACATGAATCCCAAAGTTCGCGACATCGCCGGTCGTATCTTTGAAGGATGCGGAAACATCCACCTGATTGAACCGCTGCAGTATCAGCCTTTTGTCAATCTGATGGCCAGATCCTACTTCATCGTCACTGACTCCGGCGGGATGCAGGAGGAAGCACCGTCTCTGGGTAAGCCGGTCCTGGTGGTACGCCGTGAGACCGAACGTCCCGAAGCCATCGAAGCCGGCACTGTAAAGCTGGCGGGGGTAGAACGAGATACTATCTACGCCATGGCAAAGGAACTTCTGACCGACAAGGATGCTTATGACAGTATGGCTCACGCTGTCAATCCCTACGGTGATGGAACGGCCTGCGACCAGATCATCGCCGCATTAAAGGCAAAGCTGAAATAAATATGGAACATCAAATCGATCGAAAACAATTATATAAAACTCTGGCTGTGGTGGTTCTCCCCATATCGCTCCAGCAGCTGATCTCTTCTTCCCTGAGTCTGGTGGATAACCTGATGATCGGAAGTATGGGTGAAGCAGAGCTGGCTGCCGTGGGACTGGCCACCCAGTTCTATTTTATTCACTGGATGATGTTATTTGGTTTCTCCAGCGGCTGTAATACCTTCCTGTCCCAGTTCTACGGGACCGGCGACTGGAAGAATTTCCGGAAAGTTGTAGGCTTCGTTATCCTGGTGGCTCTCTGCGGTGGAACGTGTTTCTTCCTGGGAGCACTTTTGTTCCCCACGCAGATCATGTCCATCTTTACTGACGATCCGCTGACCATTCAACTGGGAGCACAGTACATCCGGACAGGGTCCCCCTGTTTCTTATGCATTGCCATTAACGTTCCCTTCACTGCGGCGCTCCGCGTGTCGGAACAGGCTACAATCCCGCTGCGAAACAGTACCATCGCCTTCTTCGGAAACACTTTCCTGAACTATGTATTTATTTTTGGAAAGTTTGGCTTTCCGGTCATGGGTGTCAAGGGCGCGGCGCTGGCGACGGTTTGCTGCCGTATTATCGAGGTGAGCTTGACACTGTTTGCAGTCTTTGTCCGAAAGAACAAAGTGGCTGCTCCGCTGAAGGAATTTTTCGGTTGGAACCGTAATTTCGTGGTCCGCGTGGTGAAGAACTGCATTCCCACCACCATCAACGAGACCATGTGGGCTGCGGCAACCGCCGCGTACAACGCGGCGTATGGCCACCTTCCGGTTACGGCTTTCGCGGCGGTACAGGCTGCCAATACTGTTCTGAACATGTTTACCATGGCCATCTACAGCCTCGGTGACGGAATGATGATCCTGGTTGGCCAGGAACTGGGCCGCAGAAAGTTTGAACGGGCTTACAACCTGGCGAAAGAAATCATCAAAGTCAGCCTGGGAGTGGCTGCTTTTGCGGGAGTCCTGTTGTTTATCATGTCTGGACCAATCTCCGGCCTGTTTAATTTTACAGAAGAAGGACTGAGCCTTCTGCGAAAGATCCTGATGGTCTATTCCTTCACTCTGATCCTAAAGCTGTACGACGGAATCCACATCACAGGGACCTTACGAGCCGGCGGCGATACCAAGTTCGCCATGTTCTGTGAATTGGGAACCATGTGGTTGGTGGGCGTTCCCCTGGTATTCCTGGGTGCACTGTATCTGGGTCTTCCCGTTTACTGGGTCGTTCTCATGTCTGCCATGGAAGAAGTGGTCAAGGCCATGATCCTCAGCTGGCGCTTCCTGTCAAAAAAATGGGTCAACAATGTGATCCGCGGTATCGAAAGCGTGGATAATTTATAAGAATCAAAAACGACCGAAACCGCGGCCAGAGAAGCTGCAGTTCGGTCGTTTTATTATTAGATGAAGAAATTTGAAGCGCCAAAGGCGCATGCAACCTAAAGCTCGAAAATCTCGCGGATCTTGTCAGCGACAGCCTCTGCCAGAGCCAGATGGGACTCGGCATCCATATGGACACAGTCCTTCAAAGAAGGCTCTGCATAATCGGCGGCGTTCATGAACCAGGCATTGTGGTCCTTGGCAATGCGCTGATATAGTTCCGGATATTTCAGAGATTCTTCATATCCCAGACGGAGACTGGAATCCGGTCTTCGCTGTTGGATTTCGGGATGAAGGGAGATGGGGGAAAGGATCAGGAGCTTCAATCCGTTGGGGAAGTTGGAACTTCCAAGAGGCAGAGGATAACGAGCATCAGCGTTTTCCAAGATCCGGATCAGCTCTTCGAAACCCTTGGCGGAGGCGATAGCATCCACATACTTTAAGTCATTGACACCGAGGCACAGGACCACTAAGTCCAGGGGAGCATGGGAGGCCAGTGCGTAGCCCAATCCGTCGCGACCGTTGCGGCTGGCGAACAGGGGATCGTCATAGACGGTGGTACGTCCGCTGATGGCGGATTCCACCGCAACGATATGGTCAGATAATATGGTTCCGACCACAGAGGGCCAGCGGATGTCTTCCGGAAAACGATTTCCGGTACCGGGGATATAGCCCCAGGTGTTGGAATCGCCATAGAAAAGGACTCGTTTTTTCATTGTGTCAGATCCTTTCTGAAACAGGGACAGGTCATGCCGCTGTGACATGACCCTCCTGATTCATTTTGGTGTTAAAGTTAGCCTTTGATGTCAGCGTACAGAGCGTTCCACTTTTCCAGGATGGCTGCCTTCTGTTCGCGCAGTTCCTGAACCGGACGTACGACCCAGTTGATGGAGTCGGTGGGCGGTAACAGACAATCGTCGGACAGAGTAGCGTTCTTGTTGGTGAATCTGGTACCCAGGTCGCCTTCAGCAGATCTGGTCTGACCTTCTGCACTCATGATGCTGTCGACAAATGCCTTAGCAGCGGTCGGATGAGGACAATCCTTGATCACAGCAACGCCGCTGGACATAGCGGATACACCTTCGGTGGGATATACCAGACGGATGTTGTCTGCACCGTTGGCCAGAGGAGTAGCTACGCCGTTTTCATAGGACAGGCCTACAACATATTCACCGTCAACAACGGAGTTGAAGGTTGCGGAGGAGGAAGAGGCAATCACTACGTTCTTCATCAGGCCGCCGATGTAGTCCCATGCTTCGTCAGAATCGAGACCGTAAACGGACATCAGGTTACATACGTTGTTCCATGCGGAGGAAGAGCTGTTGGGGTCAGCCATCAGGATCTTACCTTCCAGCTTGGGATCCAGAAGATCAGCGTAGGACTGGATGTTCAGACCCAGTTCGGCTTCCAGATCGGTGTTGACGCACAGACATACGGTGGACAGACCATTGTAGCTGTAGAAGCCGTTGTCACTCTGGTAACCTTCCAGAAGTTCATCTTCGTAGGGAGTCAGGTAGGCTTCGAACAGAGCTGCGTTCTTATCGCCGTCGGTGTTGGACAGACCGCCCAGGAAGACGTCGCCGTTGGGAGCTGCAGCTTCACCGGTAACACGGGTCAGCAGTTCGCCGGCACTTCCGCTGACGATTTCGATGTTCACATCGGGATACTGTTCGCGGAACAGAGAAGTCCAGGCATCCAGCTGTTCTTCAGTAATGGTAGCGTAAACAACTAAATCGGTTTCCATTCCGTCAACGGGGTTGTCAGCTTCGGTGTCGCCCCCACCGCAAGCAGCCAAAGACAGAACCAGGATCATTGCCAGAAGCAGTGCAAATAATTTTTTCATTTGTTCGTTCTCCTTTACTGGATTTTCTTACCTATACGGTATATAATCATCGTAATCAACGTGATTGTTATTGTCAATAATCTGAAAAAATCAAGGAAACGCTCAATAACGATCACAATAAAGGAGCCGTAAATGAGAGAAGAACGATATAAAGCCATATTGGAACTGTTGGAAAAACAGGAATTTGTCACTGTCGAGGAGCTGTGCGAACGGCTGGGAGCCAGCGTTGCCACCATTCGACGCGACTTGAACACGCTGGCCAGCCGGAAGAGTCTGATCCGAAGCCGCGGCGGCGCCATGAGGATCTCTGCCAGTCAGACGTCCATTCCGCTGACTTACCGCAGGGTATCGCAGATCAGCGCCAAGCTGTCCATCGCCCGGAAGGCAGCTGAATTCGTGAAAGAGAATTCCGTCATCTTTATCGACAGTTCTGCTACCGCCAATTATATCATAAATCACTTGAAAAACCTCAATAATGTGATCATTGTGACCAATAGTCTGGAAGTGGCAGCCACCACGAAGAACATCAATGCCAAGACGTACTGTCTCTGCGGGAGCATCAACGGAAACTCTGCATCGGTGGGAGGTTATCTGGCGGTGGAAAGTGCCGGATTCTTCAATATCGATACGTTTTTCTTTTCGGCTTACGGCCTGGATTCCAATGGAAATATCGTGGAAGCGTATGATGACGAAATCGAGTTGAAAGAGCTTCTGCTGAACAATTCCAGATGCAGCGTGTTTCTTTGTGATCGAAGTAAAATTGACAAAAGGGAGGCCTATGTCCTCGGTTCGTTGTCGAAAGTGGATTATATGATCACCAATGGCCAGCTTCCGGAATCGTACCCCCGCCCGAAGCAGGACGTGATCGTTGTAGAATAGTGTGGAAAGGACGGATGAACAATGAACGACCAGTCCCGTCACAATGAAATTTTGAATATGCTTCGTTCCAGCGGGCCTATGTCGGCCCAGGATCTGAGCAAGAGCCTGTACATCAGTCTTTCCACGATTTACCGCGATCTTCGGGAAATGGAACAGAAGAAGATGATTATTCACAGCGCTGATGGAACACTGGCTTTTCCGGGAGATAACCAGTATATCCCGGCCACATATAAGACCTGGCTCAACAGCGAAGCGAAGATTGCTTTGGCGAAGGAAGCGGTAAAGCTGATTCCGGAGAGTGCGACAATCCATCTGGACTCCTCTTCCACGGTGTCCTTCATGGTGGATTTCATCGCCGGCCGAAAGGACATCACAGTTTTGACCAACAGCTTCTTCATCGCGCAAAAGCTGATCAAAGCAGAGATCCCGTCCTACTTCTGCGGAGGTCAGATCATCGACCAGTCCCAGACCTTCGGCGGCCGCATGGGTCGGTTCCTCATGAGTCATATGAATGTAGACTACATGTTTTTCTCGCCCCAGAGCATCAACGACAAGGGGATGATCTTCGACAGCGTGGAAAACGACAGCCGCCGTGATGCGCTGAAACATGCGAAGATCAGTGTCTGTCTCTGCGATAAGAGTAAGGTTGGTCAGACTTCATATTATCATGCGGCATCGATCCGCGATATCGACTATTTCCTGACCGATGCGGATCTTCCCAAAACCTTCATAAAACCGAGGATCCAAACGATTCACGTGGACGTATGACCAAAGAAAAAAGGAGCTTCTCATAAGAGAGGCTCCTTTGGTGTTTTTGTTTAGATATTCATCCGCATGGTGAGAACATTCCAACCGTCGGTATGTTCATATTCCACGCTGTCCATCATCTTCTTGACCATGAAGACACCCAGTCCGCCGATTTCACGGTCCTCTGCGGAAGAGGTGATATCGGGATCGTCGTTTTCCAGAGGATTGTAGGGTTTCCCGTTGTCGCGGAAAATCAGAGATAGCGTGGTTTTTTTAATGTCACAATGGACGGAAGCGGATTCGGCGCCGCTGTAACGGACAATGTTGGAATAGATCTCGTCGGTGGCGATCTTGATGCGGTTTGCGACCTTCATCGGAACTTCCAGTTTTTCCAGCTGGGATTCCAGGAAGTCAGTCACATAGGAGACAGAAGCCATATCGGGCGATACGGTCAGCGTCCCTCCATTCTTCAGGAAGTGGAGTTTGAAGGCCAGCATAGTGATGTCATCGAACTGATCGGCCTCACCGGCAAACACATCCACGTCGGCATGGACCGCTTTGCAGAGGCTGGTCACATCAGACGTGCGGTTGTTGTTCAGAACGTCCAGGAGACGGGCTTCACCGTACAGCTGGTTATTCACATCCTGTGCTTCCGTAACACCGTCGGTGTACAGATAGATCTGATCACCGGGGAAAAGTTGCAGTTCGTGCTTTTTATATTTGATGCCTTCCATACCGGCCAGGATGAAATTGGGACGGGTCCGCAGATATTCAAAGGTTCCATCCTTCCGGCAAATGACCGGAGGATTGTGACCTGCGTTGGCATAGCTCAGAAGGCCTGTTTTCAGATCCAGATATCCCATCCAGGCGGTGACGAACATGCCGGCATCGTTGCCCTCGCAGAGCTTGGCATTGGCGCGGGTAAAGGCATCGTTGACTTCCATTCCGCTTTCTGCAAAGTCTTTGATCAGCGTCTTGGCTGTCATCATGAACATGGCTGCGGGAATTCCCTTTCCGGAAACGTCAGCGATCAGGAAGGCGATGCGGTCGTCGTTCAGAAGGTAAAAATCGTAGAAGTCGCCGCCAACTTCTTTAGCGGTATCCATCGATGCAAAAATCTCAAAATCTTTTCTGTGTGGATACGGCGGGAATACGGAAGGCAAAGCGGAATGTTGAATCGACTTGGCAAATTCCAGCTCCTTATCGATGCGGGCTTCCGCCTCACTGATGTAACGCTTCAGTGTGACAACAGTGGAGTTGATGTCGTCCGACAAAGAGGCGAATTCTTCGTTGGAACGGACATTGACCGTGACGTCCAGATTTCCCCCGGTGATTTTAGCCAGGGAACGGTTGATTTCGCGGATGTTGTCCACCACCAGACGCTTGATCAGGAAGTACACCAGTGCGAACAGAGATGCAAAGACGGTGATTTCCATGAACATCAGGATATAGACCGCAATGTCACGGTTGAACATGGCTGCGCTCTGGGGCAGGGCCGTGATGATGTAGTACCCTTCAGCTTTGGTATATACACAGTATGTGTTTTCGCCGTATAGTTCGCCGATATAGCGGGTGTTTTCCGGAATCAGATCTGTGTCGATGGGTGTCAGCTGGATCGTACTTTCGCCAGACTTACCGCGGACGACGTTCCAGTTTTCGTCGCAGATCACGATGTAGCCATCCTGACCGACATGACGGTAACGGACGGTATCCATGACTTGTGTCTGGATATCAGCCTGGAACTGGACGGCATCGTATCCAATCTGGATAGCGCCGCCTTCGATGGCAACACCGGCATATTTTCTGGAGAGCGATGGATCAAAGCTGGTGGGCTGATAACTCTGAACGATCGACTTTGTCCCTTTCAAAAGGGGAATAAAAGTGGAAGACTGTTTTCCGCTGGCCATATCGTAGCCAAGGAAGTCCGGATAGGTCGTAGCGATAATGATACCGTTTTTGTCGATCAGATTGATTTCTGCGATACCGTAGGTCTCTGCCATCTGAACCAGTTCTTCCGATGTGGTATCGATGGTCGTATGGAGAGCGATTTCCTTTGCGTTGTTCAAAATATTGCGGTCTGAAGCTTCGTTGATGTCGTTTCGGACGTCTTCCATGTTCAGAAGAAGCAGTTCATCGGCGCTGTTATTGGCCAGACGGTTCTGCAGCGTATACGTCAGAAAGCCGGTGCAGGCGAAGGCAATCAACACGCAGACAGCAAGCCAGCGTTGGAAAGTCTGGGAAATGTTCTGCACATTTTCCGCTTTCCTCAGGTGTTCCTTTCCCAGACGGCTGATCACCAGGGCGGACAGCATTACGGAAAGACCATTGGCCGTGATCATGGGCATTGCACAGATCTTAACTACGGAAAAGGCCTGAGCGATATCGGAAATGTTGGTCAGGAATACCAGAAGCATATGCATGACTTCTGCGGTGATTCCCATGGCCAGACCATAGACCCAGGAAGGCTTTTTGTCATCCAGCATGTATTTGCGGACAGCTGCGCCGAGAAAACCGGCCAGAATCGTTCCCAGAGTACACGCCGTACGGGTATATATGTCTGCACCCCAATAAACAGCGAACCACCGCTCCATACCGCCAATGATCCCGGCGATAATTCCGGCAGGGCCGCCGAAGATCAATCCGGCAACCAGCGGAGCTGCATCACAGACATTCATAGGCACACCGCCGGAGGAAATGCTGAATTCGTTGGCAAAGATCGTCAGAACACCAAAAGCGAGGCCGATGATCAGCTGACGTTTTTTATGGGGAAAGTCGAGAAACGACGGCTTTTTTTCCAAATGATAAAAGAACACAGCAAAAACGACCGGCAGCAGGGTAGCTGCGGCAAATTTCAAGAGGTTGAACATGCGATACCTCCATATAAAATCAATGGAACTGTTATTCGATGGTCAGGATATCCACGAAACCGGTGATATCGAAGACTTCCATGATGGTTTCATTGACGTGGATCAGCTTCATTTCGCCCTGAGCGTTCATGATTTTCTGCGCCTTCAAAATAACACGCAGACCGGCGGAAGATACGTATTCCAAAGCTTCCAGGTCCAGAGTCAGTTCTTCGATTCCCGCCAGAGAAGCGTCGATGGCAGCTTCCAGTTCGGGCGCGGTGGTGGTATCCAGTCTTCCACCAATATTCATGGTCAGTACAGAACCATTTACGATTTTTTCAATAGTCATAATATGCAATCTCCTTTTCTATAAAACATAAGTTTATTCAGTGAGCGAATTGCAGGTGCGGAACAAGTGAGCTGCCTGACGGGCAGCACGTGCTTCGTCGTTGAAGGACATTTTCAGGAATTCAGCAGCCTGTTCTTCCGTGTATTTCTTATTGTAAAGCTCGGCACGGCATAAGAACCGCAGGCCCACATTGGAGGACAGGATATCTAACTCAGCCGCTTCCAGGGAATGTTTTGCCAGCGCCAGCGCCAGTTCCCAGTTGTCTTCCAGCATCTGGCTCAAGTCACCCAGCGTCTGTTTCTTCAGCCATTTCAGCTGGTGGATGTAAGGTTCCGGACTGATTTCGCTGATTTCCGCACCGCTGATTTCCGCAAGCTTCGCCATGAATTCCGTCATTCGGGAATTGGTAGCCACATATTCCTGAAGCGACAGCGTATCGATCAGTACGTCGTGAGCCGTATTATTGGCGATTTTTTCACGGATTTCGCTGGTATAGGCGTGCATGGTGTTGCGGACGCGGACAAATTCGTCATCGGCCAGTTCCAAAAGACCGGCGATGCGGGAGAGCTCACGGCCAACCACTCGCGGAACACCGAATTCACTCTTGTAGCCCATGTCGTGATTGATGGCGGCCCAGGTATGCTGCAGGATCGTGCGAACCTGGATCTCAAAGTAGATACCGCAGATGTCGTCCGGGTATCCGGCATCATGGGGAAGAGCGCAGATATAGTGAACGGACAGATAGCCAAAGCTGTCGACACGGATCAGTGCTCTCTTGTCCTTGGAACGTTTGTGATCCACGTCAAAGGCCTGTTCGATCAGCTTTCCTACGCGGTCCACATCATCGGCAAAGTAACAGATGATACGTGCGCCGAGGATATCGGTCAGGTCTTCCAGTTTATGAAAACCCTCGCCCCGGAGATTCAGTTTTCCAATCAGGCTGGACTCGCTTTTTACACGGTGTTCGATCCCGAAAATTTCAATTCCGGATTCTTTGATCAGAGATTCGAGGCGCTGGTGAGCAGCATCCCCCATGGCAACGTAGCTGTTTCTACGCTTCCGGTATGTATCGACGATCATGCGGTCTTTCAGATTCATGCAGTACCTCCTTTAATATGTCTTCAGTGCTTCCTCACCTTTCAGCCAGCGCATTCCGCTTTCGGCCAGGGACAGCATTTCGTTTTCGCCGGGATAGAGGACCACGGGCGCGATGAACTGAACACGGTCTTTGATCCAGTCGGTCAGGGTCTTGGAATAGGCCAGACTTCCGGTCAGAAGGATGGCATTGACGTCTCCTTTCAATGTGGCAGATGCTGCGCCGATTTCTCTCGAAACCTGGTACGCCATGGCTTCGTAAACTTCGGCAGCATCCTGATCACCGTGGGAGATACGGTCTTCCACTTCCAGTCCGCTGTTGGTACCGAGATAAGCCATGATCCCGCCTTTACCGTTGATCATCTTACGGACTTCCTTGTGGGAATAGTCTCCGCTGAAACACAGATCGATCAGGGCGCCCACGGGCAGCGTTCCGGCACGTTCCGGAGAGAAGGGACCATCGCCGTCCAGGCCATTGTTGGTATCGATGACTCGGCCGCGGCAATGAGCACCAACGGAGATTCCGCCGCCCAGGTGAGCCACGATCAGATTCAGGTCATCGTAGGAACGACCTACGGCCGCCGCGTAACGGCGGGCGGTTGCCTTCTGGTTTAAGGCGTGCATGGTGGATACCCGGGGAAGCAGCGGGTGGCCGCTGTAACGAGCCAGGTCGAAGAATTCGTCGGTTTTGACGGTATCAGCGGTGATGACGGGAAGGTCGTATTCCTGTCCCAGCTCATAGGCGATGAAACAGCCGGTGTTGGAAATGTGTAATCCATACTTTTCCGATGCGATGTCATCCAGCATCTCCTTTGTGATGCGGTAGATTCCACCTTCGATGGGCTTACAGCAGCCGCCTCTGGCCACGATGCAGCTGAAATCCTTCAGATCGTAATCGTGGGAGGACAGGAATTTCAGGATGGCTTCTTTTCGGAACTCCTTCTGGTCCAGAGGACTGGGATACTGATTCAGCTGTTCCTGGGAATGGTGCAGAGATTCTCTGGCAACTTCCTGATAATCTTCATATACAGAAACCTTGGTGGAAGTGGAACCAAGATTCATGATCAGCAATTTAAAACTCATTGTTGTCACCTCGTGCATTATATTATGTTAGAAAAATTCTGACTAATGACATTGTATCACTTTCGATGAAATGTTACAATAACAGTAACGATCTGAGAAAGGAGCGCCGGCCCCGATCCGGCATAAAAAATTATGAAAGTTAAGGTCAACGAAGAAAAGTGCCGTGCGTGCAAATACTGCATCCGCGTCTGTCCGGTCAAGGCCATCTCCATGGGACCCACCGGAAAAGCACAGATCGGACCGAAATGTGTGGGCTGCGGGTCCTGTGTGGATCTGTGCATGGTCGGTGCCATCGAGGAAGAATAAGTGAGAGTGCGCGCTATGCGCAGGAAAGGACTGAAATATCCATGAAGTTTTATATCGTAGATGCCTTTACAGAAACCGTATTCGGCGGCAACCCCGCCGGCGTAGTGATCATCCCTGAAGGTGCAGATTTCCCGGATGACGAAACCATGAGAAAGACTGCGGCTGAGCTGCGTTATTCCGAAACCGCGTTCATCAAAAAGCTGAACGACAAAGAATTCAACATCCGTTATTTCACTCCCGCTGCGGAAGTGGATCTCTGCGGTCATGCCACCATCGGTTCGTTTGTGGCTCTGGCTGATGCCGGTCTGGTCAAGGCAGGAGAACATTATACAAACCATACCCTGGCAGGTACCATCGGTATCGATGTGGGCGAAGGTTCCGTTCTGATGGACATGGCAGTTCCGCAGTACATCAATGAAATCGCCACAGCAGAAGGCCAGAAGGAATTATATGAAATCATGGGTCTCGACGCAGAAGGTCAGGGAGCTGTGGACGGTCAGTATCTGATCCCGGAAATGATTTCTACCGGCTTACCCGACATCATGATGCCCGTGAAGAACGAAGAAGAACTGGCGAAGATTGCGCCCGATTTCCCGGCTCTGTCCAAGCTGTCCGAACGCTATGAAGTTGTTGGTGTTCATGCATTCACCGTAAACACGGAAGACGGCGCCGTTCACTGCAGAAACTTTGCTCCGCTGTATGACATCGATGAAGAAGCAGCGACCGGTACATCCAACGGTGCACTGACCTATTACTTATACAGAAAGAATATCGTAAAGCCCGGTGTAGAAAACACCTTTATCCAGGGCGAAGCTATGGACCGTCCCTCCAAGATCAATTCCAAGCTGACGGAAGACGGCGGCGTTAAGGTCCAGGTAGGCGGAAACGGCGTTCTGTTGGCCAAAGGCGATATCAACATTTAATGAGGATTTGGGCCGCGTGGACGCGGCCCTTTCAATGAAAAAGGAGCAACAGAATGATCCAAGTAAATCAGGACCTGTGCGTAGGCTGTCTGCGCTGTCTGGGGGTCTGTAACTTTACGGTGTTTTCGGAAGTGGATGGAAGAGCAGCGGTCGATCCGGAAAAGCGCTGTATGAAGTGCATGCATTGTGCAGCTGTCTGTCCCGTGGGGGCTATCACCTGGGATGGTGAGTCTGCAGCAGAGGAAGATGTGGAAAGCTATTCCGACGGATTTAAGGACGAGCTGGTAAAGCTGATCCGTCAGAGACGATCCTATCGTCATTACATGGATAAACCCGTGGATGAGCACGTGCTGAAAGAAGCGCTGGATCTGGCCTGCTGGGCGCCCAGTGCAAAGAATCAACACCCCACAAAGTGGATGGTGATCCAAAACCGCGAACTTCTAGACGACATGATGAACAAGATCCTGGCCTGGGTCCAGGAGACCGGAACGTCCCCGGAAATCATGGAAGAGTATAAAATCGGAAATAACGTAGTCATGGGAACGGCACCTACGATCCTCCTGGCTTATTGTTCCGATGATGCGGTCAACCCGAAGCAGGACACGGCCATCGCCATGGAAACGCTGGAACTGCTGCTGCAGGCTCAGGGCATCGGTACCTGCTGGGCCGGATATCTGACCCGCATGATGAATGCTGTTCCGGCTCTGGTGGAAGACTTTGCCTTACCGGAAGGCCACAGTTTCTATGGGGCTTTCATGATTGGCTATCCTCAAAATGAGGATTATATCCGCGTTCCCAAGCGCCTGAATACGGCAGATATCATTTGGAAATAACAGAATAAAGAAAACCTCTGCGGAGTGAGTCTCTGCAGAGGTTTTTTGATGTTTATTTCGATTCGATTCTTGAAAAGAATGTCCGGCGGATCGCTGCCATGATCTGGAACAGCGAAGTGGCGGCCAAAAGGCCTAAGGCGATTGCTCCGGCCATGGAGATGGTATTGTACCCGGTGGCAGCCGCTAACGCGGTCTCGTGGGTGACAAAAGCTCTCATGGTGCGGTACATTCCAGCCCCCGGAACGATGGGCATGATCCCGGGAATGCAGAAGACCATGACGGGGTCTTTGAACACACGGGCAGCGATCTGGGATAAGAAGGTCACCAGGAAGGCGCTGAGGAAAGAGGAGAACGGATCTCCATTTCCCAGTTCTACAGCCAGCAGGTACAACAGCCAGCCTGCGGCACCAATGAGACCGGTGACGATCAGATGACGGCGGGGCTGGTTAAAAATCAGGGCATATCCAACGGTGGCGCCAACGCCTGCGAAAAACTGAAGGATCATTACAGAACACCTCCCATTCCACTGTATACGGCCATGATGGCAGCAGCACCCATGGCGATGGACAAGGCGGTCAGGACGGCATCGGCAGCTCTGGATACACCGGAGACAGTGTCGCCGGCCAAAATATCACGAACCGCGTTGGTGATCATAACCCCGGGGAAGAAAATCATCAGAGAACCGATGATGATGGGGTCAAAGTTGAGGCCCAGGCCCACGTGGGTAAAGAGGATGGCCATGATGGTGGCGGCTGCGCAGCACAGGAAGGTTTCGATAAACCAGTTCAGCTGCAGTCTGGCTACCAGTTTCATCTGGAACAGATAAGTCAGGGCACCGACGATCAGGGATGTGATAAAGTCGGTGAGACCACCGTTAAACATCAATGTAAAACAACTGGAAATCATCATGGCGCCTAAAAGGCGTACAGGAAAGGCGAACTGGACTTCGCGGCTGATTCCATCGGCGATGGCTTCCGCTTCTTCAAAGGACAGCTCTTTGTTTTCCAAACGGCGGGACAGTGTGTTCAGCTGGGAGATACGTTCCAGGTCGGTGCGGGCACCGCGGATCCGTCGGATGTAACTCTGGACAGAAATGTTTTTGTCCGGAGAATTGACGGTCAGGAACAGACCTGTAGGCATGACGAATACATCGGCATCTTCTACACCGCAGGCTTTACAAATACGTACTACCGTGTCTTCTACGCGGGCAGTTTCGCCGCCGCTTTTTAACATTAATTCTCCGGCTTTCAGGGCCAGGAGAAGAATTCGTTTTTCATCGATTTTCATCGTTTTTTCCTCCCGAAAAGGTTGAAAAACTCAGGGAAATGCTCATACTCCCTTTTAATTTATTCGTTTTTTGTTGAGGTGTCAACAGGAACTACTGTAAAAACAAAAAAATAAAGGAAATAATACGAAAAATGAGAGAAATTGCGAAAAAAAGCGCAAAAAAGACGGAAAAAACACACGGGTGTGTTTGCTTGAAGAGTGTTGAAATTCCAACGTTTTCGGTCGTTTTTGACGACGTTTGCGGCAAAAATTACTGTACAAACCGGCATTTTGTGGTATAATATTAAGGTATTTCTCATAAGAAGTACGGGAAAGAGAGGGAATTTGATATGGCAAAGAAGCTTATATCTGTGTGGCTTGTCTTGACAATCTTACTCTGCTCCTCGATCTCTATTTTCGCAGAAGAAACCGTTACGGGTACCTTCTTTTTCAGAGATATCCGAATCAACGGAACACAAATTTGGAATTATGAACTGAACCGTCCGTTCTTCCTGCATGACGGTGTCACCTATGTCCCCATGTCTGAGGGGATCCAGGGTGCAATGGGACTGCAGTGTGAGATGGATTGGGAAAGCCGCACATTAAAAATCTTAAAAACCGATATCACTACGAATCAGGTGAAGGACGCAGCTCTGGCCAGCGACATGACCGATGTCCAGGCGACCATCGTTGAAGATGTAAACGTCATCACCTATACTCCGGAGCCCAACGATGAAATCATCTTCGCACAGGAACACCTGGATGCGATCATTGAAGAAGCGCAGAAGGATGAACCGGAAGAGCCGGAAGAAATCGAACCTCCGGTGTTGGTTGCCCATGCATTAGATTTGGAAGAACTTCCGATCATGAGCAGCGGCGGAACGCTGTATCTTCCGCTGAAGGCTCTGACCGACGACCCGAATCTGGGGATCAGCATTTATTACGAATCTTACAGCGGTGTGTACATCAGTACGGATTCGTATGTGGATGCCAAGGACTATTGGGATGAAGATGCGTCCAACTACAATAAGGGCCTGGTTAGCTACATCTGTAAGGTAAAGCCTGACGCCAGCGTTGCGTATGCGCAGGAGTTGGTGGCACTGTTCCAGCATGAAGCCAGAGTCTTCGGCCTGGATCAGAAGCTGCTGATGGCAATCGCTCACAAGGAAAGTACATTCAACGCCAGCCTGGGACGTTCCGGAAAAGCACAGGGACTGATGCAGATCATGCCCAGAACGGCTGCCGGATACGGTGTGGAAGAATGGCAGCTGTACGATGCTCATATGAGTGTGAAGCTGGCATCGATGCTGCTCAGCGGTCATCTGGGATCCTATGAAGGGAACGTGATCAAAGCGTTGTCCGCTTATAATCAGGGTTCTGGCCGCGTCAACCGCGGAAACTACACCACCACCTACGCCAACAAGATCCTGGATCAGGTGGATAAGATCGAAGCGTTCCTGGTGAATAACGGCTTCGTCAAGTAATGAAAAGGAAGACATCGAACATCTCGTCCGATGTCTTTTTTGCTTTATTTACAGGTCGATCTGTGGTATAATTTATCAGTTAGAGTAAGGCGCGCCGAAGGAGCGCCGGTTGCCCGTATATGAGGAAAGGAGGATATCGTGGGATATAAAGTAAAACTGGATCAGTTTGAAGGGCCGTTTGACCTGCTGGTCTATCTGATTGAACACGCAAAAATGAATATTTACGATATCCGGGTTTCCGAAATCACGACGCAGTATCTGAGCTATATCGAGCAGATGAAGCGTCAGGATATTACGGTGGGCAGCGAATTCATGGTTTTGGCGGCCATGCTGATCGAGCTGAAGTCCAGAATGCTCCTGCCGAGACCGAAGACGGTGGACGGCGTGGAAGAACTGGAAGATCCGCGGAAGGAACTGGTCCAGAAGATCCTGGAATACAAGAAGTTCAAAGAAGCGGCTGCGGAGCTGGCGGAACGGGAAGAACTGATGTCCCACGTATACACCAAGCCGCAGGAAGATCTGACAGAATATACGAAAGAGCCGGATGAGATCCTGAACATGGATCTGAACCAGTTTGTGAAAGCGTTCAATCTGTTTCTGATCAAGAAACGCCGTCTGGAAGAAGTCCGCAAGACTTACGCCAGAGTGGAGCGCCAGAGAATGACCATTGAAAACAGGATCCAGCAGATGCGAGACTGCTTCCTGAAGAAAGACCGTCTGACGTTCCGGGAGCTGCTGATGGGGGCCACCACACGCTACGATGTGGTCGTAACATTCATGTCGCTGCTGGAACTGCTGAAGCAGCATGCCGTTACGGCGGAACAGGATGTCCGCTACGGTGAAATCACTGTTAAGCTGGCGCAGCCGGAGGAGGAACGCAATGACCAGTAAGAAAACCATTAAGTCGGCGCTGGAATCCCTGATGTTTGTCTGGGGACAGCCGCTGAACGTGAAAGATGCCGCGGAAATGTTCAATGTTCCCTGGCGTGAAATTTATGATCATATGAAGGAACTGCAGGAAGAATACGAGGAACAGGGAAGAGGAATCCGGATCCGTGAGATCGACAAGTCCTTCCAGTTCTGTACCGCTCCGGAAAACGGCGAGTACATCGAACGGTTCTGCACTCCCACCAAAGAAAAGAAGCTGTCCCAGTCGGCACTGGAAGTGCTGGCGATCATCGCTTACAAGCAGCCGGTGACCCGCAGTGAGATCGAATCCATCCGCGGAATCAAATGCGAACGCGTGGTAGAAGGACTGGCGAAGAAGGGCCTGGTAGAAGAAAAGGGAAGAAGCAACGGGATCGGCCGTCCGATTTTATACGGAACGACAAAGCTGTTCCTGGAGAAGTTTGGATTTGAGACGCTGAAGGATCTTCCGGAAATCGAAGAGATCGATACTCTGATCGGTGCCGATGAAGATGAAGAGGCTTTGGAAACTCTGGATGCACTGGGCTTCCAGCAGATTTCCCTGGAGCTGAACGAATAGCAGAACGAATCAATTTGGAGAGAAGGCGTATCATTCATGAAAACAAATAAAACACTGGGTCTGATCTGTGCCATCCTGGCGGCCACCATCTACGGATGTACCGGGATCCTGGGAAAGGTTACCTATGCAGAAGGATCCAATACCATGACGCTGACCATGTTCCGAAGCCTGTTTTCGGCGCCGGTACTGTTTTGTTATTTGAAAGCCAGAGGAATCTCGCTGAAGGTGACGAAACAGCAGTTTAAGACGCTGATGCTGTTAGGACTGATGGGAGCAACGTTGACCAGCGTGTTCCTGTATGGATCGTACAATTACATATCCGTAGGTCTCACCACTTGTATTCACTTCGTTTATCCGGTGATCGTGGCTGTGGTTTCTGTGACTGTGTTTAAAGATAAAATCAGTAAGTCCAAGATCATTGCCATCGTGTTATCGGTGGTGGGGTTGGCTATGTTCCTGGAAAAGGATCTGAATGTGAACATGACGGGGATCATTTTCGCATTCCTGTCCGGCGTAGCGTATTCCATCTACGTTCTGGCCATGGATAAAGGCGGCGTCCGTGAACTGCATCCCATGGCGATCTCGTTTTACTGCTGTTGTGTAGCCTCCGTACTGCTGTTCTGTTACGGTACGGCCACTGCTCAGCTGACTTACGACATCACACCCAAGGGATGGGTCTTCATGTTCATCATGGCGATGTGCGTTTCTGTAGGAGCGAATTCCATGATTCCTGTGGCTGTTAAGCATGTGGGAGGAACGGTCACTTCGATCATGGGTATGTTCGAACCGATTTCCACGGTGATCCTGGGATATTTCGTGCTGAACGAAACCATGACACTGCGCGGACTGGCGGGCTGCGTTCTCGTTATCGCGGCTGTGGTGATCCTGACGCTGGAAGGTGCCATCGAAAAGAAAAAAGCATAAAATTTAAAACTGACGAATATCTCTTTCTCAGAGTGTATCGCTTATGTGATGCGGCTGAGAAGGAGATTTTTTTATGGGATTCAACGAAGAACAGAGCACAGCCGGACAGAATCGCAGCCGCCGGCGTTTTGACGACGGCGGCCTTCTGGTTCTTTGGATCATCGGCATGGCAATCGCATTTGCGTTGATGTTTGCAATGTTGCATCAGTTGCTGGCCGGAGAGAATACAACGGATCGAAGAGAAACGCCGCCTGTGGAACGGGCGGCGGTGGTTGATGCGGCGGGAGAAACGTCACAGCCGCCGGTCGTATCGGCACGGTCAGCTGTGGTGATGGATCTGGCCTCGGGGCGCGTCCTGTATGAAAAACAGGGGATGGAGAGGGTGTATCCGGCCAGTACCACGAAAATCATGACGGTGCTTTTGGGGATTGAATACGGCCGGTTGGACAGAATGGTAACGGTAGGAGGCGAGGCCATCGGAGTCGAAGGGTCTTCCATTTACCTGATGGATGGAGAAACGATTTCTTTGGAAGATTTATTATATGGGGCATTGCTTCGTTCCGGAAATGATGCGGCAACGGCCATAGCCATGGAGATCGGGGAAACGACGGACGGTTTTGTGGAGTTAATGAACAGGCGGGCTGCGGAACTGGGAATGGAGGGGACGCATTTTACAAATCCAACGGGTCTTCACGAAGAACAGCACTATACAACAGCGTACGATATGGCACTTTTGGGGAGAGCTGCTATGGTGAATCCGGCGTTTTCGGTGATTGCCGGAACAAAGTCACATACTGCACAGCGCCAGGAGGGACGGGATCCGTACTTTTACAATAAAAACAAGGTGGTACATCAATATGAAGGCGGAACCGGTGTGAAGATCGGCTACACGAAAGCTTCGGGGCGGACGCTGGTGGCTTCATCGGAACGGGATGGAAGAGCTGTGATCTGTTCGGTGATGGATGCGCCGGACTGGTTCAATGATGCGTATGCGCTGATGAACTGGGCATATGATAATTTTGAATTGACGACCGTGGCCAGAGGAGAAGTGCAGTTGGAAAAGATTCCGGTAGAAGGCGGCGTGCGTGATACGGTCTGGGTGGGAACGAGGAGAGATGTAACGTGTTTGATTCGTCCGGAAGAACGGGAACGGATGGGAATCGCCTGTGCCGTGACAGAACCGATAATCGCTCCGGTCCGGCGCGGTGATCCGGCGGGGCAGCTGCATATCTACGTGGCGGGAGAGTATGTCTATTCCGAACCGTTATATTTTTTGGAAGATGTGGAAGAGGTGAGGTGAGGAAATGGAACAGATGGCAGAGTTGTCTGTAAAACGTGAAAGCGGATGTTTTGATGCGGGAACCGACCAGTGCCCCTGCGTACTGGCACTGACGGGAGACTGTCTGATTTGCAGCCGGCTTCAGGGAAAGGATGTGTGTGACTGTGACTGGAACGGGATTTGTCCGTATACGGTGTTTTGTCAGAACGGAAATGAGATCGTTTCCCCGCGAGAAGAAGTGACAGCAGAGCTGGTGGAACGAACGGACTATTCCGAGGAGATTTCGGTGTTCGTTTTCCGCGTGGGGCGAAGCTTTGCGCAGAGTGCGACGCTTCCCGGGAGTTTCGTGTTCCTGCGCCCTATCGGGTTTGAACGGTACTGCGATATACCGGTTTCGGTGATGAAGGCGGATGAAAAAGAAGGGACGATTCATCTGGCGATCCGGCGGGAGGGACCGAAATCAAAGCAGCTGACACAAAAAGCGGAACTGGTTGGGACAACATGCATAATCCGCGGCGTGTACCGGAGTGGCCTTTTGGGAACGGAGGCTTTGAAGCCAACAGATTTGAAAGGGAAAAAGATTCTCCTGATTACGAAAGGAATCGGGGCGGCGCCGGCGATGCTGATCATAGATCGTTTATTGACGATGAACGAAAAAGCAGGAATTCCAGGCGCAGAGATTCGTTGGCTGGCCGACAGTGAAAAGGTGGACCGGCGACTTTTGAAGGATTACGGCAGGGATGTAGCTCCGGAATACATCAGTTTGAGCAGTTTGGTGGAATCGGAAGAACTGCTGACAGAGATATTGAAAGAAGAACAACCCGACGTGACAGCGCTTATGGTGTCGGAATATTATATGGAACAACTGATTAGAGTGATCAGAAAGGAATTGCCCCGGACGAAGATCGTACGGCTGAACAATGCGAAGATGTGCTGCGGTGAAGGCCTCTGTGGAGCGTGCACGGAGATTGGTCCGGACGGAAGTGTGATCCGCAGATGCAAATGCCGTGACGAGAACGGTCCGATGGACTAAACCGGGAAATAAAAAAGACTGTCGATATAGACTCGACAGTCTTTTGCACTTTTATTTACGCAGCCTGCGCTGCTTTTAAAGCCTTTTCGCGCTTGGTCTGGATGTAGTAGATCAGAGACCATACAAACATCAGAGCGCTGAGAGGCCAGATTCCGTATGTACCCATACGGACGGTGATCCAGGTTCCCAGGAATGCGCCAGTGGGGAAGGAAAGGAACACGCAGAGATAGCGGAGGAACTTTCCCTTCGCGGCAGAACCTCCGGTGACAGCTTTACAGAACAGCTGTGCCAGGTTACGCAGGTTACCGGTACCGATGGTGGAGTTGTGGGCAGAACCTTCCCAGCTACGGAAAACGCAGAAGTGAGTCCCTGCCAGAACGCTGAGAGCGTAGCCGGCAGCAACGTTCATCGAGGTGGGCAGTAAGCCGATGACGAACAGGGCGACAGCTTCAATCAGCATAGTATTCAGTCTCCAGTCGGATTTTTTAAACGCCCACTTCAGAATTTCACTGAGGCAGACACCGCCGAAGCACATGAGGATCGGTATTAAATAAAAGACAAAATCGGACATATTTCCATAGGCCAGGGACATACCGCAGCGGATCTGGTTACCGGTATGGAAGCTGACCATATTGCCTCCGCGGGCAATGAAGGCGTACGTGTTGACGTATCCGCCCAGCAGTGTGATCCCGATGAGAAACTGCGCTTTTTCTACAAACGGGACGGTTTTGATTTCAGTTCCCAAGATGCAAACTCTCCTTCAATTTCTTCTCGATTCTTTCCTGTGCGATGACCGCACCATTATCGATTATGGCAGTTTGTTAAGAAAAAGTCAAGGTGAAATGTTGAAAAATCAACGCGGAGAGACGAGAATTGCACTGGCAACCGGCCCGCGAAGCGGGCCGGTTGCCTCCGTTGTAAGAAGCGACGCCGGCCGGGTGAATGATGTACGGAATTGATAGGTAGCGTTGGGTGGAATCACACTTTTAATGAGGTGTGTTTACGGAAACAGTAAAAAAGAAATTGTTTCCGTTAAAACTAGTAAGCGCATAGGGTATAAACGAATGAAAAAGCGTATGATGATTTGTTGAGACGGGCCTTTATGGTTGAATAAAATGAGAAATGTATCAGATTTGAGCTGATTTCGTGACAGAATCTTAAGAAACGGTAAAATTGTTTACGGTAAAGAGGTATTAGATGATAGAGCCGTAAACACTTCAAAAAGTAACAGTAAAGTCGTATTTTGAAGAGTAAAAATATGGAAAATATGTTTATAATTCCATCTCTGTGTTGTATAATTATGGAAGGGGGGATAGGGCCTATGGAAATAAAAACACGGTTAGAGATGGAGCGGAATCGGTTAAAAGAACAAATTAAACAGGATCGAAGGGAAATGAGAAATTTACCGGATAAAAAGTTGGAGATGAGGACGATTCGTGGGAAGCGTTACCTATCGAAAGAAGTGCGGGAGCGTGGAATGAAACGATTTCGAGCGGTAAAACAAATCGATTATCATTTCGTACAGAGGGTAAGGCGAAAACGTTTTCTCAAAGAACGCGTTTATAGAATGGAAATCGATAAAGCTGTAATCGATTGGTTTTTGGAGAGGTACGAGCCATGGGATGATGCCAGCATCTGGGAGGCAGTACCGGAAGCATATCGGTTGGCATTGACTTGTCAGAAATTTAAGGGATTAGAAGAAGACCGGGGTGATCATTTTCTGGAAGAGCATTTGATCCATACGAATTCTATTGGAGAGGGATTTCGCTCAAAAGCAGAGATGCAGATTTCAGAAATATTGAGAGTCAGGAAAATTGATTACTTGTATGAGCCTGTATTGTACTTAGGTGAACATAGGGTGAGACCGGATTTTAAAATGACTCATCCTAAGACAGGAAAAGCAATTTATATTGAATATTTTGGGATGATAGGGAATGAAGACTACACATGTAAGGCAATGGAAAAAATATATTGGTATTTGGAAAATGGTTATATTCCCAATGTAAATGTTATTTTTCTCATGGAGACTCCTAATTCCGGATTACATTTAGCATCGTTGAATAAAACGTTGGATATGGTATTAAATTAAGGTATAATAAAAATAATGATTTGACGGAAGAAAGGAATCGAAAAGATGAATTTACATATTGATGATTGGAAAAAGCAGAATGTAATCGATGGAAAACCGCTGGATATCCGCCTGATCGCTTTGGATATGGACGGAACGCTTCTGAACGAACACGGTGTTCTGTCGGAGGAAAGCAAGGCGGCGCTGCTGGCTGCCATGGAACAGGGAGTTCACGTGGTCATCGCCACCGGCCGTGTGTTCAGTGCACTTCCTCAGGATGTGATCACTGTTCCGGGGATCGAATACGCCATCACTTCCAATGGTGCCAATATCATTCGCCTGGCGGACAATGAAACGATCTATTCCGATTTGATCGACGGCGATAAGCTGGATGCGATCATGGACATTCTGGAAGATGACACCATCATGAAGGAAGTGTTTTACGACCATCAGGTTTACGCACAGAAAAGTTGTCTGGAAAATCTGGCGGCGTATGGGATCCGTTCTGAAAAATCCCAGAGATATACGCTGACGACCCGCCAGCCGGTGGAGGATGCCCTGGCACTGATTCTGGAAAATCGTCACAAGCTGGAAAACATCAATTTGATGTTCGGTGATGAGACGCGTCGTCAGGAGGTATGGAAGCGCCTTAACAGTGTGGAAGGAATCACCGCCTGCAGTTCAATGCCCTACAATCTTGAAATTGGTGGGGCGAATACCAGTAAGGCAGCCGCGCTGGATGCGCTGGCCGAGATCCTGGGTGTCCATAAAAGCCAGATCATGGCCTGCGGCGACAGTTCCAACGACGTGGCGATGCTGCGTCATGCGGGGATTTCCATTGCTATGGGAAATGCAGAGGATTCTGTAAAGAACGAAGCTATGATGGTGACAAAGACCAATGCAGAACACGGTGTGGCATATGCCATTCAAAAGCTGGTGCTGAAATGAGTGAAAATCTGATTACAAAAACCACGGTCTGGGCCATGGAAATCGTGGGACAATATATAAAGGAAGGCGATACCGTTATTGACGCCACCATGGGCAACGGACACGATACGCTGGCGCTGGCAAAGCTGGTAGGGCCGAAGGGCAGTGTCATTGCCTTCGATGTTCAGCCGCAGGCGTTGGATAATACCAGGACGCTGTTAGAGAGCGAAGGGGTGACATTATGTGATGCAGCCCGGGAGCATGGCGTCCGGCTGATCCTGGATACCAACGCGAACCTGCGACAGTACGTCGGCGGAAGCGGGGTTGCTGCGGTGTTGTTTAACCTGGGATACCTTCCAGGAGGAGATAAGTCGGTAACGACGACAAAGGAAGAAACGATGACGGCGGTTTCGGCTGCACTGGATGTGGTGAAACCAGGCGGGCTGGTTTGTGCGGTGTTGTACAGCGGCCACGAACAGGGTGCGGAGGAAAAAGCCGCGCTTCTGGAATGGGCGAAGGAGCTTTCTTCGAAGGAATATCACGTGGCGTACATCTCCATGTGGAACCAGAAAAAATGCCCGCCGGAGATCCTGCTGATCACAAAAAAATAGCACATAAAAAAGGATGTCTCACAGGAGACATCCTTTGAATGTTTTTGAGGTTATTCTTCTACGATTTCAGCATCGGGAGCATTATTCTTTACGGATTCGATGCCGTTTAAGCAGCTGGCCTTGGCTTTGTAGCCTTCGCCCACAGCGATGACCTGACCGTTGGTAGCCTTCAGGCGGAAGCGGAATTCGCCGGCTTTATCAGCGTAAACTTCAAACTTCGGGTGCTTTTCTTCAGCGTAGCCTTCCACAGTCTGGTCTTCCACAGCAGCTGCAGGAGCGTTTTTCTGAACGCTGGCGATGCCTTTCTTACAAGCATCTTCGGAAGCGTATACTTCAGAAGTAGCGATGACCTGGCCGTTGGTAGCCTTCAAATCAAACTTAACACCGGTATTAGTTTTGCGTACAACAAATTTTCCCATAGTTTCATCCTCCTGTTGATGGAATTATCTGAAAGTTTAAAGTCATTGTACCCTGCCGATGTTGATTTGTCAATTGGACAGAGATATAATAAAGGCGTCGGCGCGGTTAATATACGCGTCGCAGGGAGGCGATTTCTTGACAGAATTAAACATCGATAAGAAAGAACGCGGGCTGGCAATCGCTGCCGCGGCCGCGGGAAATACCATCTGGGGATTCAGTTTCCTGTTCACGAAAGTGGCTATGGGCGTGACAACCCCAGACGTTTTGTTATCCATCCGTTTTATTGTGGCAGTAACTATCATGACCGTGATGGCGGCCACGGGGAAGATGCCCATCCACCTGAAAGGGAAAAATCTGAAACCGGTGATTTGGCTTGGAATCACGGAGCTAGGCTATTTCTACTTCGAAACCTACGGTGTTTATTATACCAATGCAACTTTCGCCGGCGTGGTCCTCAGCATTACTCCGGTGGTGTCCATGGCGGCTGCGGCCATGTTCCTGAAGGAATATCCCACGAAGCGTCAGGCGCTGTTTTGTCTCTTACCCATCGTCGGTGTGATGATCGTCACTGCAGCGGGGAAATCTATGGGGATCATCCGTCCCATCGGCGTCATTTTCCTGATCCTCACAACGCTGGTATCGGCGGCGTACAAGACGATCAACCGCAGCTCTGCCAGCGAATTCACCGGTTCGGAACGTACCTACGTTATGCTGATCATGTGTATGGTGACCTTCACATTCACAGCTTTCCGTTCTGTGAACTGGAGTCTGACGGAATATCTGAGACCGCTGTCAGAACCGTCCTTTGTGATTACGGTCCTGATTCTCAGTGTGTTCTGTTCTATCGCCTGTAACGTCATGGTCAATTACGCGGCGGGACGAATGTCCGTTGTTCAGATGGCCACTTACAGCGGGTTGACCACCATCTGTTCTATGTTCTCCGGGATCCTCTTCTTGAAGGAACCGGTCAATGCTGCGTCTCTTCTGGGCTCGGTACTGATCCTGGTGGGCGTATGGCAGGTAACAAAGGTAGAAAAGGCGAAGAATGATTAAAATTGTTAATTGCCGATAAACGATATAATGATTATTCAAGGTGAATGTTCACTTTTCGAGGTGAATATTCACCTTTTTTCATGGGTTGGAAGTTGGAGACATATACTGTACCGGACGGCTCTGAACGGCCAAAGTGAATCTCAAAGGGGTGGGTATATGAATAAAATTGTAGTCATCGGCGGCGGCTGGAGCGGGATCGCAGCATCCATCACTGCCAAAAATGCCGGAGCGGAGGTGACGCTCCTGGAAAAAACCGATATGATTCTGGGACTGGGAAACGTGGGCGGAATCATGCGAAACAACGGTCGTTACACCGCTGCAGAAGAAAACATTGCACTGGGAGTCGATGAAATCTTTGCATTGACCGACAAGCTGTCGCGCCATGTAAACGTGGACTTTCCCGGACACAAACATGCCAGCTTATACGACGTGCTCAAAATGGAACCGGCGGTCCGGCGGCTGTTGAAAGAAAAAGGCATCGAGATCCTGACTCTCGCCCGGGCAACCGACGTCGCCTTCGACGACGTCTCTTCTTCGACAACGGTTCCCGGAACCGCGCCAACACTGAAATCCATTCGTCTGGCCGACGGCCGGCTGATCGAGGGAGACGTATTCGTGGAATGTACAGGGTCCACCGGACCTATGGGGAATTGTCAAGCCTACGGAAATGGCTGTTCCATGTGCGTTTTGCGATGTCCTGCTTTCGGCCCCCGGGTCAGCATCAGTCAGAAAGCTGGTGTGGGAGATATCCGCGGCCGGCGGAAAGACGGGACCTTCGGGGCGTTCAGCGGGTCGGGAAAGCTGGCGAAAGAATCCTTATCGGAAGAACTGCAGGAGAAGCTCAACACAACCGGTGTGGCGGTGATTCCGCTTCCAAAGGAATTGATCACCGCGGAAAAGCTGGATATTAAAGTGTGTCAGCAGTACGCACTGGAGGATTTCGCAGAGAATATCGTATTACTGGATACAGGCCACGCGAAAATCATGACGCCATTCATGCCGCTGGAAAAACTGCGCCAGGTTCCGGGACTGGAAGAGGCGCGGTATGTGGATCCCTACGCCGGAGGGAAAGGAAATTCCATCCGATATCTGTCCACGGCTCCGAGAGATAATGCGATGAAGGTCAAAGGAGTGGAAAATCTCTTCTGCGGCGGTGAAAAGTCCGGTCTGTTCGTAGGTCATACAGAGGCCATTTCCACAGGTTCTCTCGCTGGTCACAACGCTGCGCGCCTTCTGGCCGGAAAAGAACCGTTGGAGCTTCCGAAGGAGACTGCCATTGGAGATTTGGTAAGCTACGCCAACGAAGAACTGGCGAAGGAAGGTGGCGTCTTTCACCGCTATACCTTTGCGGGAGCGGAATTCTTTGCGCGGATGAAGGAACGGGGACTGTACAGTACCGACCGGAGGGAGATTTCCGACCGGGTAAAGAAGTGCGGACTGACGAATGTGTATCGGGAACGGATGATGTAGAACCTCTTATGATCTAACGAAAAAAGCGCCTGAAGAGGCGCTTTTCAATTACAGTATGAATCCAACAATCACATACCCAACAACAGTCAACGCGGCGCAGCTCAATGCGTAAGGAGCGCTGAGATTGATAATCCGCAAATTGGAGATTCCGGTTGCCGCGGCGGTCATGAAGACGGGGTCGGCGTAGAAACAGAAGTTACAGCCGAAGGTGACGCCGGACATGATGGCGGCAATCACCAGACCCGGCTTTACACCCATGGACAGCGCCAGAGGGATGAAGATGGGGATGGACAAGACCTGGATGACCCAGTAGCCGGCGGTGGCGAAAGTGGATGCGGCCACGATGACGAAGGCTGTGGCCGGTAACAGGGCCGGAGGAACGGCCCTTCCGGCTCCGCCGATGACGATTTCAAAGAAGCCCAGTTCCTTGTTGGCGGCGCTGAGGGTCATGGCGAAGAGGACAACGATGGCCATGGTCAGCATGGATTTGGCGCCCTCAAAGCAATGTTCCACGAATTCCTTCGATGTCATGATCTTTTGGCCGATGTACATCAGGGCCTGAACTGCCAGACAAGCGAAGAGGCCGTGGACCAGATCGTTATCGTAGAGGATGACCACGATGACCAAAATCAGAATGGGGATCACAGCGTTTCTGGCTGGGGTTTCGCGGGAACTTTCCTGTTCTGAAACGGTGATGGTGGCACCTTCGATGGCTTCTTTCTGGAAGACGGGACCGCCGGATGCAACGCGGTCATAAGCCAGTTTCAGTTCACCGGCTTTGGGAACGATGCCCAGAGCCAGGAGGAGACAGGCCAGGACGGTCAGAAGTGGGTAGAACATAAAGGGAATGGCCGACAGATAGTCACCATAAGTCAATCCTTCTTCACCCAGGAGACCCACAGTGAAGGCGCTCCAGCTGGAGAAGGGAATCAGAACGCAGATACAGGAAGCGATGGCGTTGGACTGGAAGGCCAGGTGTTCTCTGGGGATTCCGTTCCGATCGGTGGTGTTGCGCATGGAGAATGACACAGCCAGGGTGTTCAGGTAGTCGTCCACGAACATGACGATCCCGATGATCCAGCCCAGGACCAGTGGCTTTTTCGGTCCGTTTGCGTACTTGTCCAAAAGGTTGGCCAGACCGGCCATGGAACCGGATTCCTGAAACAGCCGGATCGTAGCGCCGAAACACATCAGGATGATGAACACGAACTGATAGGATTCGTTGGCCAGCGTTCCGTAGATCATATCGATATATCCACTGAAGAA
>JAFUQN010000095.1 GCA_017472365.1 Bacillota bacterium
CTTAAATAAATTAACAAGTTCACCTTTAAACAAGGTTATACGCCGCAAAAACCCATTGTTACAGTTTTAACAGCATACAGGTATAGTATTACATTTTTCGTCGAATTTTGCAATACAAATCTTCAAAAAATGACCAAAATTTCTTCGATTTTTTGTATTCAGGATTTCAATTTTTTCCCTGTTAAAAAATACACCGCAAATTTTGCGGAAGTTTTCCATTTTTTGATTTCAAAAAATTATTTACGATCTTTCTCAATCACAATCAGACATTTTCATTCATTTCTATTCGCAGGCGTTCCATGATCCGCTTTTCCATCCGTGACACCTGTACCTGGGACATTCCCAGCCGCTCGGCAATCTGCTGCTGCGTCATATCGCGGTAATACCGCAGCAGGACCACCGACCGTTCTCTGGCCGGAAGCGAAGCGATTGCCGTCCGAAGGCTCAAATGATCCACCATCTGTTCCTCCCGGTCCTCCCCCATGGTTCTTCCGGCGGTGAGGTCCGGATCGTCAAGGCTTCCGATACCGTACATTGCTTCCTGTGCCTCCATCAAGTCGACGATCCGTTCCTGCGGTTCTCCCATCAGTTCTGCCAGTTGACTCAGCCGAGGGCTCTTTCCTTCTCTCTGACAGAACTGTTCCGCCAGTGCCCTCATCCGCTTCACATCCTGCTTTGTCTGACGGTTGATTTTGATCGTTCCGTCATCGCGCAGATACCGTTTCAGTTCGCCCAGAATCAGCGGAACAGCATATGTAGAAAACATCACATCGAACTCCGGATCAAAACGGTCAATGGCCTTGATCAGACCGATAAAGCCTACTTGCATCAGATCGTCCAGTTCATATCCGCAGACGGTGAACTTCAGCGCCAGCGCTTTTACAAGACCTGTATTCGCGCGGATCAGCCGGTCCCTGGCCTCTTCCGAACCCTCATGAGCCTGACAGATCAACCGGTAGACCGTCTCTTTTCCCAATACCTTTCCATCACCGTTCATAGCTCAGATCCAGACGCTTGGTCATGGTGACGCGCGTTCCCTTTCCCAGTTCAGAAATCACGTCCAGCCTGTCAGTAAAACTCTCCATCACGGTAAAGCCCATCCCAGACCGTTCACCGTCTTTGCCTGTGGTGAACAACGGTTCTCTCGCCAGAGACACATCCTCGATCCCGACGCCGTGATCTTCCACAATGATTGTCAGCTGCCCGTCTTCTCCCAGATACAGTTCCAGTCTTACCTGGCCATTTCCCTGCGGATACCCGTGGATCACCGCATTGCTCACTGCCTCGGACACAGCTGTCCGGATTTCCGTCAGTTCTTCCACCGTCGGATCCGCCTGAGCGGCAAAGGCCGCCGAAAGCGACCTGGCCAGAGCTTCATTTTCCGGAATTGCCGGGAATTCTGCCGTCAGCTGGTTCTTCCACCGGACTTCGTCCGGTCTGTTTTCAGTGTACATGGTTTTCTTTCACCCTCCCTTCCGATTCGTCCAAAGCTTCCTGTACATTCTTTCTTTTTTTCGTAATCAGAAAGACACCTGACATTTCCAAAATCCGTTCCACATAGGGTCCACATCCGGTCACATATACCGTTCCTCCCGTTTCGCAGATCGTATTGTACCGTCCCATTACAACACCGATCCCGGAGCTGTCCATGAACGTTACATCTTCAAAATCAAAAATCAGATCAACCAGGCAATGTTTCTCTGCCGCCGAACGGATTTCCCGGTCGAGAAGATCACGCAGCCGCGATGCACGATGATGATCCACCTCCCCCGAAAGCCTTGCAATCAGGCGATTGCCCGTCCACGTCATAACACATGACTCATCCATAAAAAAATCCCCCTTTCCTCTTCTCATTATACCGTTCAAACGACGGCTTGTCTTTGAGAGAGAAAGGGGGTTTTGTTCTAGTTTTGTCGATTATTCCTGAGGATAGATCACAGTGCTGGTTCTGCTTTCCAGTGCAGCTTCCACCAGTGCATCCACATCCAGATGACTTTCGGATTCCAAGATTCTCGGCAGCTTCGGCTTTGTGGAGGGGTGCTTCGGAAGGAATACAGTGCAGCAGTCTTCGTAAGGAAGAATGGAAGTCTCGTAAGTTCCGATTTCCTTGGCAATATCCATGATATCCACCTTATCCATGGCAATCAGCGGTCTCATGACAGGCATCTGAACAGATGCGTCAGTAACCACCAGCGCTTCCGCAGTCTGGCTGGCAACCTGACCGATGTTTTCCCCGGTGATCAACATCAGACAGCCGGTTTCCTGAGCCACGCGTTCTGCCAGACGCATCATGAAGCGACGTACCAGAATAGTGATTTCATCTTCCGGACAGTTAGCAACAATAGCTTCCTGAATGGGCAGCAGGTTGATGCTGTGGATGGTAAAACGTCCGCAGTAATTTGCAACGATGGACGCCAGATCCTGGACCTTTTCCCAGGCACGTTCGCTGGTGTAGGGATAGGAATGGAAGTGGATCGCTTCGATCATCATTCCGCGCTTCGCCATCATAAACGCAGCTACCGGGCTGTCGATACCACCGGACAGCAGGACCATACCCTTGCCGTTGGTGCCCAGGGGCAATCCGCCGAAACCCGATACCTTCTGTTCGAAGACGTAAGCCTTTCCGCGGCGCACATGAACGAACAGCTTACAATCCGGGTTGTGAACATCCACAGCCAGGACCTTACAGCCCTTCAGAACGCTGGCACCGATGATTCGGCCGATTTCCGGGGACTGAACAGGGAACTGCTTGTTGGCGCGCTTTGCATCAACTTTAAATGTCTTGATTCCGCGCTTTTCGATGAGGTTCATCATATAATCCACGGCAGCCGCACCGATCTTGTCCAGGATATCCTGAGCGCTGCCTTCTTCGATATCGATTTCCACAGCCGGGCTGACGGAAGCTACACCGAAGACCTTGGTGATTGCCTTCAGAGTCACTTCTTCTTCCAGTTCCAGCGGAGTACGAACGAAAATCAGACCTTCGTCTCTTCTCACTTCGATTCCGCTGCCGATTTTCTTCAGAGAACGGCGGATACGGTCTACTAACATTCTTTCAAAATAGGGCTTGTTCATCCCTTTCAGCGCCACTTCACCGCAGCGCACGATATATGTCTTCTGTTCCATAATCTTTTCCTCTTCTAATCTATCTCTTCTTTCCGCGGCCCATCATCTTCGTCAGGCGACGCATGGAATCCACAGCAAATTTCAGTTCTTTCAATACATAATCGATCTGTTCTTCTGTCGTATCACAGCTGAAGGAAAACCGCAGTGCACCATCGATCTGTTCCGGTGTCAGACCGGCAGCCGTCAATACATGGCTCCCCTTCTTATGAGAGGAACATGCAGATCCGGTGGATACATAAATGTCCTTCTGTTCCAGCATGTGGAGCAGTACTTCTCCGCGACATCCCGGGAAACTGACATTCAGGATCGCAGGGCTGTAATTCTCTTCTCTGGGACTGTTGATTACAGCGTTTTCAATAGTTTCTTCGATCCCTGTCATGAGTTTGTTTCTCATGGTTCTCAAATGTTCCAGCTTTGTTTTCCGTTCTTCCTCCGCCAACTTCGCCGCCAGACCCAGTCCAACGATGAACGGCACATTTTCCGTACCGGAACGGAACCCTTTCTCCTGTCCTCCACCGAAGATCAGCGAAGGGATATTGGTCCCCTTACGAACATACAAAGCACCGATCCCCTTCGGTCCGTGGATCTTGTGACCGCTGACCGACAGCATGTCCACAGGCAGCTTCTTAACATCGATTTCTTCTTTTCCCCAGGCCTGGACCGCGTCCGTATGGAACAGAATATTCTTTCCCCACTTGGCGTTGGCTTCTTTGATCAGCCGTCCAACCTCTTCCAAAGGCTGAACCGTCCCCAGTTCGTTGTTGACCATCATGACGCTGACTAACACCGTGTTTTCGTCCAGCTCACGTTCCAGCTGTTCCAGATCCAGCCGTCCCTGACGGTCCACATCCAAAAGCACGGTCTCATATCCCTGACGCTTCAACTCCTTGAAGGCTTCCAGAACCGCCGGATGTTCCACAGATGTGGTGATTACCTTATTTCCCTGATGGCGTCGTGCGTTGACTGCGCCAAAAATTGCTGTATTGTCTCCTTCTGTACCGCCGGAATTGAAGAAAATCTCATCGGGAGATGCCCCCAGCGACTGAGCAACCTGCGCCCTGGCCTCTTTTACCATTTTTTCCGCAGCCATCCCCAGGCGATGCAACGACGACGGATTTCCGAACTCCTGGCTCATGGCTTTTACCACCAGCTCCGTCACCTCATCATAGGGACGAGTGGTAGCACTATTATCCAAATATGTGAACATAATATCTGCCTTTCTGTTTGATTAAATAAAATATTATATCCTGTCCACCCCCTCTTCCGCAAGCTGTTTCTGTCCTTCTTTTTCGCTGACAGGCAGTATTCTTCAAGATTTTTCATATACTCTACCATTCTGACGGTATCGTCCCCTGAAAGGAGCACTTCATGAGCCTGTCTCTCATCCTTACATCACTTCTTCTGGCAAACCCTCTGATCCTGCTCAGCGGCTATGTATCTCTGGGAAATTCCTTTCCCCAGCCCCTCACCGACGAAGAGGAAGCTACGCTTTTGGAACTGTACGAAGCGGGCAGTCAACAAGCTAAAGACCTGTTGGTGGAACACAATCTGCGGCTGGTTGCCCATATTGCGAAAAAATACACCGGCAACGGCAGATCCTCCGACGATCTGATTTCCATCGGAACCATCGGTCTGATCAAAGCAGTCAATACATATAAACGCGGAAAGTCCGTCCGCCTGGCGACTTACGCCGCAAAATGCATCGAAAATGAAATCCTGATGCACATCCGCGCCTCGAAAAAACTGCGTTCTGAAGTGTCCCTGAACGAACCACTGGGTACTGACAAGGATGGAAATGAAATCAGTTTTAACGACATTCTCGGCAGTGACGACGATTCGATCATCGATGATCTGGAGTATCAGTTCCAGGTAAAAAAATTGTATCACGCCATCGATACGTTACTGACTCCTCGGGAACGCACCGTGATCCAACTCCGGTTCGGTCTCTCCGGCTGTGACTGCCAAACCCAGTTCGAAGTTGCAGAACGTCTCGGAATCTCCCGGTCATACGTTTCGCGCATCGAAAAAAAAGCGGTCTCTAAATT
Source organism: Bacillota bacterium (assembly GCA_017472365.1). GTDB lineage: Bacteria > Bacillota > Clostridia > Peptostreptococcales > Anaerovoracaceae > RGIG446. Next base: position 5,172 of record JAFUQN010000095.1, read on the forward strand.
GAAGACCGCTTTTCAGGACGACATATAATTCCCCATCCGTTAGATTTCATTTCCAAGCACTTCCAATACGCGCTCAAATACCGGAACAGCAACACTTCCCCCGGATCCACCACCCTCCACGAACACCGTAACCGCGTACTGCGGCTCCTCCGAGGGAACGACACCTGTAAACCAGGCGTGGACCGCCGGTACCCCGTTCACATAGCCGTCTGCCGAACCAGTCTTTCCGCCACAATCCCAATCTCTCAGACTTCGCGCTGTTCCGTTTTGCGTCACAGACCGCATCATATTCAAAAGATCTTGCGCCGTATTGCTGCTCAGAATACGCAAACCCTGTTTTCTTTCCACTGGTTCAAACCCGCTATCACTTTCCATCCCTCTCACCAAATAAAGACCAGTATCGATGCCGTCATTGGCAATGATCTGCGTCATCTGTACGACCTGAAGCGGTGTTACCAAAAGCGTTCCCTGACCGATGGACAGATTGGCGATTCCCGGTCCTGCGGTGTCGTCTCCCGAAGGTAGATTTCCGGGATGATCCATTTCAAGCCCGGACAGCACTTCCCTGCCAAAACCGAGGCGTTCCGCCATGGACAGGATTTTTTCAGAGCCTACGCTCTTTCCCAATTGGATAAATGTACAATTACAGGATTCCGCAAAGGCTTCTTCCAAAGTCAGTGTCCCGTGACCGTCTTTCGACGTGCATCCCACAGTCACCTCACCATGCTCACCAAATTCCTCAGCTCCATCACAGGTGAACTCTGTCTTTAAGGATGCAATTCCTTCTTCCAATGCTGCCGCAGCCACCACGCTTTTGAACACTGAACCCGGCGGATACAGCCCCTGAAATGCGATGTTCAACAGTTCACTTTGATCGCTTTTCAAAAGTTCTTCCACCTGCAGCGGATCATATCCCGGAGCCGCTGCACTGGCCAGAATCTCTCCACTTTTCACATCCGTTACTATGATACAAGCCCGTCCTTCTTCCACGCCACTCACAATCTCCTCAAGCGATTTTTGAAGCTCCCGGTCCAATGTCGTAACCAGCCGGCAGGAGCGTTCCTGCGAATTCTGAACTCCATACCCAGGTAAGATTCGATTGGCCGCATCCGCCACTCCGTAAATCACCTTGTCCCTCTGACCGAGAAACCCGTCGTACGCCCGCTCCAATCCTGCGATACCAACTCCGTCTGAATCCCTGACATATCCCAACACATACACCGCTGTCTGATTCTCCTCATATCTCTGCGGAAACTGCATGATATACGCCCCATATTCCTTTCGAAGCGTTTCTCCTGTCGATTTCATATAATGCTCTGAAGTAAAAATCCTGTACTTCTCATTGGATGTCCGCCGTTCCCTGGCTTCCAACCGGTTTAACAGATTCATGACCTTCTCCTTGTCATCGATTCGATCCCTCCGCAGAATATAAATATACTGCAGCTTCGCTCCCGTCAACTGTTCTCCATTCCGATCACAGATTTCTCCGCGGCTGTCCACTCCCGCCACGGCAACCCTCTGCTGCGCGGTTGCCATGGCTTCGTAGATGGGGCCATCGATGATCTGGATGGAGTAAACCCGGGCGGCTAACACCGCCAGGATGATTGATATTCCAGCGGTCAGAGCAACCAACCGCCGCCGCGGTTGGTCTGAAATTTCATGGTTCATGGAAACACCTCCCTGGAATCAATGTGGACAGGAAGTGAGAGTTTTATGCATAGAAAAAGAGCGGCGCCGAAAGGCGCCGCTCGATTGCTGTAAATTCCCGTTTGGGATCGAACATTAAAATAGGCATTATCTACTCATTATTCTTCTTTACTCCAAATCTCTTCGCAATAAAACTGTCTCTCGTTCCAACGGTTATAATGATAAGCTTCTTCATTATTCACATATAAACCGGAGTACAGAAATGTTACGATGTCCATATCCCCAAGCAAATCATAGAGCCATTCCTCTGTATCGTATTCTTCCTCATCTTCTTCCAAATAGTCAACGCCACCGGTCAGTTCCATATATACAGCGGCTTCCTGATTGCATAAATAGAGGATCAATTCTTCCAATACACTATGAGCTATGAGTTCTTCTCCCCACTTTGCCTTTCTCCGCATTTCATTTAATTTACATTTCATACGGTAAAGGAAATCGTAGTCATACTCCATTAGAAATTGGGGCGGTAAATCTTCCATCAGCCAGGATATATCCAACTGACCGATATGAGTACCTCGCGGCTGAGATTTAAGTGCTTCCAGATCTTCCCGGAGATGGTCGTCAAGAAGATCGCTGCCTACAGCAAAAGCAATCGCCGCACCCGCACCAAATGCAGATTCCAGAAATTCCGACCATGCTTCATGCTTACGATATTCCTGAAGCGAAATTCTGTTTGAATCCTCATCATCTTCATGCGGAAACTTATACCAGCTCAGCGCTCTGCAAATCCCCTTGCATTTATCTTTTCGAATGGATTCACCGGCCTCATATCGGCACCACGTCTTTGTTCCCACACCAGCTTTCGATGCTGCTTCTTCGATCGTCATTCCCAATTCGTTACGTCTTTCTTTTATTTTTTTCGCAATAAAAGAATTTCCCTGAATCGTCTTCTGTGTCATCTTAATCCCTCCATAAGCATTTTAATGACATGTCATTTTATTGTCAGTATGTCACTATATATTTATTTTGTCAACATTCTTCGCAAAAATATTACATAATTCTTTCTAACATATTTATCCTATTACAGCATTTTCCTGTTTTTTACATTTTATATTGATAATGTAATTCTATTTTGATACAATTATTTTATAATTTACCATCCAAAAGAGGTATATTGAGGGAAGGAAAAGAGATATGACAATTGAAAAGAAACCGTTATTACGATTGACCAGCGACTTCGTTTTTAAAGCTGTCTATGGACAGGACACGCCTGAAAGCCAGGCCGCTCTCCGTGCATTGTTAAACTGTCTTTTAGACAAAAAAGACGATCCCATCGAATGGGTCCGCTGTGAAAATCCATTTATTTTGCCAAAGTATATCGGAAGAAAAGAATCTGTTCTTGACATTAAGGCTCGCCTTAGCAGCGGCCAGCTGATTGATCTTGAAATGCAGGTTACTTATCTTACACACTTTATTAATCGTTCCATATTTTATATGGGAAAACTTATCACTTCTTCGTTGGACAAAGGACAGAATTATGGTAAAATGAAACTAGCAATCGTTATCAGTATCGTAGATGGAATCTTATTTCCGGACACACCAGATGTACACAGCCGCTATACCTTGCATGAACGCGATCGTAAAGATGAACTTAGTACTTTAACTCAGATTCATTATCTCGAGCTGAATAAAATCGATATAACAAAACCCATCAGCGAAATGACCCCTTATGAACGAATCGGTGCTTTCTTTAAATATGTCTCCGATCGCTCAAAACAGGATCTGATCGCAGAATTGTTCCATTATGAATCGGAGGTGATGACCATGACAACTCCCATCCTGGAAGAAATCAGCATGGACGATCAAATGCGATATCTGGAAGAAGAACACGAAAATTACCTTCGTGATTTAGCCACAGCTCTTTACGAAGCTGAAGAAGCTCGTATCGAAGGCCGTAACCAAGGTCTCGCTGAAGGCATGATTCGTACGAATTTACTTACAAAGGAACTCCTTAACGCCGGCCGCCTTGATGATCTTACACGCGCTTTAGATGATAAAGACTTCCAAGAACAGTTGTTTAAAGAATTCGAATTATAGCCACAATCGAAAAAGAGTAGGCCCAGCCTACTCTTTTTCGTCTATATGTACATTTTAATTATTTTTTACAAGTCTCCGTACAGTTCTTCACCATACTCACCCTGTTCGATCAGCTTCCGGAAACTTTCCACGACCAGATTCCGATCTTCCTGATATGTAACACCGAACCACTTGTCTCCCGTCTCCAAAACCTTTACCGATATCCGACCCTGGCGCAGAAGCTGTCCAATGTAGATCGGTAACAAGTACTCTGCCTTCAACGGATCCGCTTTCGCAGCGTTCTCAAAGAACTCCACAAAGCCATCCTCCAGCGTCTGCATGAATTCCGGAGCCAGTCCCCACATGTTCATCGACACATACGATTCCACATCCAGAGCCTGTCCATCCACTGCAGCACCATCCTCTGTCTTCACAATGTTCTTCGTCTCGACCACATCCGTCAGATACCCGTCACCGTCTACCTGACAAATTCCACGGGTCACACCCCCATGTTCCGACAGCGTGTTCTTCAATACAAAGCCCGCCATGCAGAACCGGTCCGGACCGATACCCGACACTAGAAACCTATGGATCTGCTCAAACGCTTCTTTTCCATAATAATCATCCGCATTGATCACCGCAAACGGTCCATTCACCAGCCCTCGCGCAGCCAGCACCGCCTGTCCAGTCCCCCAGGGCTTTGTTCTCCCCTCCGGCAACCGCTTCCCTTCGGGAAGCTCGTCCAACGACTGGAAAGCATAAGCAACTTCCACACCATTAGCTCGACAGACTTCTTCAATACGGTCTCCGATGACTTCTTTAAACTCCGCTTCAATATCCTTTCGGATAATGAACACAATCTTATTGAACCCCGCTTTGATCGCATCATGGATCGAATAATCCATAATGATGTGATTCGCAGAATCCACAGTGGCCAGCTGCTTAATTCCAGCCCCGTAACGGCTCCCGATACCAGCAGCCATGATAAGTAAGGATGTTTTCATA
>JAFUQN010000096.1 GCA_017472365.1 Bacillota bacterium
ACCGGTAGACTTATCCAGAACCAGCGTCTTTCCGCTGGCAACAAAATATAAGTAGGTTTCCGAATCATCCTGAGCGAAGTACGGTCCATCCTCCGGTACCGTCAGTACGGATTCGTCAAAGGTATAGGTCCAGTCTACGGCGCCCGTTTCTCCATCCCAGGCCGTAATGGTGTAGGGTGGTTCCGGATAGTAACTCTTATCCGAGCCCAGCCAGGTGGCGTCGATTTTATACAAACGTCGATCATCTGCAATGAAATTGTTTTTCTCATACAAGGGCGTCCAGCTTCCCTGATAGCCATAAGGTGTATCCACCTCGATGGTTTTGTTCCAGGGTCGGTCCTCCGACGTTTCCGCAGGTAACATCTGTTCCACCATGACCCTTCCATCGTAGCCATGCTCCAAAAGGATCGCTGTCACTTGAGACGTCTGGCTCTGAATCGACTTGTATACCCCCGGATCTTCCGTCAGAAACAGAAGCTCTGCCTCCTTCATTTCCACAGGCTCCAGACTGACCTGAGGTGCGATGTTGATCACTTCGGCGTCTTTCGTGGTCACGGCGCTGCGCCGGTCAGCTTCCGTCACGTATTCCTCCAGTGTAGCTTCCGTCCATACATCCGTCACCGTCAGCATCATCCGGAATTTCCCCACGCCTTCTTTCTCAAAGGAAATCTTCTGGCCCGTTCCAAAGGATAGATCTTCATAGTTCGCCTTCAGCGTCACATCCGAAAACGAACCCTGGGGCGTTCCTTCCCCATCCAGAGTCACAAAGCTCCAGCAGCGTTCCAGCTGATCTCCATCCGTTTGAGACCCGTCTGCAGTTTCAATCACAGCCTGATCGGAACTTTCTTCCCGCAGGAATGTATCCTCCATCTGGATGTGTGCATCCGGAGCCAGATCCGGCATCACCGTAAAGCTTTCCGTTACCTGATCCACCCGACCGCCGCTGTCTTTCACATAAATCGTATAGACGAATTCCTGTTCTTCCTCATTTTTCGTTAGAAATTCCAATCTGCAGTTGGTGAACAGTTCGTCGGATTCCAGTGCTTCGATGGGCCTCGTTTTGATCGTATCATTATTTTTCAGCGTATTTTCCGCCGTACCATCCACATGGTGATCCAGCCGCACTGTTTCCCCGGTGATCGCGTCTTTGATCTCGATCCACATGGTCTCCAATGACCGTTCCGGATCCGTGGCAACCCAGACGTTCAGCGTCTGGGCTCGATTCTGTTTCTGCGTTCCCGAAAGCGAGTGTAAAATTGTCGGCGTCTTCAAAACATTGATGGATTTGATGTCCGTTCCCGTTCCACCTCCGCTTTCGGTGACCGTCAGTGATACTGAATGAGTTCCAACCGTATCGAAGACCGCTTCTGCTTTGGTGGGGACGGACTTGCTTTTTTTGATGGTTCCGCCGCCGTCGGGAAGGCGGAAGCGGTTGGCTGCCAGGCCTTCGGCATAGACCCGGGTGGCACTGCGCCACTCTCCATCCACGGTAAATCCGGTAGTATCAGTGGCGGTCACCGGATGTCCCACATAGGTGACGGAGGGCAGCGATAATCCCACTTCCATTTCCACCACGGAGGCTTCTTCCGGTTCTTCTTCTTCCGGCGTTTCCTCCGGAAGCTCTGCATCTTCAATTAAAACGCGTTCTTCAATGGTCCCTTCGCTGACCTCGAACAGTACGATTTCACCCTGGACCGCAAAGGACTGGTAGTACAGTGTCCCCGACTGACGGGATTTGTGAACGCCGGTGAACTGACCATTGGTC
>JAFUQN010000097.1 GCA_017472365.1 Bacillota bacterium
AATGTTGAAGCCGTGAGCGAACATCAGGATGTCGCCTTCCTTCATGTGCTTAGCAACCTGAGTGTTGTAGATGTGAGCAGCCAGTTCGTCCGGTACCAGCATCATTACAACGTCGCCAGCTTCTGCAGCTTCTTCGATTTCCATAACTTTCAGTCCTGCAGCTTCTGCCTTGGCAGTGTGAGCGGAACCCTTTCTCAGACCAACGACTACGTTGCAGCCGCTTTCCTTCAGGTTCTGTGCATGTGCGTGGCCCTGGCTTCCGAAGCCCAGGATCGCGATGGTCTTTCCATCTAACATACCTAAGTTACAGTCTACGTCATAATACTTCTTGATCATTGTCTTTTCCTCCTGATGGTTGAAATTAATCTTCTTCGTTATTGATAGCGCCTCTGCTGAGAGCGGTGATACCGGTTCTGCACACTTCCATAATGGAATATTCACTGAGAATGGACAGGAATCCGTCCAGCTTGTTCTGTTCCCCTGTCAATTCCAGAATCATGGAACCGATGGACAGGTCGACGATCTTCGCCTTATAAACATTGGCGATCTCAGTGAGTGCCCCGCGATTCGATTCATCTGCAGCAACCTTCACCAACAGCAGCTCGCGTACAACGCTTCGTTCATAGTTCAGTGTGAAAATATCCTGAACAACGTGTAATTTGGATGTCTGACCGATCATCTGGTTCAGCATGTGTTCATCGCCTTCGATCACGATGGTGATTCTGGACACCGATTTGACATTGGTGGCAGATACGGTCAGAGATTCAATGTTATATCCTCTGCGGCCAAACAGACTGGTGATTCTGGCCAGTACACCGGGCTCATTGTCAACCAGTACGCTGACTACCTTTTTAATAGATCTTCCCATGGTTTCTCCTCCCAATCACTAAGACATGATGATGTCGTCCACAGTACCGCCAGCCGGAATCATCGGCAGAACCTTTTCATCCTTGGCGATGGCACATTCGATCCAAACAGGTCCCTTTACCTTCAGTGCTTCGTTAAGAGCTTCCTGGAATTCCGCCGGATTCGATGCGTGGAATCCCTTGGCTCCAAACGCTTCCGCCAGCTTGACGAAATCGGTCTTTCTGCAGGGATCGGTATGGGAGTAACGCTTTTCATAGAAGACGGTCTGCCACTGGCGAACCATGCCGAGAACCTGATTATTCATAATCACGGTGATGATGGGCAGATCATAGCTGACAGCCGTACAGCCTTCGTTCAAATTCATGTGGAACGAACCATCCCCGGTGATATGGATCACAGGCTTATTGTTGTCCTTTTTACCGGCATCCACCCCGTTGACACCACAGCAGGCTCCGATAGCAGCGCCATAGCCGTAGCCCATGGTCCCTAATCCACCGCTGGAAATAAAACTTCTGGGTTTCGCATGATTCAGGAACTGCGCTGCCCACATCTGGTGCTGACCGACGTCAGTCACGTAAACGGTATCTTCACCGCAGGTTTCGCTGATGATGCGCATGACCTGATGAGGCTTCAACTCGGTTTCGCAATCCACCGGATGGTAGTCGTTTTCCTGCCATTCACGGATCTGTCCGATCCACTGAGGACGTTCCTTTTCTTCCACCAGCGGGATCAGATCATCCAGAACCTGTCCGATATCTCCCACAAGAGAATAATCGATCAGAACGTTTTTATTCATTTCGCTTCCATCGATATCGATCTGAGCGATGGTCGCTTTCATTGCAAATTTATTGGGATTTAACGCAACACGGTCAGAGAAGCGGGCACCGATACAAATCAGTGCATCACACTGGCTGACTGCATGGTTGGATGTTCTGTTTCCGTGCATCCCGATCATTCCCAGATTCAGAGGATTGGAATCCGGTAATAAGCCCGCAGCCATCATTGTATATGTAGCGGGAATTCCAGCCTTGTTGACCAGCTTCATCAACTGTTCTTCCGCCTGGCTCGAACCGACACCGCCACCAAAATAAATCAAAGGCTTCTGCGCTTTGTTGATCAGATTGGCAACTCTTCTCAGAGACTCCAGATCTTTCTGATACCGTTCGATCAGTCGGATAGGCTTAACCGGTTCATATTCGCATTTTGCTGCGGTCACATCCTTCGGAATATCGATCAGGACGGGACCTTTACGTCCGGTATTGGCAATGCGGAAAGCTTCACGAATGGTATCCGCCAGGTCTTCCACCTTAGTAACCAGGTAATTATGCTTTGTGATCGGCATCGTGATCCCTGTAATGTAGATTTCCTGGAAGGCATCTCTGCCCAGCAGGTTGTTGGGTACGTTACCGGTAATGGCAACCATCGGAATACTGTCCAGGTACGCAGTCGCGATCCCTGTGACCAGATTGGTGGCGCCGGGGCCGCTGGTGGCCAGTACGACACCGGTCTTTCCGGTCGCTCTGGCATATCCGTCAGCAGCATGAGACGCGCCCTGTTCGTGAGCTGTTAAAACATGTGTGATCTTGTCCTGATACTTGTACAGCGTATCGAAAATATTCAGTACCGCTCCACCGGGATAGCCAAAGATGGTATCAACGCCCTGTTCGATCAGAACTTCTGCTAAAATTTCAGAACCCGTCAGTTTCATTTGTACTCTTTCCTCCATAGGTTTATGGTAGATTTACGGTTTATGTATAGTTCAACATTGTAACGGATGCCCCCTTTGCTGTAAAGAGGTTTTGAGAAATTTTTTGCTTAAAAAAAAGAAATTTTTTGTGTTAAGAAAATAACTATTTCTTATTTTGTTTGTACTTCTAAGCCAAATGTTGACTGCTCACATTTTCGACTAAAAACCCGAAAACTACTGAAATACCAACATTTTTTTGGTTTTTTTCGAAGATGCTGAATATTTGTTTGTTTTTTCTGAAAACGTCTTGACATTTCGGTGGTTTTTTCGTAATATATGAATAATTTCATACGAGCAAAAGCTATGAAGGGGAGCGGTCACAGATGAATCGTTGCAGAGAGTTATCGTTTGGTGAAAGATAACACATTCACTTTGATCTACTGGCCCCGGAGCTGTCAGTTGAAAAGCGTACTATTATATAATAGGAATGCTCGTAGGCGCGACCGGGTTTCTCACCGTTATTCACGAGAGGCGTTCACGATCTCCGATCGCCGACGCTGCTGAGCGGGTACGACGAACATCGTATCAATAAGAGTGGTACCGCGGATGCTTTCCACAGCCTTCGTCTCTTTATATAAGAGATGAAGGCTTTTTTATTGACCTGAACAAATTTTTCTAACGAAGGAGTAAGCAACATGATGAATTACAACAAGTATAAGATTGGTTATTACATGCCGCCTGTGAACGAAATGCGCTGGGCCAAGAAGGACCATATCGAAAAGGCTCCTATCTGGTGCAGCGTTGACCTGCGCGACGGAAACCAGGCCCTGATCGTTCCCATGAGCCTGGAAGAAAAACTGGAATTCTTCCAGTTCCTCGTAAAAATCGGATTTAAAGAAATCGAAATCGGCTTCCCCGCCGCTTCCGAAACAGAATATGAATTCCTGCGTACTTTGATTGAAAAGAACATGATTCCGGATGATGTCACAATTCAGGTCCTGACACAATCCAGAGAGCACATCATTAAAAAGACATTCGAAGCTCTGCAGGGAATCAAGAAGGCCATCGTCCACCTGTATAATTCCACTTCCGTGGCTCAGAGAGAACAGGTCTTCCGTAAGCCTAAGGAAGAAATCATCGAAATCGCCGAATTCGGTGCTCAGATGTTCAACAAATACAAAGCAGCACATCCCGAAACAGAATATACCTTTGAATATTCTCCGGAAAGCTTCACCGGTACCGAACCGGAATTCGCTTTGGAAATCTGTAACCGTGTCATCGACATTTGGAAACCCACTCCGGACAACAAGGTGATCATCAACCTGCCGGCAACCGTTTCCATGTCCATGCCTCATGTCTACGCAGCTCAGATCGAATACATGAGCGACAACCTCCATAACCGCGAAAACGTCATCGTTTCTTTACATCCGCACAACGACCGCGGAACCGGAGTTGCCGATGCAGAAATGGGCTTACTGGCCGGCGCGGACCGAATCGAAGGTACTCTGTTCGGAAACGGCGAACGTACCGGTAACGTAGATATCATCACCGTGGCTATGAACATGTTCTCCCAGGGTGTGGATCCTAAGCTGGACTTCTCCGACATGCCTTCCATCGTAGAAACTTATGAAAAGGTAACCCGAATGACCGTCGGTTACCGTCAGCCCTACAGCGGAAAGCTGGTATTCGCAGCCTTTTCCGGCTCTCATCAGGATGCCATTGCCAAGGGTATGCATTACCGCGAAGAACGGAACGAACCGTACTGGACCGTTCCCTATCTGCCCATCGACCCCAGCGACGTTGGCCGCGTTTACGAAACCGACGTCATCCGTATCAACAGCCAGTCCGGTAAGGGCGGCGTTGCCCACCTGCTGGAACAGAACTTCGGCTACAAGCTGCCGGATTCGATGCGCGAAGAAGTTGGCTATCTGATGAAGCACGTTTCCGACGAAGGTCACAAGGAACTGACTCCCGAAGAAGTTCACGAAATCTTCTCCAGAGAATACGTCAACCGTTTCACTCACATGGAAGTGGTCAAGTCCACCTTCAAACAGGCCAACGGTATCACCGCCAAGATTCAGGTCTCCATCGATGGAAATCACTACGAATCCACCTCCAGCGGAAACGGTCGTCTGGACGCTGTATCCAACGCACTGAAGCAGTGTGAAGATCTGGATTACAATATCTCTGCTTATACACAGCACGCCATGGAACACGGTTCTGACTCCAGAGCCTGCTCCTATGTCAATATCGTTACATCCGACGGAAAGAATTTCTGGGGCGTGGGAATGCATCCCGATATCATCACCGCTTCCATCAACGCTCTGACCAGCGCTATCAACAGAATGAAGGCCGCCGAATAACAGCGTTTAGTTAAGAAAGGACTCACAATCATGGGTATGACAATGACACAAAAGATCCTGGCCGCTCACGCGGGCCTCGAATCTGTAAAGGCCGGTCAGCTGATCATGGCCAACCTGGACCTGGTTCTGGGAAATGACATCACCACTCCCGTAGCGGTCAATGAAATGGAAAAGGCTGGATTTGACGGTGTATTTGACAAATCGAAAATTGCTCTGGTCATGGACCACTTCGTCCCCAATAAGGACCTGAAGGCAGCGCAAAACTGTAAGCAGTGCCGCACCTTCGCAAGAAAGTTCGATATCGACCACTATTACGACGTTGGCGACATGGGAATTGAACACGCGCTGCTTCCGGAAAAAGGTCTGGTTGCCGCCGGTGAATGTATCATCGGTGCCGACTCTCACACCTGTACTTACGGCGCCCTCGGTGCTTTCTCCACCGGGATCGGTTCCACCGACATGGCTGCCGGCATGGCCACCGGTCAGTGCTGGTTCAAAGTTCCTGAAGCCATCAAGTTCTATGTCACCGGTGAACTGGGCGAAGATGTTTGCGGCAAGGACGTGATCCTCCATATCATTGGCCAGATCGGTGTGGACGGTGCTCTCTACAAGTCCATGGAATTCTCCGGACCCGGATTAAAGAACCTCTCTATCGACGACCGCTTCACCATCGCCAACATGGCAATCGAAGCCGGCGCAAAAAACGGGATCTTTGCCGTGGATGAAATCACTACCGAATATATGAAAGGCCGCGTTGACCGCGAATATACGATCTACGAAGCAGACGAAGACGCGGAATACGTTCAGACCATCGAAGTCAACTTGTCGGAAATCAAGCCGACGGTTGCCTTCCCTCACCTTCCCGAAAATACCCGCACCATCGACGAAGTGGGTGATGTAAAGATCGACCAGGTGGTCATCGGAAGCTGTACCAACGGCCGCATGTCCGATATGGAAGCTGCCTATAACATTCTGAAGGGAAAGAAAGTCCACAAGGATGTCCGCTGCATCGTGATCCCTGCCACACAGGCCATCTACATGGAATGTCTGAAAAAGGGATATCTGGAAGCCTTCATCGAAGCCGGATGCGTCGTATCTACTCCCACCTGCGGTCCCTGCCTGGGTGGTTACATGGGAATTCTGGCGGAAGGCGAACGCTGCATCTCCACCACGAACCGCAACTTTGTCGGCCGTATGGGACACGTCACATCGGAAGTCTATCTATCCAATCCTGCAGTTGCCGCTGCATCCGCCATTACCGGTAAGATCAGCAGCCCCAAGGAGGTAAAATAAATGAAAGCACAAGGTTTTGTACATACCTTCGGCGATAACGTGGATACCGACGTTATCTACCCCGGACAGTATCTGAATATCCCCGATCCGAAAGCCATGGCAGCACACGCCATGGAGGGCATCGATCCCGGATTTGTCAAAAGAGTCAACAAGGGCGATATCATGGTCGTCGGTCAAAACTTCGGCTGCGGTTCTTCCAGAGAACACGCACCGCTGGCTCTGAAAGAAGCAGGCATCGATTGTGTCATCGCTAAGACCTTTGCCCGCATCTTCTACAGAAATGCCATCAACATCGGTCTGGCTATTCTGGAATGTGAAGAAGCGGTGGATGGTATCAGCGCAGGAGATTCCGTTTCCATCGATTTCGATACCGGACTCATCACCAATGAAACCAAGGGTGAAACGTATCAGTCCGAACCCTTCCCTGAATTCATCAAAGACATCATCAATAAGAACGGTCTGATGAATTCCCTGAAGTAATTTTATTCAACAGACAACACGAGGTACTATATATGAACAAAAGAATTACAGTCATCAAAGGCGACGGTATCGGTCCGGAAATCGTTACTCAGGCCATGCGCGTCCTGGATGTGATCGCAGAAAAATATGGTCACACCTTCGAATATCAGGAAATCAATGCCGGTGGAAATGCCATCGATCTCTACGGTGTTCCCCTTCCGGAAGAAAGCTTACAGAAATGTCTGGATTGCGACAGCGTTCTTCTGGGAGCTGTCGGCGGTCCCAAGTGGGATCATGTTGAACCGGCCCGTCGTCCGGAAAAGGCACTGTTAGCCATCCGTAAGGCCATGGGACTGTACTCCAATCTGCGTCCCGCAAAGATCTTTCCGCAGCTGGCCGACGCTTCTCCCCTGAAGCCCTCCATCGTTGCGGAAGGCATCGATTTCATCATCGTCCGTGAACTGATCGGCGGTATTTACTTCGGTAAGCGCCGTACGGAAGAAATCGACGGCCAGATGGTTGCCAATGACGAAATGACTTACAGCGAAGAAGAGATTCGCCGCATTGCGAAGGTTGCCTTCAATACCGCAAAAAAACGCGGCGGTAAGGTGATCTCCGTGGACAAAGCCAACGTTCTCGACACGTCCCGTCTCTGGAGAAAGGTCATGGAAGAAGTGGCCAAGGACTATCCCGATGTAACGCTGGAACATATGCTGGTGGACAACTGTGCCATGCAGATCGTCAAGAAGCCGTCGCAGTTCGACGTTGTCGTAACGGAAAACATGTTCGGTGATATCCTGTCCGACGAAGCTTCCATGATCACCGGTTCCATCGGTATGATCCCCTCTTCCAGCTTAGGCGATGGTACCCGCGGTCTGTACGAACCGATCCACGGATCTGCTCCCGATATTGCCGGTAAGAATCTGGCGAACCCCATCGGTACCATCTTAGCCGCAGCCATGATGCTGAAGTATTCCTTCGATATGGATGAAGAAAGCACAGCCATCGAAGCCGCTGTAGAAAAGACCCTGGATCAGGGCTTCCGTACCGGCGACTGCATGAGCGAAGGCATGACCCGCCTGGGATGCATCGAAATGGGCGACAAGATCATCGAAAATTTAAGATAATTTTTTACCCCAGTGTTTTGTTTTCGCAAAAACTGGGGTATAATATTTTCAAAGAATCTCCCTTAGAGATCGTTTTCTGAAATATGATGGTACGATAAAAACGCGCATTGCGCGGGAATACGGAGGAATATATCCATGATTGAATTAGTAAATTTAACTGAAGAGAATTTCGCAGCGGAAACCACTTCCGAACTGCCTGTAGTTATTGATTTTTACGCAGACTGGTGCCAGCCTTGTCAGGCTCTGATGCCCACCGTTCATCACTTCGCAGAAAAATACGAAGGAAAGATCAAGTTCTGCAAGGTCAACATCCAGGACAACAGAAAACTGGCCATCTCCAATCAGGTCATGACTATCCCCACCCTGCTGTTCATCAAGGGTGATAACAAAGATCGCCACGTTGGTCCCATCTCCGACGTAGATCTCGAAGAAAAACTCCAGGCTCTGCTGTAATCAGCTGAGCCTTTTTTCAAAGGAGGCTGAATTGTCCAATTTTGTAACCTTTCTATACGTACTGAACTTCCTCATTGCGTTCACCGTAATCTTTCTGGAACGAAAGAATCCATCCAAAACCCTGGCCTGGATCATGGTGTTATTCCTGCTTCCCGGCTTTGGTATCTTCTTATACATCATGTTTTCTCAAAACATTTCCCGTCAGAAATTATTCCGGCTGACCACCTTTGAGGAAGCAAACATCAGCAACTCCCTCTTCCACCAGATGTCCGACATCAAGAACAGGGTGTTTCTTTTCGCGCGTCCGGAAGCCGAAAAGTGGGCTGACATGATCCGTTTAAATCAAACGTACGGTTCTTCCTACTTTACGCAGGACAACAACATCGAAATTTTCATCGACGGCAACGACAAGTTCCGTGCGCTGTTTGACGATATCCGCCACGCAAAACATTCGATTCACGTGATGTACTACATACTTCAGCCCGATGAACTGGGACTGGCCCTCATTGACCTTCTTTCTAAAAAAGCGAAGGAAGGAGTGGAGGTCCGTCTCTTACTGGACGCTGTGGGATCACGTTCCATCAACAAATCCCACTACCAGTCCATTTTGGATGCCGGCGGAAAAGTTGCTCTGTTCTTTCCTCCAAAGTTTAAGAAAATCAACATGAAGCTGAATTACCGCAACCACCGGAAGATCGTTGTGATCGACAGCGAGGTTGGCTATATCGGCGGCTTCAATATTGGTAAGGAGTACGTCGGTAAAGACAAGAAGTTTGGAAACTGGCGCGATACTCACCTTCGTCTCATGGGCGGCTGCGTTCAGGATTTGGACGCCAGATTCATTCTCGACTGGCGCTTCGCCTCAAAGGAAAACCTGGTCATGGCTCACAGTTTCTACCCGTTGATCGATACCGGAAAAAACAGCGGTGTGCAGATTATTTCCTCCGGCCCTGATTCTCCCAATACCGAGATCCGGACAGCCTACCTGAAGATGATCACTTCTGCAAAAAAGAGCATCTGTATCCAGACCCCCTACTTCATCCCTGACGACAGCATCTTTGAGGCTCTGAAAATGGCGGCATTATCGGGTGTGGATGTACGTATCATGATTCCGTGCATGCCGGACCACATGTTTGTCTACTGGGCCACCTACAGCTACTGCGGAATGCTGCTGAACAGTGGTGCCAATGTTTATATCTATAACGACGGTTTCCTCCACGCCAAAACCATCACCGTGGACGACGAAATCTGCTCCGTCGGTTCATCCAACCTGGACATCCGCAGCTTCTCCCTGAACTTCGAGGCAAACGCCCTCATCTACGATTCGGACGTAGCTTCTGAAGTCCGCCACATCTTTGAGCTCGACATGGAAAATTCCACTCAACTGACAAAACAGATGTATCGAAACCGCCCTCTGCTCGTCAAATTCAAAGAGTCAGTTTCGAGACTGGGATCGGAA
>JAFUQN010000098.1 GCA_017472365.1 Bacillota bacterium
AAGCGTAACTCCCGAAAAGGCTCCCGATGAGCCCGAGTACGTAACCATGACCTTCGAGAAGGGTGTTCCTACCAGCCTGAACGGTGAAGCCATGAAGGTTTCCGAGATCGTAACCAAGCTGAACGAGCTGGGCGGCAAGCACGGCGTAGGTATCATCGATATCGTTGAGAACCGTGTTGTAGGCATGAAGTCCCGCGGCGTATACGAGACTCCCGGCGGAACCATCCTGATGGAAGCTCATCAGCAGCTGGAAGAGCTGATCCTGGACCGCGCTACATATGAAGTAAAGAAGGAAATGGGCGACAAGTTCGCACAGATCGTATACGAAGGCAAATGGTTCACTCCCCTGCGTGAGGCGATTCAGGCATTCATCGAATCCACTCAGCAGTATGTGACCGGTGAGGTTAAGTTCAAGCTCTACAAGGGCAACATCATCAAGGCCGGAACCACCTCTCCCTACTCCCTGTACAGCGAGTCTCTGGCATCCTTCACCACCGGTGAGCTTTATGATCACCATGACGCCGAAGGTTTCATCAACCTGTTCGGTCTGTCCCTGAAGGTTCGCGCCATGAACCAGATCGCTCGTGAAGCAGAGCTGAATAAGTAATATTCACAAAAAATTCATGTGAATGTAAGTTGACCAATCTCTGGTTTTGCATTTATAATAAGGAATAAGAAAGAACCCCCGCAGGCAGTCCTTCCGGGGGTTTTTTTATCGGCAGCAATGGGAACAGGAATTCCCAGGGATTGACACACTGAAATATCCCGCCTTTGAGCGGTCAAACAAATGAAGATACAGATATTATGAAAGACTTAAGAGAAAAAAACATTAACAACTCCGACGAAGACATCCTTTGGGATGGACTTGATCTGACGGAAGACACTTCCACAAGCAGGCTGGAACAGGCACATAGGCGGCACCACCAAGCCAGTGTCGAACAAGCTGATAGTCAACACACCTCTGTCATAGAAGAACTATCAATTTCAGATAATCTGATTCAGAATCAGAATACCACGGAACATCTGGAATCCAAACAGTCAAAGCGTAAGATTGGACATGGCATTCACGACCACGATCATGAGCATGACCACGAACACCACAGAAATTTCCATGGGTGGTTTCGCATCTTGTTTTTCAGCCTCTGCTTCCCTTACCTGGAGCTTCTCCTGCGTCTGACCGATGGCGGCTCCCGATTCTTTGAACTGGGCCTGCTTCGTTCCATTACTGCAGGTGCTGCTTTCGGCATGCTGTTGTGGTTCCTGGCCACATGGATCCCGAAGAAAAAAATTGCCCGTGGTCTGACCGGCACGATTCTGTTTCTGGTTTCCGCGATCTTCATTATAGAGCGTTGCTGCCAGTCCTTTTTCGGTACCTATTTCCAGATTTCTTATATGACGGAAATGGGCGGTCAGGTAGCCGGTGACTTCATGGGGACAGCGATTTCCGTTGTTATTAAGAACCTCTGGTTTTTCCCGCTGGCGCTGCTTCCCTTCATCCTTTTCCTCATTTTCCGCAAACCACTGGTTCCCGGAATGAAGAAAAGCGTTAAGAAAGTATACATGATTCGTCAGGGTGCCGCTTTTGTGGCTATGCATCTGCTGACGATTCTGATCTGTCGTTTTGGTGGTGATCTGAATTATTATACCTTTGACTTTACCGCCAACAGCGCCATTCCCCGTTTTGGTCTGGTAACCACCCTTCGCCTGGAAGGCCAGTATGCCATCTTCGGCCTGCCGGAGGAGGAAATCGATGATTCTTATCTGGAGGCACTGGCAACTCTCCCTTCAGAAACAGAATCGGAAT
>JAFUQN010000099.1 GCA_017472365.1 Bacillota bacterium
TCCTCATGGGGGATCTTCAGTTCATCCAGAACTTCCTTCACCGACTGAGATGTTTTTTCTTCTTTAAAACCCAATTCCGGGTTGGCAAAGATCCGTTCGCCGATGGCGATGATTTTGTCTTTGTTAGCATCGATATTCGCAATTACGCGTTCTTTCAATTGTTCTTTTGTCATTTTGAATACTCCTCACAAAAACACGAAAATGCTTGAAAATTTCTTGACAAATAGTTCGTGATACACAGTAATCATAGCGAAATCCGACATTTTTTACAAGAGTATTTTAATGGCAAACTAGCTTTTTGACATCTTGATGCGTTACAATATATATGGATATTTTTGTCCGTTATATTTTCATGCAATAAACCAATAGGAAACAATCAAATGATCAAAAAAAGAATCCAGGCGATCTTAGGAAAGATCCCTTTTGACGCAGCGATCCGAAATGTTCAGGTCGTCAACGTATTCAACAATGAAATCAAACTCCAGGACATCGGTATCGTAGGCGACACCATCGCTTACGTGGGTCAGATGGGTGAACACCATTCCGCAGAACACGTCTTTGACGGAAACGGAATGTACGCCCTTCCCGGCTTCATCGATGCCCATATGCATCTGGAAAGCAGTATGATGATCCCTGCGAATTTCGCGAAGGCAGTGGTTGCCTGCGGTACCACCACAGTGGCTGCCGATCCCCACGAAATCGCCAACGTCATGGGTCATGAAGGTGTAGAAGCGCTGATGGAAGCCACTCACGGTCTTCCCTTCCGAGCGCTGGTCTTCGCACCTTCCACCATCCCCTCTCTTCCCGGCTACGAAGATTCCAATTACGAAGTGGACGGCGAAGAAATGGGTCGTCTCCTGGACATCCCCGGGATCCATGGCCTCGGTGAAGTCATGGACTTCAACGGGGTTGCCGCGGCGGAGCCGGAAATTCTGAAAGTCATCGAAGCCGGTGCGAAACGCGGCGTAATCCTGGATGGTCATGCGTCCTTATTGACCGGTGACCGTCTCCAGGCCTTCCGCGCCACCGGGATCGACAGCGACCACACCACCCCCACTGCTGAAAAATTAAAAGAAGAGCTGGCCCTGGGCTTCAATGTACAGATCCAGGAGATCATGTTATCCGAAGCCATGGTACAGGCCATCAACGAAGCTCCTTTACAAAACCGCATCTGTCTCGTCACCGATGACGTACCTCTCCCGCGCCTCATGCGCGACGGCCATCTGAACCACGTGGTGGAAAAGGCCATCGAGCTGGGTCTGGATCCCTTGACGGCAATCCGCTGCGCTACCATCAATGCGGCCGATCGTCTCCGTCTGAATGATGTGGGAGCCATCTGTCCCGGTCGAAAGGCAGATATCCAGCTGATCCATGATCTGGAACATCCCCAGCCGGACTGCGTCTTCTTCGGCGGTGTACACGTGTTTGAAAAGGGTGCCTTCCTGGTGGACTTCCACGAAGTGGAGATGCCGGAAGCTATGCATAACACCATGGACCGTAAACCCATGAAGGAAGATGATTTCCGCATCGTATGCGATGTCCCCGAAACCTTCAAGGAAGGAACTGCCCGCGTCAACATCATCTATCAGGATGGGATCGGCGTGCGGACAAAGCGAAAGGAAGCGATCCTTCCCCTGAAAGTTCTGAACAAAGGAAAAGCCGAAGTCATCACCGAGGGCTATCTGACCATGGCGGTATGTAACCGCTACGGAAAAGACCAGATGGGTCTGGGTCTGGTGGAAGGTGTCGGCAACTTCCGCGGAGCGGTTGCCCTGACCTACGGTCACGACTGTCACAACCTGACGGTCTACGGAAGCGATCCGAAAAACATGGCTGTTGCTGCCAATGCCATCATTGAAGCCGGCGGCGGGATCTGTGTCGTTGAAGACGGTATGGTGCTGAACCTGATACCCCTTCCTCTGGCCGGTCTGTTATGCGAAACTCCGGCGGAATTGCTTCTGGAACGACTGGAAATGTTCTTACATAACTGTGAGCGCTTAGGCTTCCGTCATTCCCGTCCTCTGTCCTTCTTCACCACCATGCCTCTGGCCGTATCGCCGGAGATCAAGTGCACCGATAAGGGACTTCTGGATGTGGCCAATAAAAAGTTTTTATCCGTTGTAGAAGAAATACAGGAGGCGAATTAAATGGATCGGAAACGTCAGGCCTTTCTTCTGGCCCTGCCGGCTTCGCTGGCCCTGCTGGTATTTTTCATCATCCCCATGGTCTACATCTTATTTAAGACTATTGCGGAAAATGGTTTTTCGGATTTTGTGGACTTCTTCACAGATCCGTTCTATCTGGATATTCTGTGGACCACCGTTCGCGTGTCCCTGATTTCCACGGCGGTATCCCTGGTTCTGGGATATCCCACAGCGTACTTCATGGCGCGTACAAAATCCAGAATGAAGAAAGTGATGATCATCATCATCCTCTTCCCCTTCCTGGTCAGCGCCGTGGTTCGTTCCTACGGTTGGATGGTCCTCCTGGGAACCAAAGGGATCGTAAACCAGTTCCTGCTGGGCATCGGATTGATCTCCGAACCGCTGAAGATGCTGAACACCGAATTTGCAGTTATCATCGGTATGATCCACCTGCTGATCCCCTACATGGTCCTGGGCCTTCTGGGGGTTCTCCAGAGCATCGATCCCAATGTGGAATATGCGGCTTACAGCCTGGGTGCTAACCCGCTGCAGACTTTCGCCAAGGTGGTATTCCCCCTGAGTACCCCCGGCATCATCTCCAGCTGCGTTCTGGTCTTCACCATGAGCATGACCTCCTACGTTACCCCGAAGCTCTTAGGGGGCTCCAAGTTCCGTATGATGGCCACCATGGTCGTACAGGAAATCAACGTCAGCTTCGACTGGGGTGCTGCCGCAGCCATCAGCTACATCCTGCTGGCCGTGATCCTGGTGATCCAGTTGATCGTAACCCTCAGTACCAGTAAGTATATGAAGAGAATGGGAGGTGGAAAGAATGCGTGATGGTCATGTCAATTTATTATGTAAGATCGTAGCCATCCTGGTCATGATTTTCCTGGTAGCTCCCCTGCTCATCATCATCGTGGTATCCTTTACCCCTACCGCCGTCATCACTTTCCCGCCCCAGGGTTTCTCCCTGAGATGGTATGCCAACATCTTCACCGGAACAGGGAAATTCATGAGTGGTCTGGTGAACAGCTTAAAGGTGGGCGTTCTGGCCACAGCCATCGACGTCTTTGTGGGCGTTTTCGGTGCTTTGAGCATCTGCCGTTACAACTTTAAAGGGAAGAACGTTCTTCTGAACTACTTCACCTCTCCCATGTATGTACCCAGTATCGCCTTTGCGTTCGTACTGTTACAGGTATACAGCCAGATCGGTGGGATCACCGGTATGACCCGAGTCTTCATCGGTCATCTGATCATCATCCTGCCCTACATTGTGAGAAACACCGTCTCCGTTCTCCACGTGTTCAACTGGACACTGGAAGATGCCGCTGCTTCTCTGGGAGCCAATCCCATCCAGGTGTTCTTTAAAGTCACCATTCCTCTGGCCAAGCCCGGGATCGTATCCGGCGGTATCTTAGCGTTCCTTTACTCCTTCGATGAAGTAGCGCTGAGCAGCTTACTGTCCTCCCCGCGCTTCGTCACCTTACCCATCCGTATCATGAACTACATGGAACTGACCTTCGACCCCACGCTGGCAGCGATTTCCACGCTGCTGATCCTGGCTTCGCTGATCATTATCGTACTGATGGATAAGTTTGTTGGTCTGGATATGTTCATGAAGTAGGAGAAGGAGAATCACAATGGCAACATTAGCATTAAAAAATATTACAAAAAGATTCGGCGACTTCACCGCCGTTAAGGACTTTAATCTGACCGTCGAAGACGGTGAAATGATCGCCCTGCTGGGCGGCAGCGGCTGTGGTAAGACCACCACGCTGCGCATGATTGCCGGCTTTACCGAACCCACCGAAGGTTCCATTTTCGTAGCCGGAAAAGAAATGGGAAAGATTCCTCCCTACAAGAGAAACGTGGGGATCTTCTTCCAGAACTACGCTCTGTTCCCTCACATGACCGTGTTTGAAAACGTAGCCTTCGGCCTGAAGCTGCAGAAGCTGCCCAAGGCAGAAATCGAACAGCGCGTCAGCGAGATTCTGAATCTGGTCAAGCTGTACGGACTGGAAAAGCGCTATCCGAGAGAACTGTCCGGCGGCCAGCAGCAGCGAGTTGCCCTGGCCCGTGCGCTGGTGACCCGTCCTTCCATTCTGCTTCTGGACGAACCGCTGTCCAACCTGGATGCTAAGCTTCGTGTGGAAATGCAGGTGGAAATCAAGCGTATCCAGAAGGAACTGGCCATCACCACCATCATCGTTACCCACGACCACGAAGAAGCCGTATCTCTGGCTGACCGCGTCATCGTCATGAACGCCGGTCAGATCTTACAGGTGGGTTCTCCCTACGAAATCTTCGATAAGCCCAACAGCGAATTCATTGCTGACTTCATGGGCTTCTCCACCTTCGTGAAGGGAACCATGGGCGGCGAAGCTCGCGACGGAAAGCGTCCGGTGACCTGCAGCGGAAAGACCATCCTGGTCTCTGCAGAAGCTGCGGAAGGAATTGAACCTGGCTCCTCCGTTACCCTGGCAACCCGTTCCGAACACATGGAACTGGTGAAGGAAGCCGGAGAAAACGTGGTGGAAGGCACCATGCAGGCGGCCACTTACAAGGGTCACACCACCCGTCTGGAAGTTGCGGGATGCTTCGATGAAGTGATCTACCCCGCTGCGGATGAATATATAGAGCTGGAAGCAGGAAAGCCGTTACTTGTACACCTTCCCGTGGACAGACTCTGTGTATATAAAAACAATGCATAAACATATCTAAAAGAAGAGAAAGAAAGGAAAAAGTAAAAATGAAAAAGACATTAGCACTTTTACTGGCTCTGGTGATGATCTTCTCCCTGGTTGGCTGCGGTGGCGGCGAAACCGAAGAACAGGGTGGAGAAGTTAGCTACGAAGGAGCTGAATTAGTTGTTGCAACTTGGGGCTGGGCTGAAGCTGGTCTGATGAAGGCTGCTGAAGGTTTCATGGAAGAAACCGGCTGCACCATCATCGTTGACCCCACTTCCGGTAACGGCGACCGTCTGAACAAGCTGATGGCTGAAAAGGACGCTCCCACCGCTGACATCGCTCTGCTGACCAAGAGCTTCGCAGAAATCGGTAACCAGGAAGGTCTGTTCGAAAAGATCGACACCGAAGTTGTTACCAGCCTGGACGGTCTGTATGACTTCGCTGTAAATGCTGAAGGTTACGGTCCTGTGATCACCACCTGCCGTTACGGTATCATGTATGACGCTGCAGCTTTAGAAGAAAAGGGTCTGGAAGCACCGACTTCCTACCAGGATCTGTTCGATGACAAGTATGCCGGTATGGTAATCCTGCCCGACATGACTTCCACCGCTGGTCCCTACATGCTGGTTGCTATGGCTGAAGCTATGGGCGGCAGCCAGGAAGACGTTTCCGCTGCTATGGCTCTGATGCAGGAAAAGAAGGACAACATCGTTGGTTACTACATGGCTTCCTCCGACGTTGTTAACGCATTCACCACCGGTGAAGCTTCCATCACCGTTTTCATGGACATCAACATGCCTGGTCTGATCGACGCTGGTCTGGACATGAAGTGGGTTGACGCTAAGGAAGGTTCCTTCGCTGCTCCCGCTACCATCAACGTAGTTAAGGGTTGTCAGAACCCCGAACTGGCTCAGCTGTTCGTAGAATACATGTGCTCCGAAGCTACTCAGAACATCGTTGCTGAAGCTATGAACGAAGCTCCTGTTCACAAGAACGCTACCATGTCCGAAGAACTGCAGGTTTACCTGGCATACGGCGAAGAAGCTATGCTGGCTCTGAAGGAATTCGACGAAGCATTCATCACCGAAGCTAAGGGCGAATGGATCGACACCTTCCAGAGAACCGTAAACATTCAGTAATTCATAATTAACACCTTTAGTAATATGCATTGAAACGAAGGAAGCTCCCCTGCGGGAGCTTCTTTTTTATCCGTTCTTCCGGCAACCCGCCCCTTTAGAGGCGGGTTGCCAACGGAGGGTAGGCACGTCTCTGCTGTAGACGAAATTATCAACGGGGATTAGGTCCGTCGCTTCCGTTTTTCTTGATCAAACTCATTATTTTCCACAAAAGAAAAATTCCATTCCCACCCGAAAAAAACGACCTGTAACCTAGTAAAATACACGATATATCTTCCAATGGGCATTCCTAAAGTGAGTGGTTCCCATTCTTTTTTCCCGGATGCCTCTTCTTTTTTTCTTCAGAGAAAAAAGAAGGTCGAATCCAGAAAAAGTAACTCGGAGAATATCTTTTCTTACTTTATGATTTTTCTCGTTTTCCAAAATTGTTTGTCGTCCCGGAAAAAAGAATTCTGCTTAAGAAAAATATCTTAATGCCAGAGAGCATTGGCGACCAAGCCCAGTGAAGAACAGGCCTTTCGCCTTTCCAAAGGCCCCTGTTCGATGTATAATGTAATCAATGAGAACACATAATCGGTGCCGAAAGGAGATTATTGATATGAAGTTTGTTGTCTTACTGGAAAATCATGCGCTGGATAAGAAGCTGAAGCAGGAGCACGGCCTTTCCGTCTACGTGGAAAAGGACGGCTTCCACATGATCCTGGATATGGGTGAAACCGGCCTGTTCATGAAAAACGCAGAGAAGTTAGGGATCGACCTGTCGAACCTGGATGCTATCGCTTTCAGCCACAATCACTATGATCATAGCGGCGGTTTTCTGGATTATGTAAAAAAAGGCTACAAGCCCGTTCCCGTCTACGTTCACACCGGTTACTTCCGGAAGAAGTGGTGGGATCATCGATTGGATCCGTTGAATAATCCCACCTACGAGCGCGGAATCGAATTCATCGGCCCTGTAATGAGTCCGGATTATTTCTACCAGAATGGATACAAACAGTTCCGCATGTTATCCGACGATGTTTTTGAAGTGGCTCCTGATATTTATCTGGTGGGCAACTTCCCCGTCGATCTGGAAAACGAGCCGCCCCATCCTTCTTCCACCATGGAGATCGATCCGGTAACGTTCGTTCTGGACGACTTCCGCGACGAACAGATCTGCGTGATTCGTTCCAAGAAGGGTCTCATCGTCCTGTCCGGCTGTGCTCACAACGGGATCATGAACATCCTTCGTACCATTGAAGAACGCTTCCCCGGCGAAAAGATCCACGCTGTCTTTGGTGGGACCCATCTGGTTCAGTCCGAAGAACCTCGTATCTTAAAGACCATCGACTACATCAATTCCAAAGACCTCTGCATCTCCGGTGTCTGTCACTGTACCGGAGTGGCTGCTATGGCCAAATTTGAAGAACTGGTTCCGTCCTATGTGGACATCGGCGGCGGATACATCTGGACGGATGAAGAATAATTGAATCAAAACTGTCGAAGTTACCTTCGGCAGTTTTTTACTTTCTCCGTGGGTTTTATTGAAAACCTGTGTATAATTAAGTAAGAACAACTATCACAGTTGCGAATCCGCGGAGACGTCCCTTCTCCCCAGATCACCGTTTCTGTGAAGAAAGGAGGCGACGACATGGACGAACGTCAAATCATACTGGCCATACAGAATCGCGACGAAACCGGTCTGGAAGAACTGATCCTTCACTACAGTCCGCTGTTCCATTACATCGTCGCTCCCATTGTGACCGATCCCCACGACCGGGAAGAATGTGTCTCGGAAATCTCCTTGCGCGTTTGGGACAAAATCGACCAGTACGATCCCCATCGCGGAAGCTGGACCGGCTGGCTCACAGCCATCGCCAGAAACACCGCCTTGAACAAGATCCGCAGCCAGAGCACACAGAATCTCAAAACCTCTGATCTGTCCGATCTGGATGAAGTCAAAGCGCTTCCGTCTAAAGAACCCAGTCCGGAGGAACAGGTTCTGCGCGCCGAACAAAAGGCCGCTCTGGCGAAGGTCATCGACAATCTTCCCCACGGCGACCGGCTCTTATTTTACCGAAAATATTATTATCAACAATCCACTGCACAGATCGCTTCAGAGCTTGGTATGACCGAGCGGGCCGTGGAAGGCCGCCTCTACCGTCTGAAACAGAAACTGCGCAAAAAGCTGGAAGGGGGTGTGTTCCATGACTAAGATCGATTTCGACGCACTGGACTTTGATGCCCTCCTGGAAGCGAACCTCCCTGAAACACCGCCGCCTGAAGATGTGATTCAAAGCATCACTCCCTGGCGAAAGGCACTGAACCGGATCCTCACCGGAATGGCACTCACCACCTTGACCCTGAACTTCGGTCTGATCAACTATTTCATGACCGCCACTGGTCTGGTCCTGATGTTCCTGGGCTTCCGGACACTGAGCGCCGACAACAAGTGGTTCCGCAGATGTTACCAGATTGCTACCTTGCGTCTCGGCCTCAATACGATCCTGCTGATCATCAATGCCACGATTTATCAGACTGAATTCTATAAAACCACATTCGCGGACATCCTCTCCGCCCTGAACCTGGTCCTGGTCTTCGTCCTGTTCCACGCTTTCTGGCGAGGAATCCTCACGGTTCAGGAAAAGGCCGGGCTGGCGAGGAGCGCCAAAGGCGCGGTTGCCCTGTTGATTTGGTACGCATTACTTTGCATCTGGGCAGTCCTCCTTCCCGTGGGCGGCTGGT
This sequence comes from Bacillota bacterium, assembly GCA_017472365.1. Taxonomy (GTDB): domain Bacteria; phylum Bacillota; class Clostridia; order Peptostreptococcales; family Anaerovoracaceae; genus RGIG446. Next base: position 8,695 of record JAFUQN010000099.1, read on the forward strand.
TCATCGCGATCCCCATGATCATTGGCTACATCGCAATCCTCCGCAGCCTCTGGAAGCTGTCACGGATTTTAGACGAAGCCGGTTACACCATCAAAGCTTCTCCGGTTCGTTGTTCCGACCGGACTGCCGTCCTGGCCATCATCGGGATCCTGGCTGTCGGAATCTCCTACGGCTATTTGTTCTTCGACCAATATCCCATGAGCTGGGCAACCGCTTCGCCCTCCAGCAATCCGGAAGTCGCTGCGGTGAAAGAGGAGCTCCTGGCGCTGGGCTTCCCGGAAAGTGCGCTGGAAGACCTGTCCGACGAGGACATTCTGGATTGTGAAGGCGCTGTCCGCGTTCTGTCCAAATCGGAACTGTATCCTGTGAATCCGGGTCGCTGGGTAACTCACGTGGAAGATGATCCTCGACAGCCAAAAACCACAACTAAGACAGTTTATGATGTGAAAGAACTGCGGATCACGTCCATCGGTGTGGAACTGGCCGGCGAACGGGAACAGTGGAAGCTCATCCACCACTTCCAGTGGGATGTGGATCCCGGATTCTTCGGCACTGAATCCATCCAGTTATGGCCCACCGACCGACTGGATGAAGGCTGGAGAACCATCAGCGACTTTAGTGGACATGTCCGTTACGATAAGGATGGACAGACCTACACGTCCCCTTATTACTTCATGGGTTATGAGACCTATACTTCATCGTCGATTTTCTTCGGAGATCGAAGTTCCACCGATTTCTTCGCCGACTTCTCCTTCCCCAAGGAGGGAGAACGCCAGCGCGGTTATCTAGCCTATACGATTGAAGAAGTCAATGATGGTTGGATCCTGGATTCGTGGATCAATTACACTCATCAAATGAAATGGGCCCAGTATCCTGTAAACACAGCAAAGGAAGGTCGCAGAATGGATTCGTTCAATCGCAGCGGTACCTTCAAACTGATCCAGGATGCATTGCAGTTCTATCCATTTTATCCGGATGACCTGCCGAATTAAACAATCAAAAGGGAATATATGAAAAAGCCCCCGCATCACTGCAGGGGCTTTCTTGTATTTTATTTATGCAGTAATGACACTATCCCGAACCTCCCGTTCCAGTGTTTCTATTACTTCTTCCGTTTCTTCTCTCATAGCCGACAATCTGGTCTGGATCCCACGGACACGGCTCTGAACGGACGAAATCTCCGACTGAAAATCGTGGATTTTGTCCTGAACCATCCAGTCCACAAACAACCCATCAAAGAACCAATCCGCAAACCGCAAGAACTCACTGTGATCGATGGTGTGATTCAATGTGACGCTGACATCATCCAGCTCATCTCTCAGTCGATTTAATCGTCTCTGCAGCTCCGGAATCATCTGTTCCGCCTGGTCGATGTGATCACGCTTCGCCACACTGGCAATCAACCCACCGCCTAACATATCGAAGGTCCCCCAGTTTTCTGCACTGCGAAGGGAATCCTGAATCATGTTTGCTTGGGAAAGCGCGCTGTCTGCAGCGCGGATTGCCTCTGCAATTTCACGAAGACGACCTTTGGTCTTGGAAATCTTCTCTTCGATTTGGAGAATCGTCTTCCCAGCCTCGTCGCCGGACTGTTCCAGTTCGGCCTTTCGAGCTTCGTAACGCGTCTGAAACACTTCTTCGCAGCCTTGCAACGAAGTCAGCTCCTGTGACCAGGAACTCTGCTCTTCCTTCATCTTCGCCAAATCCGTCATTGCGGTCTCATATTTGGCCCCGGCGGCAGCAGCTTCCAACCGCTCCCGTTCCAAAATTTCATTCTTGTCGCGAAAAACAGTTTTAAAAAACGCGTGGATCCCACCGGTCTGTAACTCCAGAACATCGGCCTCTTCCTGTTCCAGTTGGATCCTCAAATCTTCACAATGACGCTCTTTTTGTTGTATGCGCCACGTCAGATTTTCCAGTCGCGACTGTAAATTCTTCTTCCGTTCGGAAGCCTCCATCAATTCCCGTAAAGTCATTGTCTCAAACTTCATATCTCTCATCCCCCATTTTTCTTACTTTCGGATTTTCCGAATCACCGTCAATCCGCCCCACTGGATCGCTGCAATCACCGCCGGCCATGGGAATGTAGAACCGATGTAACTGAACCAGCCCAGGGCACTATCAATATTGGAACTCCAAAGGCCATCCACAAATCTTGCTAACACAATCAATAAAGCGTACGTTATCGCAGCACCTAAAATCACATACAACGGAATATAACGCTCCACCTTCCACAAAAGTACCACGCCCAGGACAGCGGGAACCAGAATCAGGAATGCACCCCAAATCAAATCCGGAACTCCCGGTCTGAAGATAATGGGAACCAATATAATCACAGAGAACGTGATCAAACCACAGGCGATTGCCCGTAAAATCAAATTCTGCTTCAATTTTTCTTTCATTCTTTCGGCTCCTTTCGATCTTCTTCTGTTACAGCTGGTCCACAACGCCCGCACGTTCCGGCATCTTATGTACTGCAGCCTTCAGCTTAGATAGCAATATCAGGAATTGGTCGATTTCTAAAACAGTGGATGACTGATTTTCTGTTCCTTTTTTCGCCAAAACATCTTCCATCAACGAAAACCCGTCGGCATCTAACATTGTGATTTCCGGAAAATAAATCTGCGGACATTCCATCCGTGCTGTATCCACCAGATTGGATAAGCGGACAATTTTCGGTTTCAGATTTGCCAGCTCATTGGTAGCTTTCAGTGCGCCCAGGACTTTCACAGTCCCGATACTGTCACGAACTGCGCGCAGTACCCCTTCAATTTCGTATATTTCAGTCATGATTTCCAGTCGAAGCGACTCGTCCTCCGGTACATCCATTTTGTTCAGGACGCGCCAGGCCTTCTTCGCCTGTCCCCATAGCTTCTTTCCCTGCTCTGCCAATTCGTATTTGATATCCTCGCCGAGTTCTTCAGCTCGTTCTCTGGAACTCTGTTCTTCGTAACGGAACCAACCGGACTCGCTTCGTTCTTCGTAAACGTGATTTTCCTCGCAGTGACGCTGCGCTTCGCGCTTCACTTCCTCGCGCTTCCGCTCTTCGGCAACCTCCTTCGGCGGTTCATCTTCCGTCGGTTTATCCTCATCGATCACCACGTGATCGATGTTTGCCTCGGGGATATCCTCCACATCCACGTCCGGAATGTCATTTACGTCGGCATCGTCCACGATTCCGCTGACCTCACCGATGGTGCTGACTTCCGGAATATCATCCACGGAAATCTCACTTTCTTCCCTACGCATTTTCATACGCAGAAGACGTTCCTGACGTTTAATGTCGTCCAGACGGTGCTGTGCTTCACTGTAGGCCGCTCTGGCGTCAGCTTCACGTTCTGCAGCGTTCTTCAACATGCGTGTCCGGCCCGGAAACATCTTGACTTCCAGCTGTTTCACCTGATCCTCTGCATCGTTTAAAACTGCTCTCAGCCGTTCCAGCTCACGTTCCATGGCTTTGCACTGTTCACAGATCCGGCTGTGTTCTTCTCTTGTTGTTCTCCCCATGCTTCTCTCCCCCTTAGATTACACACACATTTTATTTCATATATACTGTTTCGTCTGCGATCACAGTCCGAAACACCTGGATTTCCTTGATTTCTTCCACCGGACAGTTGAAATAGTCCCTGTCCAGAACCGCGAAATCTGCGTATTTTCCGACTTCCAGCGTACCTTTGACATCCTCTGCAATCTGCGCAAACGCACCGTCTGCGGTGTAGGCTTTCAACGCTTCATATCTGGTCAGTGCTTTCTTCGGATAATCCGGCTCGATTTCATTCTTACCGTCCAGGCTGGTCCGGGTCACTCCAACATACAGCGATTCGTAGGGATTTGCACTGTCCAACGGACTGTCGGAGCTTCCGCAGATCCGACCGCCGCCATCGATCATACCTCTCCAGTCATAACCGTCACAGAACCGCTTTTCACCGACAGACTCTTCCACACCCTCCAGATCCTCACCGAACTGTCCGAACTGATAGTTTCCGATGATATGGTGTTTGATGGCCTTTTGAATGATTTCCGGCCGTGTCAACTGGAAATGGATGATTTTGAACCGGCGGTCCTTCGTATCATCCTCGCCGAACGCCGCTTCATAGCAATCCATGATCTGCTGATTGGCACCGTCACCGATGGCGTGACATACCGTCTGGAATCCGGCTTCGTCGTGTTCGCGGAACATGCGGATCATATCTTCATCGCTGTAATACTGCTTCCCCGTCTGGTTTACATCGTTGTACGGTTCCAGCATGTTCGCCGTACGCGTACCTCTCGTTCCGTCCGGCCAGATTTTCACACTGCGGCAGCTGAACCGGTCATTGAAATATCCGATTTCAGGGCCATATTTCATCATTTCGCAGCGATATTCCTTCTGCGGCGCACAGATCCCCTCGTGAACACGGATTTTCAATTCGCCGCGTTCATAAAGACTCTTCATCACATCATTTACCATGCGGCCGTTTCCGAATCCAAACATGGTAAAGGCTCCTTCTCCGTCATCGCTGACACTGGTGATCCCGTACTTTGTGAATTCCTCTTCCGCACTCTTTAAAATATCCCGATACTGTTCTTCTGTGAAATCAGGAATCAGGCGCACGATCGCTTCCGCAGTCCAGCCCAGCATCACACCGGTCAGGTTGCCGTCTTCATCCCGCAGAAAATCTCCATTGGGATCCGGCGTATTTTCATCGATCCCCGCCAGCTTCATTGCATAGGAATTGAACCAGTAAGCGTTTCCACAGCCCCTCTGCAGAAAGACCGGATGGTCCGGAGCCGCTTCATCCAGGATCTTCTTGTTGGGAAATGCGCCATCCGGAAAGAAGCCATTGATCCAGCCGTTGCCTACGATCCATGTCCCCGCAGGAACTGCCTTCGCCTTTTCTCTCACCATCTCTGCAATTTCGTCGAGGTTCTTACCGCGCAGATCCAAATCCACCTTGTACTTACCCATGAGATAATAATGGGCATGGCTGTCCACAATCCCTGGAATCACCGTTTTTCCTTCCAGGTCAATGATTTCAGTCGCTTCGCCAGCGAACATCATCACATCGTTCGCTGATCCGATCGCGAGTATTTTTCCGTCTTTACAGGCAATCGCTTCCGCTCTATCACCTTCGCACTTCATTGTATAAATGTTTGAGTTTACATAAATCGTATCTGCATAGATCATGGCTGTCTCCTTTTCGTCACTATCCTTGACGTAATCGTATAATAGTTCCTTCGGAAAATCAATGAAAAAGTGCAAGATACGACTCTTTTGGTATGGAAGAGGTGAGGAAACGTTTTTATTTCGGAAGATTTTTGGAAGAAAATTATTTTATAAATGGAAGAATTTCAAAGCGTCCGGAAGACTCCCAAAACCCTTCCGAGGTTATATCACAGATTACAAAAAAATGAGAAAGTATAACTGTAAAGAGAACACAGGGTTCTCAAAGGAAGGAGAGACTTGAAAATGAACAAACCAAAGATGACAAAGGTAGTATGCGCGGTGTTGATTGCAGCCAGCTTGATGGCAGTTGCCACGGTGAAGATGATCACCAACGACCGCCAGGAGGTCCCCGAGTACCGAATTGAAATCTCCAATGAGGAAGGCGACGTCGTTATCCACAGATTTGAGAGACCAGCGAATTTCGGAGGATGTATGTTATACCTCCCCAGAGAGACCGCAGAAAATGACAAACTGTAAGCTATATCAAATATGAATTGTAACTTATGTACAAATGAAAGGAAGGAACAAAATGATCAGATTAAACCCCAGAATGAAGAAGACCGTTAGCACTATGTTAGTTGTGGCAACCATCGCTGGCGCCACTGCATCTCCCGTATCTGCACTGAGCCTCAGTGCTTCGATTCCGAAGATGTCCCTGGTAGGTATTCCCACCATGTTATCCACCACAACCACACAGCCCGTAAATCTGACTGGTAACAAAAATGTTTTGTCTGTAGTCAACACCGCCAACCTGACCAACGTGGGAGTTGGAAAAGTAGACTTCAGCCAGGGAAAGACCGTAGTAGATACATTTAACGGTGTCCCTGCGTATTATGCAGTAGGAAATCACGATAACGACAGCACTTACAGCTGTGCTGCTTACGTAGATCGTTATTACAAGACCATCTTTGGTGTGGATCCCTATAATATGTTGAAAGGATGTACACCCTTGTCCGCTACCAAAGGATACTCCTTTAAGTCCATCAATGTCCGTGATGCAAAGCCCGGTGATGTTGGTTATCATCTGAATTCCAATGGAACCGGCGGTCACTGGTTCATCATCAAGTCAGTAGGAACCAATGGTGTTACTGTCATTGAACAGAACTATAAGAAAGCTTCTCAGACAAGCGTCGGAATCAATCGTGAAGTAGCTTATACCAAAGATAGTTTCAAAGTCTTCCGTCTCTACAAGGGAAATCAGGACATGAACGGCGGTGGAAACACCATTACCACTGACCTGATCGAAGAAACGAAGGGTGAATACTTGGGTGAATATATCTTGAAGACCGCCAACGGATATGTGGCCAACATCCAGTTCGCCAATAAAACATCCGGTAAGGCAGCTTTCGTGGTAGACAACCTGAACTATGAAGACAACGAGGTTTTCCACGTATATAAGTACGGAGATTTTTACCGTTTCAGTCCGAAACACGCACCAAATCTGGCCATGAATGCTTTGTACGGCGCATCTGCAAAGGCTGGTCAGCAGGTCGTTCTCCACACATGGGCAGAAGGCGACGACGCTTCTCTTTGGTCCATCGAAAATGTCAAGGGAGGAATCCGTCTGAGAAACAAGGCTAACACCAAGCTGGTTGTTGACGTGGATCGTGGACAGAAGACCAAGGTCGGCGCAAGAATCAACCTCTGGACAGCCGATAATACCGGAAACCAGACCTTAGTCATGGAAAAGGTCAGCGGTGGTCATATCGTTACACCGGTCAACAACAATGATTACTCCGGTACCTGGGCATTGATGGTCAATGGAACTCACTGCATCAACATCCAGTACGCTTGTAAGATCGCCGACCAGGCTAAGGGTGTCATTGATAACTGGAATGGTGAGGCCAACGAAATTTGGACAATTGCAAAAATTGGTAATTATTACAGAATCAGTCCGAAACATGCACCCAATCTGGCATTAAATGCTCAGTACGGTGCTGCTGCCAAGGCCGGCCAGCAGGTATCCTTACATCACTGGAGAACCAATGATGACGCATCCCTTTGGTCCATCGAACAGGTCTCCGGAGGTGTCCGTATTCGTAACAAGGCCAACCCCAAGCTGGTTCTCGACGTAGATCATGGACAGAAGACCAAGGCCGGAGCCAGAATCAATCTGTGGACGGAAGATAACACCGGAAATCAGACCATTATCATGAAGAGAGTGTAAGTGGAGAGTGATTGATCATGACGAAAAGAAAACTGACCGAAGAACGGGTGGAAGAACTTAAGAATGTGTTGGAGCGCCACAGCGCTCCTCACATCTTCCTGATCAATGAAACGACAGGAAAACTGGACCGCTTTGAAGTGCTGGACAAGGTTGAATGCGAAGGACGGCGGTTCATCGTATTATATCCGACACCATATCCGCGTGTACTCGGGAAAACCGTTCCCGAAAACGTAGATGAAGATGGAGAAGACGTGGTCATCCTGGAATTGGGCGGTGTCGATACGGATCACATCAACTGTGAAGCTTTGGACGACGACATGCTTCAGAAGGTCTTTGAAAAGTTCAAAGAACGCAACAAAAACATCTATGAATTTGTATGAAGGAGGTAACAACAATGAAAAACTACATGACTGAATTACACCTGATCGAAGAATTATTGAACGAGCAGGAATCCGAAGAAGGCCTGGAACTGGTTGAAGAAATGAGACTTTTAGCTGCTTTGGATTACATCCGCATGAGCAGCTGTCCCAATGCGCTGAAAGAAACCGGCTCTGCGAAAGAGCCGGTTGACGGAGAAAAAGACGATACAAAATCCGAAGCCAACGATGCCCTGTTCCGCCGCCTGAATTACATGGTGGAAATGATGGGAAGCCTGAAAGAAGGTCAGTTCAACCTGGTCGAAAATCAGACGGTTCTGCGCAGTGAACAGAGACGTGTTAAGAAGGCTCTGGACAAGAGAATTCCTGTAGCCGATAAAGAAAGCTTTCTGAAAGGACTGGGAACGGGCTTAGCCGCTGCACCTGTGGGATTTACCGGTGCATTGGGAATTATCGTCCTCATCATGAAATTCGCAGATCTTGTCCATCTTTCGGCAGCACTTTTAGGAAGCCTGATCATCTGCGTAACCGCGGGCCTGGCCATCTTACTGTACGGATCGATCCGTGGAACAAAGATCCTCAACTTTGATCAGGCAGAAGAACTGGACGATGGTTATGAATTCGCAGACTGGACAGATCCTTTAGATCTGATCCCCGAGGAGGTATTTAAATGAGATATGAAGATCTGATGAAGAAAGATGGTTTTTGCGACCTGCACGTACATACCAACAGAAGTGACGCCATGAGCATTTGGACTCCGGAGAAGGTAATTCTCCGGGCCAAAGCCATGGGGATCACCCACCTGGCACTTAGCGATCATAATGTCACAAACCCCGATTATCTGGAACAGTCGGAACATCATGGAATCGATGTGATCAGCTCCGCTGAATTCAGTGCCAACGAAACAATCGATGGAGTTCTGTGCGAAATTCATGTGATCGCATATCGCATCAATCCGAATGATCCGATTATTATGGACCTTGTGAACCGAGTCCATCAGAACCGTGATGAATATTTGAAAGCTATGCTTCATGGTCTGGAACTGGAAGGAATTAAAATTACTTTGGAGGAACTGAAGGCGCACAACCCGGACTCTTTTCACATCGGCCGCGTCGCCATCGGCGAAATCCTCATCGAACGCGGATACGCAAAGACCATGCGCGAAGTTTATGACAGGTATCTGGGAAAAGAATCCGGATCCCCCGCTTACGTCCCTTCGAACCGGTTTCTGAAATATCCACCTTTGAAAGAAGTGGTCTTTACAATCGTCGCTGCAGGAGGAATTCCGATTCTGGCCCATGTTCCATATTACGGACTGGATGAGATCCGCCAGTACAAATTACTGAAACGGTTTCGGTATTGCGCAAAGCACCGGGGCGGTATGGAGACAGAATATGGAGATTATCCTCCCCATGTGGTGATGCGCCAGAAAGAATTAGCAAAATTATTCTGGTTTGTGGAATCCACCGGAAGTGACTTCCACGGATACGAAGGTCTGGATTTGAAACAGGGATCTGAAGAACTCTATCGTCAGATCCAGAATCATTGGGAAAACTTCCATTTATAACAGTGGAATAAAAGGATAAGCATCTTTGTGGTTTAGAATTTTGTAAAATGTGGATTTAGTTTTTTCGATGCTTATATCTTCGCCTCCTTCTGATATAGATTGCTGCCCGGTGGACATACATGACCCATCGGGCAGCCGCCATTCGGCGGAAGAATGCGGTCGCCGTAAGGCGACTGCTTGCCAAAGGAAGGGGTAAGGCTTTATAATAGATGTAGATTGTAACAGGACGCAGCGCGTCCGGGAGAACGATATGAACGAACAGCAATTCATTGATAAAATCGAAGAAATGCGCAAGAACGGACTTTGTAACACCAATGCCGATTCTGCGAAAAGATATGCCGCGCAGCTGCGAAACGGCAGCGACTTGTCGCTGGCGGCTGCCGAAGAAGAAACTGGGATCTGCGAACCGGGCCAGGCGATCCTGGATCTGGAAACACCGGAACAGTTGGAAAAGCTGAACCTCTGGCAGGGAGTGATCCAACTTTCCGACAGAGAACGGGCCGCGGTCAAATTGTTTTTGAAAATACACGGTATTACTCCCATCAACAAAAAGGCTGCGCTCCAGACGGAACAGGCGCGGGAAGAAGCCAAAGAAGCGGAGCGCATGAAAGTACGCGGAGCTGTATCCATGAAGCGTCAGATATCGGAAGGTGTCCAGCGTGATGAACCTCCCCTTTCCCTTTACGGGCTTTTGGTTGCCCTTCGTCAAAGCACGAAAAACCGTAGAAGTACGGAAGGCGATCCCCCTTATACGCTTCTGATGCGTGCCTTACTTCTGAATAAGAATTATTATTGGAACAGTGATTCCACAGAACGTCATCTGCGTCGCTGGGGCGGAAATTACTACGAATATGCCCAAGTGATCCTGGCCAATGTACATAGTGATCAGCGCCGCGAGCTGGTAAAGGAAGCCATGCGGGATGCGCTCCATACGCTGGAAGACGGAACCATGGGACCGGAGCTTCGATTGGACGTGGCCAGAGCCTGTCTCTCTCTGGAAGAGGACATGGAACTTTGGAAACTGACCCAGGAAAACCCCGACGAAGAATGGGGCCGTTACGAAGGCAGCGAAGCGCAGCTGGTCTTACAGCAGCTGGCCTCCATGCACAAAGGAACCATCAGCCATATTTACAAAAATATCGCCGAAGACGACTTGATCGACTTGATCGTCCGCCTCTTCTCTCTGGCAATCGACGCCTCCGAGGGTCGCTTCCCTCCGGCGCCGGATCCGGAGGAGCGAATGGCCATGTTGGCGCCGGAAGAACGGGCGCTGTTGGCTGTCGTAACTTGCGGATTACCTATGAAGCGGAAGTACTGGACCATGGAAGAAATCCAGCCCATGCTTATGAAGATTTTGCTGGCAGGTGTTCTGGTTCCGGAACAGGGTGTGGGTCGTTTTGATAAGCTTGTTCTGGCGAAAGGAATCCATGTAGCCCGAATGAAGAAAACGGCGGACGTGTTCCTGCCGGATGAACGAACCTTCCGCTCGGAAAAAATCGTATGGGATAATACAGACGTGTCTTTAGAGTTGAGCGACGCAATCAACAACGATGCCTTTCAGGGAAAGAATCGGGAAGCTGTCTGGAAACTGTTCCGGGAATTACTGAAGAAGAACGGACCGGAGGATGTGAAGGACGGAGCCGGCTGGGCGCTGACAGAACAGCTGGAATTGATTCTGGAACAGGTCAGAGGAAGTGAAGAACTTTCTGTTTTGAGCTTTTTAGCTCGATGTCACTGGCGACGGATCGATGCCGGAAATGATATGGTGGCCATCGAATCGCTGGATAAGCTTCTGTTTTGGATGGAACGTTATCCTGCGGAAATGGAAAAAATTTGGAATCAGCTCCTGCCTGGCACTGCATTGCGGAAGAAAGCAGAATCGCTCTGTCGTACCGGTGGTTCTTTGATCCATGCGCAGTTATATTCCAACTGTGCAGGGCGTTGCCTTTCCCGAGCCTGGAACAGGCTGTATCAGAAGGATTTCTGGGCAAGCTCCGCCGTGCGTCAGGCGGAACAAGCATTAAAACAGCTTCGGGTATTGCATTCGCCGATGTTGGCAGCTCAGGCGGCCGGTATCAAAGCCATTGGATATGCCCTTTTGGGCGACCGGGCATGTTGTGAAAATGCCTTGAAAGAAGCGGATCGTTGGAATGAAAACAATAATTACAATCCGTTTTTAGAGGATATGATGAATGGTGATTTGGACGGTATCCATGAAGTTTGTGAAAAACAGCTTCAGAAATGGGAAGGAAAAGAGCCATTGGATCCTCGGTTTTATGGGTGGTTTATGACAGAGCGCAATTACGATATGGGACAAATCCGCGAAATCGTGATGCGTGCGTTAGATTGTAAGAAGCTGACAGAAAGCAGCTTACTGCTCTGTCTTCAGATTTGGGATCGAATTCCATTGAACAGCCGTATCGTAGGCTGGGAGCGTTTAGCAGAAAAAATGATGGGCATCGATTTAATGTACCAGAATCACCCTGAAACCGATGCAGATCAAATCTGTAATTATCTGATCAACCGTGATGTGATCGACTGTGGAACGTTGGGGATGGATATCGCCAATGAGATTCGTGCTCTGATCAAAGAGATGAAATGAAAGGATATATGACAATGAAGATTTATGATTTGAAATTTGTAGTGCAGAACGTTGTCGTTGAACTGGAACCGGAGGAACTCATCCAGACAGTCATCGAGGCAGAGGTCCCGGAAGAAGCACAGGAATTATTAAATGACTGTCGTTTCCTGGGATTGGCGGTGGGGATGCCCTACGGCTTCCAGCTGTACACAGAAGAACAGTGGACAAGCCTGAAGAAGAGAGTCAACACCTTCCCCAGCATCATGCAGCGTCACATGAAGCCTTTCTTCCAGACCGTGGTAGAATTGGAACGCGGAGAAGAGATCTTTGACTTCCCAGGTGTGATCACGGTCCCCGCCAGCATCGGTCGCTTTGCTCACATGGAAGACTGGCCTTCCACGGAAAACGGCGCCGCCGAAGCCCTTTTAATCATCACCGATGATAATCGCGTATTCGTCCTTCGCGCTGACGGTAAGGATGAATTCATGGAAACCATGCTCTAACCTCAACACTCGCATCACTATATTTAGGAGAATTTGTATTATGCGTATTTTAGGAAAATATATTGATCCAAAGACTGAAGGTATACTCATCGCACAGGGCGGGTATGTAGCCACCGAAGTTCAGTCTGTGTATGTAGAAACTTACAATGGAGGCTCCGTTGACGAATGCGATCAATGCCTCGTCGCCCTTCATTCCGGCTATTTCATCTACAAAATCATCGACAAAGACGGAAATTATCTTTCTCCCGAAACGGCGAATTTTGTTGTGAGAGCTATCGCTGCCAGCGATGTATTCGACCTCGATCAGCACGGTCTGGCCTTATGCGATGCTTTGGATATCCGTCCGGAAATGATCAGCGTTTCCAATGAACTGGACGAGGATTACAATCCCCTTCCTTTGGAAGTGTTTGTGGTGAATCATTAATTAAAGGAGTCCCCATGTTTCAACAAGTTTTAAGTTACATATTCCTGGCCGCCGGATTCATCTTCGGCGCTGCGATTCTATACCTGATTCGCCGCGATCGTGACATCATGCGCAGCGAACAGGGTTCCCTTCCCTTCCTGGCCATCATGGAAACCATTATTTTCATCATCGCCAGCGTTGGGATTTCCGACTATCTCCAGAACACCCTGCTGTTCAAATACGCTAAGCTGGGCGATGACAAGGTCCTTCCGGGGACGTTGGTTGCCTGTGGGCTGGTTCCCGGGGCAATCATCGGCTTCTCGCTGCTGAAATCCGGAGATCCGCTGGATCCGCTGATGATGGTTGCCTGCGGCGGTTGTGTCCTGGCCGGAAGCTTTACCGGTTCCCGATTGGTAGGAAAGTTCGACAGCGCTAAAATCCGTAAAATCATGCAGGTGGCTCTCATCGCTTCCTTCGTCCTGGTCATCGTAAAGACTGTAGTGTCCGCCGGTGTGGCCGGTACTGCAGCCTCTCTCCCCATGGGTAAACTGATTCTGGCCGCGGCGCTGTGCTTCGCCACTGGCGCTATCAACATGTTCGGTATTCCCATGAAACCCACTTGGACAGCCATGTTCCTGATTTTAGGCCTGTCTCCCATCGTGACCCTGACACTGGTTCTGGTGGTTGCCGGATTGTGTCCGCTGTCTGGTGGAATCAACGTTCTGAAGCGCGGTGTTTACCACAGAAAGCAGGTTTTCTGCACCGTGATCTTCGGCTCCCTCGGTGCTTTGATCGGTACCAGCCTGGCGGTTTCCATCCCGGCCAATATTCTGAACATCGTTCTTTTAGGCGTCATGTTAGTGGCCATTGTCACCATGTTCAAAAAATAAAAAAAAGCCCCGCAGCCGCGAGGTATTCACGCAACGAAAAAGAGGTTCGAACGTTCGACCCTCTTTTATTATTCATATCGTTTCGCTTACAGCATGATTGCGCCCTTGTCGGCGGAGCTTACCAGCTTCGCATAGCGAGCCAGCCAACCGGTCTTGATATTCGGTTCCGGCTGAACGTAAGCAGCGCGGCGAGCTTCCAGCTCTTCGTCGCTGACCTTAACGTTGACCTTGGATTCCGGAATGTTGATTTCGATGATATCGCCTTCCTGAACCAGACCGATTTCGCCGCCGGAAGCAGCTTCCGGAGATACGTGGCCGATGGATGCGCCGCGGCTTGCACCGGAGAAACGTCCGTCAGTAATCAGCGCTACGGTCTTATCCAGCTTCATTCCAGCCAGTGCACTGGTGGGATTCAGCATTTCTCTCATACCGGGACCGCCCTTGGGACCTTCATAACGAATAACCACAACGTCACCGTCCACGATCTTACCGTTGTAGATCGCTTCGATGGCATCATCTTCACTGTCGAAGACTCTGGCCGGACCGGAGTGAACCAGCATTTCCGGAGCAACAGCGCTTCTCTTAACGATACAGCCGTTCTTAGCAATGTTTCCCCACAGAACAGCGATACCGCCGGTTTCGCTGTAGGGATTGTCCAAAGTACGGATGTCCTTGGTGTTCTTGATATAAGCGCCTTCGATATTTTCGCCCACGGTCTTACCGGTAGCAGTGATCAGGCTGGTATCGATGTAGCCGCCCTTGGCCAGTTCTGCCTGGACTGCAGCAACGCCGCCAGCTTCATACAGAGTCTGCATGTGAGTGGGACCTGCAGGAGCCAGATGACACAGGTTGGGAACCTTGGAGCTGATTTCGTTGAAGATGTTCAAATCCAGATCCACGCCGGCTTCGTTGGCAATTGCCAGCAGGTGGAGTACGCTGTTGGAGGAGCATCCCAGAGCCATATCACAGGCAACCGCGTTGCGGATGGACTTTTCATTGATGATGTCTCTAGCGGTGATGTTTCTCTTCACCAGTTCCATGATGGCCATACCGGAATGCTTCGCCAGGGCGATTCTTCCGCTGTAAACAGCCGGAATCGTACCGTTACCGGGCAGCGCGATACCGATGGCTTCGCACAGACAGTTCATGGAGTTAGCGGTATACATGCCTGCGCAGGAGCCACATCCCGGACAGGTGTTACATTCAAAGTCTTCCAGCTGTTCGTCGTTGATCATGCCGGCTTTTCTTGCACCGACAGCTTCGAACATCTTGGACAGAGTGGTCTTCTGACCATCGACCAGACCAGCCAGCATCGGACCACCGGAACATACCACTGCAGGGATGTTCAGACGAACAGCACCCATTACCATACCGGGTACGATCTTGTCGCAGTTGGGAACCAGTACCAGGCCATCAAAGGCGTGAGCCATTACCATGGTTTCCACACTGTCAGCGATCAGTTCACGGCTGGCCAGACTGTACTTCATACCCACGTGACCCATGGCGATGCCATCGCATACACCGATAGCCGGAACTTCGATGGGAGTACCGCCAGCCATTCTGATACCGGCCTTTACAGCCTCCGCAACCTTATCCAGATGCATGTGGCCGGGGACGATTTCGCTCTTAGCAGAAACCACACCGATCAGCGGACGGTCCAGTTCTTCCTTTGTATAACCCATGGCATAGAACAGGCTTCGGTTGGGAGCACGTTCCACACCTTTTGTTACATTATCACTTCTTAATGTCATTTCATCTCTCAATGCCATTGTTATTACCTCTCCCTCTAATAAAGTGAAAAAAGAAGTAACATTTTCTCGAACGATTGCGAGATCATCGCAGGGCTTTCCCGAAGGCCGCGAAAGGCTTTTGGTTCACGGAGCGCGCTGTTTGAGCGCAGCGAGTTCGCGCGAAGTCCAAAAGCCTCAAGGCCTGAAGGCTAAAAGCCCAAATGATCGAGTTTAGTGAGAGAAAATATTACTTCTTTAACCAGGACATCATGTCACGCAGTTCCTTACCAACCTTTTCCATCGGATGAGCTGCTTCTACAGCGCGGGTTGCCAGGAACTTAGCCTTACCACCAGCATTGAATTCCTGGATAAATTCGCTTGCGAATTCACCGGTCTGGATTTCACGCAGGATCTGCTTCATTTCCTTTCTGGTTTCTTCGGTGATCAGACGACGACCGGTTCTGTAGTCACCGTATTCAGCAGTGTTGGATACGGAGTACCTCA
>JAFUQN010000010.1 GCA_017472365.1 Bacillota bacterium
CTGCTTACCCAGTTCTTCGCCCACACAGTCGTCTACAACGAGACCGTCGGACTTGACGAAGATGGGCTGTACGTAAGCTACCATGTTCATTTCCTTGAACTTATCCTGCTGTTCTGCGTCCATGATCTGACAGTGAATGATACCGTTTCTGGTATTGGCTCTCGGATACTTTCTGGTGGTGTATTCGAATACGTTCATCACCTGTTCCAAAGAACGGTCACCGATGCAGTGAGCCACCATGTCGAAGCCTGCGGCTGCTGCCTGTTCTGCCAGAGCCAGGATCAGTTCATCGGACAGATTCAGGATCCCCATCATTTCCGGATCGTTCTTGTAGGGTTTTCTCATGGCTGCAGAGTGGGATCCCAGGGAACCGTCAGCCACGAACTTCACCGGTCCGAAACGGAAGCGGCCGATGTTATCGTTCTGCTTGTAGCCCCAGCTCAGGAAATCATCGATCTGCGCATGGGTACGGAAGGTGCACTGCTGATATACACGAATGGGAAGTCTTCCTTCTTCCACCAATTCCTTGTAAGCCTGTAATACCATCTGCTGGTCGCCCTCTCCCACTTCACCGACGATGTTGAAGTCGTGGGAATGAACGCCGACCAGGCCCTTCTTCAGCGCGGTTTCGCAGCTTTCCATGATCAGAGTCTTCATATCCTTAACACCGAAGGACATGAAAGCCTTGGACAGAACAGAAGTGGTTCTTTCTCTCAGATAACCGTTGGGAAGACCGTCGGCACCGAAGTCCATGGTGTACTTGGTGGTGTCTTTTCTTTCGTCCCACAGACCGCCGATCTGCAGCGCCTTGGTGTTACATGTGGACATGTGGCCACAGGCTCTCTGCATGAAGATGGGAACGTCTTCCGCAATAGCGTCCAAATCGTGACGATCAGGAACCTTGTTGGTATCGGACCAATATTCGTTGTTGAAGCGTCCGCACAATACCCAGCCGCCTTCTTCTCTGGCCTTGGGAAGCGCTGCTTCGATCAGAGCCACAGCTTCCGCCCAGCTCTTCACCGGATCCAGGTTGATACGTCTGGAGAAAGCACCGCCCATGTATAAGTGCATATGGCTGTCCACGAATCCAGGAAGAACGAACTTTCCTTCCAGGTCGATCTTTTCGGTTTCTTCTTCTGCTAATGCCAGGATGGTTTCATCATCGCCCACGCGAACGATAACGCCGTCCTTCACCCAAATCGCACTGACTTCCGGATACGCTTCATCCAAAGTCTTGATCACGCCGTTAAAATAAATCTTATTCATCCTATCGTTCCTCCGCAATTACCGGCAACCGGCCCTGCAGGGCCGGTTGCCCTCGTCAGTTCTTTACTTTGCGTATGCGATTTCGCCGTCGACGATGGTCATCAGAACGCTGGTGTTCAGCAGTTCTTCGATGGGTTCTTCGTAGATGTTCTTATCCAGAACCACCATGTCGCAGTACTTACCAACACCCAGAGTACCTCTGGTAGCTTCATCGTAAGATGCGTAAGCCGGTTCTACGGTGAACATTCTTACCGCTTCGTCCAGAGTTACTGCGTTTTCCGGGTACCAGGGCTTTCCGCTGAAGCCCATTCTGGTTACAGCGTAGTAGATGTTGGGGAGAATGTCGAAGGGTTCTACCGGACAGTCGGAACCGCCGGACATGTGAACGCCCAGGTCGATGTATCTTCTCCAGTTGTAGGACTGCTTCGCCAGTTCGGAACCAACAGCGTCGTCTACTACCAGGGAGTCAGCCTTAACGAATACGGGCTGTACGTAAGCCAGAACGTTCATCTTGGCGAATCTGTCCTGCAGAGCTTCGTCCATGATCTGGCAGTGTACGATACCGTGTCTCCAGTCAGCTCTCGGATACTTCTTGATCGCATTTTCAATGGCGTCCAGAGCCTGTTCCAGAGCAGCGTCACCGATGCAGTGGTTGACCACGTCGAAACCGTTCTTGTGAGCGATTTCGTAGATTGCTCTGATTTCATCGTCGGGGATCAGTAACAGACCGCGTTCGCCGGGAGCGTTGGCGTAATCCTGTCTCATAGCTGCGGAGCGTGCGCCCAGGGAGCCGTCAGCCATGATCTTGATCGGTCCGAACTTGAAGTGCTTGGTGTACATGCTTCCGGCCTTATATCCTCTGTCGATGAATTCCTGAAGACCTGCAGCGGTCAGGAAGCGGCTCTGCTGACAGATGCGGATGGGAAGTCTTACTTCTTCGTCCAGTTCTCTGAACACCTGGAGGTTTTCTTCTACATCGTTGTCACCAATTACATTGAAGTCGTCGGTATGTACCTGAACGATCCCCTGCTTCAGAGCGTTCTGACAAGCGGTAGCGATCATGTTCTTCTTTTCTTCGATGGAGAAGTTTTCGATGATGCCCTTAGGAACCAGTCTGGTGTTTTCTCTGATGTAACCGTTGGGACGGCCGTCCGGTCCAAAGTCCAGAGTTTCCTTGGTGGTTTCTTCCTTTTCATCCCACAGACCACAAACCTGGAGGCCCTTAGTATTCAGCAAGCAGATGTGACCGCAGGCTCTTTCCAGGAAAATGGGAACGTCGTCTGCGATTTCGTCCAGATCGTGACGGTCCGGCATCTTATTGGTGTCGGTCCAGTAGTCCTGGTTGAAGCAGCTTCCCAGGATCCAGCGGCCTTCTTCTCTCGCCTTGGGAGCGTCAGCCTTACACCATTCCTTGATTTCTGCATAAGTCTTGGCATTGGTCATATCGATTCTTTGGGTGTAGGTCCCGTAGATCAGAAGGTGCATGTGGCTGTCAGCGAAACCGGGCAGTGCGAACTTACCTTTCAGGTCCACCTTCTTGGTGTTTTCGGTGGCCATAGCCAGCATTTCTTCATCGCTGCCCACAGCAATTACCACGCCGTCTTTCACTGCGATCGCGCTGACTTCCGGAAATGCCTTGTCCAGAGTTCTGATCGTTCCGTTATAAAAAATAGTATCCATATTGTCCTCCTCGTTTGTCAGATTGATTGTCCGGCAATCCGGCCCTGCGGGCCGGTTGCTGCGTCGATAGTTGGAAAAAAGCTGCCGCGGATTTCGCGGCAGCTTCTCGATCGTGCATTGAATATATTATGCTTCGTATACGATTTCGCCGTCGATAACGGTCATGATTACGTTAGCATCCTTGATTTCGTCCGGATCGATTTCATACAGGTTCTTATCCAGAACTACCATGTCGCAGTACTTACCTACACCCAGGGTACCTCTTTCATTTTCTTCATAAGAAGCATAAGCAGCTTCTACGGTGAACATTCTGATAGCTTCGTCCAGAGTTACGCCGTTTTCCGGATACCAGGGCTGACCATTGGAACCCTTTCTGGTAACTGCGGAGTAGATGTTCGGCAGCGGGTCGAAGGGTTCAACCGGACAGTCGGAACCACCGCACTGGTGAACGCCCAGGTCGATGTATCTTCTCCAGTTGTAGGACTGCTTCGCCAGTTCGGGACCTACACAGTCGTCAACGATGTTGGAGTCGGACTTAACGAAGATCGGCTGTACGTAAGCGATCATATTGAACTTCTTGAAGCGTTCCTGCTGTTCTTCGTCCATGATCTGGCAGTGGATGACACCGTGTCTGCAGTCTACTCTCGGATAGTCGTAGATAACCTTTTCTACAGTCTGGAGAACCTGTTCCAGGGAACCGTCGCCGATGCAGTGGGTAACTACGTCGTAACCGTTCTTCTGAGACATTTCATAGATCTTGTGCAGTTCTTCATCGGAGAACAGGGACAGACCCTTTACGCCGGGATCGTTCTTATATTCTTCTCTCATAGCTGCAGAATGAGCACCTAAGGAACCGTCGTTCAGGAGCTTGATGGGACCGAACTTGAAGCGGCCGATCTTGTCCTTCATCTTGTAGCCCATGTCGAAGAATTCCTGCAGCTGAGCGCTGTTCTGGAATCTGATCTGTTCATAGATACGGATGGGCAGTTCGCCTTCTTCTACCAGTTCCTTGTAAGCCTGTAAGTTCTGCTTCAGGTCGCCTTCTACCAGCAGGTTGAAGTCGTCAGTGTGAGCCTGAACGATACCCTTCTTCACTGCATTCTGGGTAGCCTGCTTCAGCAGAGCCTTGGTCTGAGCCAGGTCATATGTGGCGAATTCCTTGGTCAGGATCGCGGTGGTGTTTTCACGAACGTAACCATTGGGGAGACCGTCAGCGCCGAAGTCCATGGTTTCCTTGGTAGTTTCCGGTCTTTCATTCCACAGGCCGCACAGTTCCAGCGCCTTGGTGTTGCAGCAAGCGATGTGGCCGCAAGCTCTTACTAAAGCGATGGGAACGTCAGCAGCGATAGCATCCAGATCGAAGCGGTCCGGCATCTTGTTGGTGTCGGTCCAGTAGTCCTGGTTGAAGCTTCTTCCCAGAACCCAGCGGCCTTCTTCTCTGGCCTTTACAGCATCTTCTACCAGCCAGCCCTTACATTCTTCCCAAGTCTTAGCGTCGGTCATGTCGATTCTCTGTAACAGAGATCCGTAGAACAGCATGTGCATGTGGGTATCGCAGAAACCGGGCAGAGCCAGCTTACCTTCCAGGTCTACCTTCTTAGCTTCTTCGCCCGCAACAGCCAGAATTTCTTCGTCGGAGCCTACTCTCAGGATCACGCCGTCCTTTACCCAAATAGCGCTTACTTCCGGATATGCGTTATCCATGGTCTTGATCACGCCATTATAAAATACTGTGTTCATACTTTCTTCCTCCTTATATTGAATCGACTATGCTTCGAAAACGATTTCGCCGTCGATTACGGTCATAATAACATTGGTATCCTTGATTTCATCCGGATCAATTTCGTAGATATTCTTGTCCAGAACTACCATATCGCAGTACTTACCTACGCCCAGAGTACCTCTTTCCTGTTCTTCGTAGGATGCGTAAGCAGCTTCGGTGGTGAACATTCTGACAGCTTCATCCACGGTAACACCATTTTCCGGATACCAGGGCTGGCCATTGGAACCCTTTCTGGTCACTGCACAGTAGATGTTCGGCAGCGGATCGAAGGGTTCAACCGGACAGTCGGAACCGCCGCACTGGTGAACGCCCAGGTCGATGTATCTTCTCCAGTTGTAGGACTGCTTTGCCAGTTCAGGACCGACACAGTCATCAACAACATTGGAGTCGGACTTAACAAAGATGGGCTGTACATGAGCAACGATGTTCAGTTTCTTGAAGCGTTCCTGCTGTTCTGCGTCCATGATCTGGCAGTGGATCACGCCGTGTCTCCAGTCCGGTCTCGGATCTTCGTAGATAACTCTTTCCACGGTGCGCAGTACCTGTTCCAGAGAAGCGTCGCCGATGCAGTGGGTAACTACGTCGAAGCCGTTCTTCTGAGCCAGGGAGTAAATTTCATACAGATCTTCATCGGAGAACAGGCTCAGGCCCTTTACGCCGGGATCGTTCTTGTATTCTTCTCTCAGAGCTGCGGAGTGAGAACCGATGGAACCGTCGTTCAGCAGCTTAACGGGACCGAACTTGAAGCGGCCGATCTTATCCTTCATCTTGTAACCCAGAGCCAGGAAGTCCTTCATCTGGTCGATGGTCTGGAATCTGGTCTGTTCGTAAACACGGATGGGAAGTCTGTCTTCTTCCACCAGTTCCTTGAACGCTTCCAGATTCAGCTTCAGGTCGTTTTCCTGGATGATGTTGAAGTCGTCGGTATGGCACTGAACAATACCCTTAGCCAGAGCCTTCTGACAAGCGGTTTCCAGCATGTTCTTGATTTCTTCTTTGTTGTACTTCTGGAATACGTTCATAGCCACGTTAGAGCTGTTTTCACGAACGTAACCATTGGGCTTACCGTCCGGTCCGAAGTCGATGGTTTCCTTGGTGGTCGCCGGATCTTCGTCCCACAGACCGCAAACCTGCAGAGACTTCGTGTTCAGACAGGAAATGTGTCCGCAGGCTCTCTGCATATAAATGGGAACTTCGGTGGAAATAGCGTCCAGATCGTGGCGGTCCGGCATCTTCTGGGTTCCGGTCCAGTAAGTCTGGTTCCAGCCCCAGCCCAGTACCCAGCGGCCGTCTTCCTTAGCCTTGGGAACGTCAGCCTTGATCAGTTCCACCACGTCGTCGTAGCAGGTAGCCTGACCCATGTCGATTCTCAGAGAGAATACGCCGAAATGCATCAGATGCATATGTGTATCACAGAAACCCGGCAGAGCCAGCTTTCCGCCTAAATCAACTTTCTTGGTGTCTTCACCGGCCAGAGCCAGGATTTCTTCGTCGCTTCCGGCTCTCAGGACGATTCCGTTCTTTACCCAGATCGCGCTTACTTCGGGATATGCGTTATCCAGAGTTTTAATGACACCATTGTAAAAAATCGTGTTCATAGCATTTTCCTCCTTGTATTTGTGCTAATACCGCGCCGGTATTGAGCAATAATTCAGAAACATTCCTAAATTCATTCTATCAAATCAATAATGCTCTATCAAGGACAATCTCCGGCCAGTGCTTTAAATTCTTTAATTCCAAGCATAAAAAAAACTACTGCGGTTCTCCGCAGTAGTCCTTCTTATTCCACTTTTTCAAACAGTTCCATGGCCTTTTCCAGCTGACGGTCGATGACATATCCGTTTTCATCCACATCGTCCCAGGTCAGCTCCACCACGATATCCGGCGTCATTCCCACGCCCTGAATTTCTTTTCCGGAAGCAGTGTAATACTGCATCGTAGTCAGCTTCAGTGCAGCACCGTTGATCAATGTCTGCGTGGTCTGGATCACACCTTTTCCGTAAGTCTGGGTACCCACCACCAGTCCCCCGCCATATTCCTGAACACCTGCCGCCAGGATCTCCGCTGCACTGGCCGATCCGCCATCTACCAGGAGAACGTACGGTAAATCAGTCTTTCCGTTTTCCGTCTTGTAATACGTACGCGTACCGCTTCTGGTCTCCGCATAGACGACGGTTGCCGCATCCATCAGTTCATCGGCAACTTCCACGGCGCTGGATACGATTCCGCCGCCATTGTTTCTCAGGTCGATGATCAGGCCGTCCACACCGGCTTCTTCCATCTTTTTCAGTTCTTCTGCGAAGTCCTTTCCGGTGTTCGCCTCAAAACCGCTGATGCGCAGATACCCGATGTTCTTTTCTTTGATTTCCGGATATACCGTCATGTCCGTCAGTTCCGCTCTGGTCATTTCAAAGGTCAGGATCTCTTCACCGCGCATGACAGTCAAAGTGACCTTTGTGTTTTTCTCGCCGCGGATATTTTCTGCAGCTTCGGACAACTGGCTTCCGGTGTAAGTCACCTCATCCACTGCAAGGATCAGATCCCCGCTTCTCATTCCGGCTTTTTCTGCTGGAGAATCGTCGGTGACCGAAATGACCTCGATCAGATCGTCTTCGTTCGCCGACATGGTCACGCCGACACCGCAGTAATTTCCCTGAAGCTGATTGTACAGCTCTTCAAATTCCTCTGCAGTCATATATTCGGAATAGGGGTCATCCAGACTTTCCACCAGGCCCTTGTACATTCCGTCCAGCAGTTTTTTCTCATCATCTACAGACAGATAATACTGATCCTTCACCACATCTTTCAGAGCTTCGGCAAATCCGTAGGTTTCTTTCAGATACTGGTATTCTTCCGCGCCTTTTTTATTGATGATCCCATAGCCGCTGAACACCATGATTCCGGCGAACAGTACGGATGCGATGACCATCCCTGTGATGATGCTGACCAGTATCGTTATGATCCTGCTCTTTTTATCCATAGTTCCATCCTTTCGTTTCTGAAACACTTTTTATATCATATCTACTGGATGTCGTTCACCTGGAACTGCAGTCGTTCCGTACCATTCCAGCTGTTGATCTCACCGCTTCCGGCCAGACTCACGAAGGATTCTTCAAAGAGGAAGTCCCCCATCTCCTGCGCTTTTTGGAACAAGATACAGTCAAATGTCGTTTCTTCCTCGGTCTGCGCCTTGAAGCGGACGTGCTGACGGTTATCCCCCATGTAGTTGATATTGGAGATACAGACATCGTTAATGGCAATCACCGGCTTCGGATTTTTCTGACCGAAGGGGGCCAGCATCTGCAGCTTTTTCACCAGTTCCATGGTCAGCTGTTCTCCGGTGATCACAGCATCGATCCGCAGCTTCGGTACCAGAACCGACGGATCCAGTTCCATCATGGTTTTCACCTGGGTATTCATAGCATCTCTCAGAGATCCGAGGTGCTCTTCACGCATCAAAAATCCGCAGGCACCGGCATGGCCTCCGAACCGTTCGAACAGTTCACTGACTTTACTGAGCATTTCAAACAAGTTGAGTCCGGGAATACTGCGTCCGGTCCCTTTTAAAAATCCGTCACCCGACGGCGTCACAATAATGGTCGGACGACCTGTGACATCTTTGATTTTTCCGGCAACGATCCCTGTGATCCCCTCGTGGGCATCTCTGGCTTCAATGACGTGGAACAGTTCTTCCTCCATCTCCGTCATCCGCCGTTCCTCCAGAATCTCCATGCATTTTTTATACGTTTATTCCTGGACCTTTTTTCTCTGCTTATTGTTTTCGATCAGAGCATTGACCAGTTCCTGAACGCGCTTGGCTTCTTCCGCCGTGGCCATCTGCGATGTCAGAAGTTCCACACCGGTCTTGGCCGACATCATGCGTCCGGCAGCGTTCAAATGCGGTACGATGATAAACGCCACATTTTCCGCACTGATCTGGCCAGCCTGCAGCTTTACGCCTTCCAAAAGGTGCTTCAGCCCCGGTCTCTGGTTCCGGTTCAGGATTCTCAGACCGTACTTTACCAGCGTACGGTTTTCATCCTGCAGCGCCACGATATCTCCCACCGTACCGATAGCCACCAGATCCAACAGGCTGTTTAACAGATTTTTATCGATGGCCGGTGTTCCGTCGCTCTTTTTCAGCGTTCTCTGCAGCGCCTGAGCCAGCTTGAACGCCACACCACAGCCACACAGTTCTTTAAAAGGATATCCGCAGTCATCCTGCTTCGGATTCAGCAGCAGCGTATCCACGGTCTGACGGCCGTTGGTGCTGTGATGGTCCGTAACGATCACGTCCACACCCAGTTCTTTCGCCAGCTCCACTTCCTCGCACGAAACACTTCCGCAGTCCACTGTGATGATCAGATTGACGCCCTGTCCGGCAATTAGCCGGATTGCCTCGTTATTGAGGCCGTATCCTTCATCAAATCTCGACGGGATGTAATAGATAATGTTTCGGGTCAGCCGCGCAAATACCGTCAGAAGAAGCGATGTGGCCGTGACGCCGTCCGCATCGTAGTCACCGTAGATGCAGATTTTTTCTTTGTTCTGCAGTGCTTTGACAATGCGCAGGACCGCCGGTTTCATATTTTTCATTAAAAACGGATCATGGGTCAGCTTTGGAGCATCGCTGAGAAACTCCACCAGCTGCTCCGCATCTTCGATTCCGCGCCGTTTTAAAATATCGGCCACGATCTGATCCGCGTCTTTATACTCTCCGAAGGCATCCTCTTCCGGATAGATCCATTCCTTCATCATTCCAATTCCTCTCACTTTTATGAAAAGAGGGCCCTCACCAGGGCGCCCGCCCCGCGTTGAGATGACCCTCCAATGTTTCGTATCAGTATTGTTTTACAGATAATTTTTCGGATTTACGTAGTTCCCATTGACACGGACTTCAAAGTGCAGATGCGGTCCGGTCACACGGCCGGTTGCTCCGGATACGGAAATCTGCTGTCCGGCAGAAACTTTGTCTCCCGCTTTTACCAGCAGCTTACTGTTGTGAGCGTACAAAGTTACGATCCCGCCGCCGTGGTCGATCATGACCATGTTTCCGTAAGTCCCGCTGTAAGCTGCTTTCAGAACGGTTCCGCTGGCAGCCGCTACGATCTTACTTCCGGTGGGACATCCAATATCCATACCTGCATGGAACTTCTTTGTCTTCAAAACCGGATGGATACGGTTTCCGAATTCCGATGTGATTCTGGTGATCCCGGGCGCAGGCCAGGTCATTTTCCCGCCGGTATATTTGGTTCCGGTGGACTGTAATCCCTGAATTTCCTTGGTCAGAGCATCGGCTTCTGCCTGGAATTCATCCAGCATCTTTTCCAGTTCTTTATTATCCTTGTCGACTTCGGACTTCTTTTTGGAAATAACGCTCTGGTCAGCTTCCATTTCGTCCTGCTTCGCCTTGGCCGAAGCTTCCTGCGCTTTCAGTTCTGCACTGAGAGCTTCCAGCTGTTTTTTCTGTTCTTCGATCTTATTGTATGTTTCCTGCATGGTTTCAAGAACTTCCGTATCGCTGTCGTAGATTCTCGATACCATATCGATGTTGGTCACCAACGTACTCAGATTCTCCGAACCGAGAAGAACTTCCAGCATCCCGGTATTGCCGTTTTTATACATGGCTCTCAGACGCTGATTCATGTTTTCATTCTGTTCGGTCATCTGCTCCTGGACCTGCTGCATTTCCGCCTGAGCTGTTCCGATCTTAGAACGGGTCGCAGAAATATCCCCCTGGATATCGTCCAGTTCCGCTTCTTTCGCTTTGATCTGACGTTCCAGCTTTTCGATTTCAGCCGCCAGCGACTTGGACTCTTTCTTCCCGTCGCTCAGCTGTTTTTCCGTATCGTCGATTTTATTATTAAGTTGATCCAGCTTCTGCTGGTTATTGGTCGCATATCCCAGTCCGGCCGTCCAGAACGAAATCGCCAGGATCATGACCAGAACGAATATAAGAAATCTTCCCCCGTGCTTCACGTTGTATCCCCCTTAATTTATCAGATAGTTACGTATCTAAGAAGCGGCGCATGGAAATGATACTTCCGATGGCACCGATGCTGATCCCCAGCGGTAAGAACACACCGAACAGGTGCGTGGTCAGGAAGCCCGCCGGTACCAGGGATGTGGACAGCAGAAGCAGTGCTCTCTGTCCCACCAGTTCCACGATTTTTGTATAGACCGCCATGATCAGTCCCACGGACACCAGCGAAGAAAGACAGCCGATCAGCATCCCTTCCACCAGGAACGGTCCGCGGATAAACCAGTTGGTTGCACCGACGTACTTCATGATACTGATTTCACGTTCGCGTGCCAGTACGGTCAGCTTTACCGTATTGGATACCACGACCACCGATACGATGACCAGGAACACGATAATGGCGATGGCACCCTTCTGAATTCCGTCCGTGATCCGCAGCACCTGATCGATGAACTCCTGAGAATCCGGTACATCTTCCACACCTGCGAAGGTTCTGGCAACCTGGATCACCGTTTCTGCCTGTGTCAGGTCGTTCATGGTCACTTTAATGGAATTGGGCAGCGGATTTTCTGCTAATGTATCCAGCAGATACGCCTGTTCTCCCCAGCTGACCCTGAACTCTTCCATAGCCTGTTCCTTGGTGAAATACACCGCATCATCCACGCCATTCATGGATTTCAGGCTGGAAATCATATCATTGGCACTTTCCACCGTGGTTTCATCCAGAAGATAGATCTGGATCGTATCGAATTTATCCTTGGCACTCTCCGTGGCAAGTCCCACGTTTACAGCCAGAATGAAGAATAAACCCAAAATCAGAAGCATCGCCGTAATGGAGAAAATCGAAGCGATACTCATCGTTCTGTTACGGAAGACCTGCACAAAGGCCTGTTTCAATGCGTACTTAATAGTTCTCATGGATCACGTACGCTCCTTCCGTTACATCGCCCACAATGTGGCCCTTCTCAATGGTAACAACTCGCTTGTTCATCCGGTCAACGATGTCCTTCGCATGGGTAACCATCACGATGGTAGTCCCTCTGCGGTTGATCATTTCCAAAAGCTTCATGATTTCCCAGGCAGTGTCCGGGTCCAAATTCCCCGTGGGCTCGTCCGCGATCAGCACCTTCGGATTATTGATCACCGCTCTGGCAATCGCTACGCGCTGCTGTTCGCCGGCCGACAGTTCATCCGGATACTTGTCCGCCTTGGAGCTGATCCCCATCATGCTCAGAATCTGCGGCACCTGACGACGGATGGTTCTCTGACTGAACTTTACCATTTCCATGGCAAAGGCCACGTTTTCGAACACGGTCTTCTTCGGCAGAAGACGGAAATCCTGGAACACCATTCCGCAGGTACGGCGCAGTTCCGGTACCTGACGGTTGGAAATCTTCGTCACATCCATTCCGTCCACCAGAATCTTACCGCTGTCCGCCTGGATTTCTCTTAAAATCAGCTTGATAAATGTGGATTTACCAGCGCCGCTGGGCCCCACAAGAAATACGAAATCTCCTTTATTGATCTTGATATTTGCATGTTCAAGACCTATATTGTCGCCGTATTTTTTCGTTACGTCGATAAATTCTATCATAAACAGTCCCCTTACCCGATGTATCATCAGATTTCATCAATGAAATACAAAAATTTGCGTAATGCGTCATTAAATATTATAATATAAAATGACCGTTTATGAAATAACATGACGTATTACAAAAGTATTACAATTGCGTGTTGAACACGTGAAATTTGTCAAAGGGGTACAAACATGGATAAAACTGCACTTCGTCAGAATATGCTTCAGCTGCGTTCCCAACTGAAGCCGAAATTTGTAGAAAACAGCTCCAAACGCATGGGTGGACAGATCGCAGCACTCCCTCTGTTTCGCGATGCCGAAACGATCATGCTCTACCACAGCTTCAAAAATGAGGCCGGAACACTTCCGCTGCTTCAGTATTGTCTGAACATCGGAAAGAAGGTCCTTCTCCCGATGACAGTGACGCGCACCGACGATTCCGACGGTTCTTCCTACATGGATCTTCAGGCGTATTACGTTCCCACACTGGATTCTCTCCAGCCGGGGGCCATGGGAATTATGGAACCGGATCCTCATTTCTGCATCGCCGCAGATCCTTCCGAAATCGATCTGATTATCGTCCCCGGTGTAGCTTTCGATACGGTAGGCGGCCGCATCGGCTACGGTAAAGGCTGTTACGACCGGTTTTTAAGCCGTCTCTTAGCCGATGTCCCTGTGATTGGACTGGCTTATGATTTTCAGGTCCTCCCCCGCG
The DNA here is from genome assembly GCA_017472365.1 of Bacillota bacterium. GTDB lineage: Bacteria > Bacillota > Clostridia > Peptostreptococcales > Anaerovoracaceae > RGIG446. Next base: position 13,001 of record JAFUQN010000010.1, read on the forward strand.
TTCCTCAGAACACAAACGATATCCGCATGGATCTCATCGTCACAGAAAAAGGGATATTGAAGATGCCCGGCTGTAAGTTCGATTTGAAGTAACGGACAGTTCGCATCTTTGGTTTTTCAAAGTTTCAGCCGGCGGAGCAATTCTTCCAGTCCCGGTGCAGTCATGCGCCGGATCTGCTGATGCTCGATCAAACCCACATTTCCGTATTCTTCCTGATATAAGAATCCCCTTGGTATTTCCGGGAGGCTGACCCAGCTGCGGTCACCTCCTATTATTTTTTTCAGTTCCTTTCCATCCACCCGGTCGTCCCACCGGTTGATCAGCCAAGTCACCGGCTTTTTCCAAAGTTTCAGCCGGTACAATCGTTCAAACCCCTCCAAAAGTTTTGACGGCATCGGATCCACCACCGCTACGATCTGCTCCATATCCTCCATCAGATAAAACATGTCCGCTTCATCTACGGAGGAAAAATCCACAAAGGCCACGTCGCCCGGAAGACTGTATAAAAGCTTTACAGCCCGTCCTCGTTCCAGATCCCCTTCCGCATGATCCTCCGGCGTTCTGAGAAACCAGTTCACACCGCATCGCGGATTGAGGATCCGTTCCACCTGTCCTTCCCCATGAACGCAATTCCAGTACGATACCATCTGTCTGACACAAAACCAGCGGTCAGCGCAGAGCTGGTCAAATAAATTCCCCTGTCCCAGCTCCACCACAGTTATTCCCCCGATCTCACCATTTCCGCCGCCGTATCCCCTCAACGCAGCCAGCTCCGTAGCGGCCATTGCCGTCACAAATCCCGCACCGGCCCCTTCACTCACCGGTACGATCCCAATTCTCCTCAAATCTCGCCCTCCTTCAAATTCCTTTATTTTCCTTTTTATATATTATCACCCATTTTTCGGTTTGTAAATCTTTTTCCATATATTTCTATTCACTTTTTCTATTATCTTCTCTTAAGTCGTTGGAACACTCTCCACGATTTCATCATGAAGTTGTACAACTTTATGGTCCATTTTATCTCGATTCATAGTCAACCGATCATTTGTTGGATCATTTACAATAACTTGTCCCTGTTTGTTACAACTTCAGCCATCCGCTTCCCCAAACAAAAGAAGCTGCCACACACCAACCAAACTAAAAGCGAAGCGGTTGCCCGCCTCAGCAGACAACCGCTTATCTTTTTCATCATTTAATCCACATACTCTACTTTCAGCGAGATCTGCTGGGGGAGAGTCTCCAGTTTCGTGACCGCCACCTGCAGCGGATAGGTCACAGCCTGGCCCATCGCCGTATCCGGTTCGGGATCGACAAACTTACAATACACCTCCAGCGTCGTAGTACCATCCTCATCGCGGAGAGTCATTTTATCAATCATAATTTCATACCCGTCGGACGTCTTCTCACCGCGGGTTGCCACAACGTAAATCTGATCTCCCACCACACAGGCCAGCGCCCGTTCCAGTTTCCGATACTCCGGAATCACCTGACTGACGATTTCTCCCGGATACTGGTCCTCACTGAGAACTGTAAACTCCACATCCGTTCCGCCTCCAAGAACACCGCCGAACAGCGCCGCTCCACCGCCCAGGAGTACCGCCAGTACAACTGCGCCGGCCACCAGCTTTTTATGATTTCGAATTCTATCCAATGAAAAACTCCCTCCTTTGAATACCGTTTCTGGTTCAATGTATTCTCAGAGGGAGTTGTTTATTCATAGATTTCGGTTAATCGCGGCCTCCGGCCATTCTTTTCCTACTTTAATGCCTTTACAGCTGCGCACAGATCTTCTGCAGTCAGGCCATACTTCGCGAGCAATTCACCGGGCTTACCGGATTCGCCGAAGGTATCCTGAACACCAACGATCTTCATCTTCACCGGGCAGTTCTGAGCCACAACTTCAGCAACAGCGGAACCCAGACCACCGATCACGGTGTGTTCTTCTGCAGTCACGATAGCGCCGGTTTCTTCCGCAGCCTTAATGATGATTTCTTCATCCAAAGGCTTGATGGTGTGCATATCGATGACACGAACATCCAGACCTTCCTTCGCCAGCATGTCAGCAGCCTTCATAGCTTCGCCTACCATGATACCGGTAGCGATGATGGTAGCGTCCTTACCTTCCTTAGCGACGATACCCTTACCGATTTCTACCTGAACATCATCTTCGTAAATCGGTTCTACAGCAGCACGACCCAGACGTACATAAGCCGGACCGTTCATTTCAGCAACAGCCTTCAGCAGAGCCATAGCGGAAGCACCGTCAGCCGGGTTGACAACAACCATACCGGGGATGGAGCGCATCAGAGCCAGATCTTCGATGGCCTGGTGGGATGCACCGTCTTCACCTACAGTCAGACCGGCGTGGGTAGCGCATACCTTTACATTTGCCTTGGTGTAAGCAATGGAGTTTCTGATGATTTCAAATGCACGGCCTGCAGCGAACATCGCGAAGGTAGATGCGAATACAACCTTACCGGAGTGAGCCAGACCTGCAGCCATTGCGTACAGATTCTGTTCTGCGATACCTGCGTTGAAGAAACGTTCGGGAGCTACAGCCTTGAATTCCTTTGTCATGGTGGAGCCGGACAGGTCAGCGTCCATAACGACTGCGTTCTTGTTTGTTACTGCTAATTCCTTCAGGAACTTACCATATGCCTGTCTGGTAGCCATTTTTTCAGCCATTACCATTCACCTCCCAGTTCTTCTACAGCCTGCTTCGCCTGGTCATCTCCAGGAGCCTTTCCGTGCCAGCCGGCGTTGTCTTCCATGAAGGAAACACCGTAACCCTTGTGGGTCTTGGCCAGGATCAGAGTCGGACGGCCCTTGCAGGCTCTTGCTCTGTCGAAAGCTTCTACGATTTCAGGCATATTGTGACCATCGATTTCGATCACGTTCCAGCCGAATGCCTTGAACTTTTCGTCGATGGGCTTTACATTCATAACGTCTTCGTTCTTACCGTCGATCTGGAGACCGTTCCAGTCAACGATAGCGCACAGGTTGTCCAACTTGTAGTGAGCTGCAGCCATCGCTGCTTCCCAAACCAGACCTTCCTGGATTTCACCGTCACCTAACAGGGTATAAACGCGGCCGTCCTTACCATCCAGCTTATTAGCGATAGCCATACCAACGGCAACAGCAACGCCCTGGCCCAGAGAACCGGTGGACATTTCGATACCGGGCAGCATCTTCATGGACGGATGTCCCTGGAGACGGCTTCCCAGCTTTCTCAGGCTCAGCAGTTCTTCCTTGGGGAAGAATCCACGTTCTGCCATGGCAGCATACTGCACAGGAGCAGCATGTCCCTTGGACAGAATGAATTTATCGCGATCTGCCTTCTGCGGGTCAGCAGGATCAATGTTCATTTCATGAAAATACAGTACGGTTACGATGTCAGATGCAGAAAGCGATCCACCCGGATGGCCCGATGCTGCAGCATGCACTTCTCGAATAATGTCAACTCTGATGTCAGCCGCTTTCTGCGCTAACAGCTAGAAATTAATTGCCATTTTTCTTCCTCCCTTTCGTCATTACAACTTTCATCATAAACAGCGGCAGCGCCGCCATTCTCTTATATCTGCTCGGTTCTTGAATCAACCGGTACAGCCATTCCAACCCGTGTTTCTGGTAAAACTCCGGCGCCCGCTTCAGCGTTCCCGCCCAGACATCCAGGCTTCCGCCGATGCCGATTGCCGCGCGGACGTTCTGAAATTCGCCGCGGTGACGCTGGATGAATTTCTCCTGTTTCGGACTTCCCAGGGCAACCAGCAGGAGCTCCGCTCCGCTGGCGTTGATCTGCGCCACGATGGAATCTTCATCCTCCGGTTTAAAGTAGCCGTCACGCATTCCGCTGACCACCAGTCCCGGATATTCCGCCATTTTTTTCTCAGCAGCCATCTGCGCCACGCTGACACCGCTTCCGCCGTCGGGCTTACTTCCGAAGAAGAACACGGATTTTCCTTCCTTCGCAAGTTTTTGAAGCGCCGCATCAGCAAAATCGATCCCCGTCACACGTTCGTTCAGCGGCTGACCAAGGATCTTCGATGCGTACACCAAACCGATCCCGTCAGGAATGACAAGCTCCGCTTCGCGGATCAGATCCGCCAGTTCGTCATCCTTCGATGCATTCATGACGATTTCCGAATTGGGTGTTACGATCATCGAGCAACCCGGCTCTGCCATCATTTCATCGAAGATGGCCATGGCCTTTGCACGATCCACCTTGTCCACGGGGATGTCCCAGATATGGAGTTTTTCGCGTTCCATTGTCATACGGTCAATTCCTCCCACAATCGGAATCATTATATCACACTCTGGGAGCTGTTACCACTATCATTTTGTTCAACATTCATTTCCCCTTCCGGCAGCGTCACAGCCGGGCCTGTCGTCACAAGATCCGGTGGCAGCACAGGTTCCGGTATCACTTCCGGCGCCGGAGATGGCGGCTTGACCGGAGTCGTTACCGGAGCTTTCGGAAGCTCCACCAGTTTCGTTTCAACGCGGTCGGCTTTTCCATCCGCATAATACAGCTGGCGGATCACATCATCATCGAGGACTTCGTGGACCTTCTGCGCCAGTCCCAGAGACCGGTGGAACAATTCACGCATATCTTCCGTCAGTTTCATCCGTTCGCCGTTTTCCAGAGTATACGCTTTTCCGTTGGTGAAAATTCCGTCGGTGGATGCATTATAACAGTATTCATTGGTGATAAACGTTCCGGGCTGGGCATAGCGGTATTGGATCACATATCCCTCCTGGCCCGTTTCTAACAGATTCTGTCCCATGTACAATGTATCGAGTTCATCAAAGCCCATCAAATATGCCATGGTCGGAAGGAAATCCGTCTGGCCGCCGGCAACGCTGACTGTCTCCGGAAGGCCCTCTGCACCGGGAATGTGAATGATCAGCGGAACATTGGCTGCATCGCTGAATTTATATTCTCGACCGAGGAACTCACTCATATGGTTCACATTGGCTTCATCAGAAACGGACAAACCGAAATGGTCACCATAGAGCGCAATCACAGTATTCTCATACAGTCCTTCGTTCTTCAGCTGTTCGATCAGGACCTCCAGCGCCTTGTCAGCGTAGTGAACACTTCTCAGATAGTTTCCAAACAGTGTTCCCACATGTTCTTCTTTCAATTCCAGTGTGGAAAGCTGTTCCGGAAGTTCAAAGGGCGTATGGTTGGAAAGCGTCACCAGAAAGCTGTAAAACGGCTCTTCCTGATCCTTCATATACTTGACGGCCTGTCGGAAAAAGTCTTCATCGTTGATCCCCCAGGCAGTCTCTGTCCCGTATCTGCGAAATCCGTCCTTGTCCACGAAAGTCTCAAATCCCTGGGTTTCGTACGCCACATCACGGCTCCAGAACTGCCCTTCATACCCATGCATGGCGATGGTACTGTATCCCCGTTCCATCAACAGCCACGGTAATCCCCTGAAAGCGTTGTTTTTATAAATTTCGTAGGTATAGCTCTGACCCGTTCCGTAGATTGAATTATTCGTGGCAAATTCCGCATCGGAAGTGTTTCCTGCAGCGATCTGCATGTAATAATTATCAAAGTGGATCGTGTTCTCTTTCAGCAGCTCGTTCAAAACCGGTGTCAGTTCCTGTCCATTGTATTCTTCGCCGATGACAAAATCCTGCAGTGCTTCAGCCTGAATGACGATCAGATTTTTTCCTTCTGCGATTCCAAACAGAGGATCACTCTCGCTCGCCTGATAATCCATTTCAAATTCGGCATCGTAACTGACCACACCGTAACCGATCGTATGTTTCAGAATATCTTTCAGATGATAGCTGATCATCTCCGTACTGCCGACGGACTGAATATACGAAAACTGCAGCGGATTCAGAACTACCAGCGCCAGCAGGATCAATCCCGCTGTGCCGAAGGTTCTCCGGTACTTATGAAAAACCGGCGTGGCTGAGGAAGCTTCTCCGGAAGCGGTTGCCGCGGTGCGGCGCAGGATCACAGCACCGGTCCAGGCCAGGACCGGTCCCAGGAATATCACAAAATATTGCGGGCGGATCAGGAGAACGATCACGTCGGTCACATCGCCCAGGAACTTGGCCGAGCCCAGCAGCTCCAGTGTCAGATATCCGGAATAGTAGGCATTGAATATGATGTTGGCGAACATCAATACTGAAATTGCGGTGAAAATCATGCAGGATATGTAAGTCCGGCGGTGTCCGAAAAACAAAGCCGTCAGAAAGAAGATCGTTCCTGCGATACTGACAATGACGTTCAGTTCAGGAACGAACCAGTGGTAAAACAGGACGGTACTCAGCAAAATCCCCGCGCTGATCAGACCGTTCCCTATTTTTTTCAATGTATCCATGTGTGGATTCCTTCCATTTTCTTTACTTTCGATTGGTTGTGTGATAATATATCTAGATGGAATCGTGGTTTTTCAATGGTTTGTGAATCGCGTTTCCATGGCCTTTCCTTAGGCCCCATCTGAGTATTATAACTGATTCTGATAGAAATTTCGAGAACAATTAACTCTTCAGGAGGTTTAGATTATGAAAATTTGTGTGATCGGTCTGGGTTACATCGGGCTGCCTACAGCATGTATGTTTGCGGACCACGGAAATTATGTTATCGGTGTGGACAAGAATCCTGCTGTCATTGAAGCGCTCAGCCGCGGTGAAGTCATCATTGAAGAAAACGGTCTTCCCGAACTGGTAAAGAAGGTTGTCAGCGAAGGTAAGCTGGTTGCCAAGAGCGAACCGGAAGAAGCGGATGTATTCATTATCTCCGTTCCGACTCCCATTACCGAAGACAAACATTCCGATATGAAATACGTGGAAGCTGCTACAGAAGGCCTCCTTCCTTATGTGAAGAAGGGTGATTTGGTGATTCTGGAATCCACTTCTCCGGTGGGTACTGTGGACACGCTGATGGTTCCCATTCTGGAAAAGTCCGGTATGAAAGCCGGCGTAGACTTCTATGTGGGCCACTCTCCGGAACGCGTTATTCCCGGTCAGATTCTGAACGAACTGGTAAACAACAACCGCATCGCCGGTGGTCTGACTCCGGAATGTGCCCGTAAGATTTCCGATCTGTACAAGTGCTTCGTTAAGGGCGAAATCTACGAAACTGATGCCCGTACCGCAGAACTGTGCAAGTTATCCGAAAACACCTTCCGCGACATCAACATCGCATTTGCCAACGAGCTGGCTAAGATCTGTGAACGTCTGAATATTAACGTTTGGGAAGTGATCCGTCTCTGCAATAAACACCCGCGTGTCAACATCCACCAGCCCGGTCCCGGTGTCGGCGGCCACTGCATCGCTGTTGACCCCTGGTTCATTGTTGAAAAAGAACCGACTCTGGCCAACATGATCCATCTGGCCCGTACCACCAACGACTCGATGCCGACTCACGTTGCCGACCGCATCGCTTCCATTTTAGAAGGTGTGGAAGATCCGAAGGTGACCATTCTGGGTGTTACCTACAAGCCGGACGTAGACGATATGCGTGAAAGCCCGCTGATCCATCTGGAAGAAATCCTGCGTAATCGCGGTGTCCGCGTTGCTGCTTACGACCCCTTCGTCATCGGTAAGCCCGGCATCACCAACGATTTGGAAGAAGCCGCCAAGGACAGCGACCTGCTGCTTCTGGGCGTACACCACCACCAGTTCAAGACTCTGGACTTCGAAGCTCTCGGTAAGCTGATGCGCCGTAAGAACTTCTTCGATACCAGAAACTTTGTAGACATGGAACCCGCCATGAACGCCGGTTTCAGCTGCACACTGCTGGGAAAGAACTAATATGTAAAACAACCCGCGGCACGCCGCGGGTTTTCATTTTTTCAAATATGAAGTGTGGATGGTTTTCACAGACTACGGATTTCTATACTCTTTGTTACAACTTTTTCAGGGTGTGTGGGATTGGGTTTTCACAGTTCATGATTGTTTTCGTGTTCTGCCACAACTTTTTTCACTTTTATCCAGTTATGACTTGAGGGGTTTTCATTATTTCTAAGTATTTGAAACTTTTGATCAAACCAAACCGCAAAAATACACGATCCTCCAGGTCATAGTTTCTGCAATTCCTGTTGATTGTCCGAATCTGTACAAACCTCGTAGCTCAACCCTCCAAAAAGTTTTCCCAACAGCGATAGATTCACCCAATTTGTTCAAGTCCACATTTTAATCGATCATTTCGAACCGCTTTCTGCCTTGCTCCCTGCCATTTTATTTTAACTAAAGATAAATGACAATTA